>CADEEH010000264.1 GCA_902826305.1 uncultured Burkholderiales bacterium
GAACCTGTTCATCTCCGACGGCAGCCAGTTCACCACCGGCGGCGCGGAGAATCCGACGCTGACCATCGTCTCGCTGGCGATCCGGCAGGCCGACTACATCGCCCGGCAGATGACCGAAAAGGCGATCTGACCGGTCGCCGGCCGGACCCGGACCGGCCCGCGGGCTGCTCCGCCGGTCGGCAGGCGATCGCGTATCCTCGGCGCGAGGCGGCGCACGATCGCCGTCGCTTTCAACGCCGAGGAGACTCCCGATGCCCCTGTCGACGACATCTTCCTGGCGGCGCCTCGCCGCCGCGACCCTGCTGCTGGGCGGCCTTGCGCTCGCGGTCCCGCTGACCGCCGCCGCGCAGGCCTGGCCGGCCCGACCGATCACGCTGGTCGTCCCGTTCGCCGCCGGCGGGCCGACCGACATCGTCGCCCGCGCATTGGCCGCGGTGATGCCGAAGACCCTCGGCCAGACCGTGATCGTGGAGAACAAGACCGGCGCCGGCGGCACGATCGCCGCGGCCAGCGTCGCGCGTGCGCAGCCCGACGGCTACACGTTCCTGATCCATCACAACGGGATGGCGACCGCGCCGTCGCTGTATCGCAAGCTCACCTATGATCCGCTCAACGACTTCGAGTACGTGAGCCAGGTGGTCGACGTGCCGATGACGCTGCTCGGCCGCAAGGACCTGCCGGCCAAGGACCTGCCGGAACTGCTGACCTACCTGAAGGCCAACGCCGACAAGATCAATCTCGCCCATGCCGGCCTCGGTGCGGTCTCGCACCTGTGCGGCATGTTGTTCCGGAAGGCGGTCGGTGTCGAACTGACCACGGTCCCGTACCAGGGGACCGGGCCGGCGATGATCGCGCTGCTCGGCGGCCAGGTCGACCTGTTGTGTGACCAGACCACGCAGACGATCCCGCACATCAAGTCCGGCGCGGTCAAGCTGTACGGCGTGACCACGCCGTCTCGCCTCAAGTCGCTGCCGGACGCGCCGACGCTGTCCGAGCAGGGCCTGCAGGGATTCGAGGTCGTCGTCTGGCACGGCGTCTATGCGCCGAAAGGCACACCGAAGGATGCCATCGACAAGATGGGTGCGGCGATCCGCGCGGCGCTGCAGGATCCGGGGGTCGCGCAGCGGATGGCCGACCTGGGTGCGGTGGTCGCCGACGATGCGAAGCTGAGCCCGGCCGGGCTGCAGTCTTGGCTGACGCGGGAAGTGCAGCGGTACGGGCCGGTGATCAAGGCGGCCGGTCAGTTCGCCGATTGAAACCCGGCTGGAAGCTGCTGCGCGTCCCGATTTGGCCGCTGCGGTGCTCAGCGTACTTCAGTACGCTTGCGCTCCTCCCGACCAACTCGGGCCTGCTCGCGACGCTTCCAGTTCGGGTTTCGGGTGGCGTTGGCTCGCGTGTTTCGTGGCGGCTGGTGACATGACGATGCGCGGGCCCTTGCGGCCACTTCCGATCCGGGCCGGAGTCGATCGAACGTGAAGGCGCTGACGAGGCCGCTGTGGATCGCGGGCGGGGTGGTGGCGCTGGTGCTGGGCGTGATCGGGATCTTCCTGCCGCTGTTGCCGACGACGCCGTTCGTGCTGCTGGCCGCCGCCTGCTTCGCGCGTGGCAGCCAGCGCGTCGAGGCCTGGCTGCTCGCGCACCCGCGCTTCGGGCCGATGATCGCGGACTGGCGTCGTTCGCGGGCGGTGCCGTTGCGGGCCAAGCAGCTGGCGACCGTGATGATGACGATCAGTTCGGCAGTGTCCGCCTGGCTGCTGACCGGCGTGATCGCGTGGCTGCCGGCGCTGGTCTGCGCGGCGGTGGCGATATGGATGTGGTCGTTGCCGACCGCGGAGCGGGCTGCCGCATCGGACTGATCCGGTTCAACCCGGACAGCACCGGCCAGGCGGCGCCGGCGGCCAGCAGGTGCTTGAGGCTATGCCCCGAGACTGACCGGCCGGTGGCATCGAACACCGCTTCGTCGCCCAGTTCCAGCAGCTTGGCCAGCACATACAGCGCGATCAGTGTGCCGATGCCGATGCCGATGGCATCCGGCGCGGGGCGTCGCAGCGCGGCCCAGGTGATCAGCGCGACACCCCCGTACTGCACCACCGCCCAGGGCAGCACGTTGCCGTGGGAGTACGGCAGCACCGCCGACGCTGCCGCGGCCACACAGGCCACGAAGAGTGTCGCCCGCGCCGGCGCCTGGCCGACGCGCTCGGCCACGGCCAGACCCAGGGCACCTGCGAAGGTCACGGCCATGCCCAGTCGATCCCAGACCAGTCCCGCCGCGTCCGGTGCCCAGTGATACCAGGCCGAGGCCTGGCTGGTGAACACCAGGCCGACCAGGAATACCTGCAACGCATCGATCGTGGCCGAGGGCATCGACGGCAGCCGGATGTGCACCCGTCGCAGCGTCCGCAGTCCCCACAGGCCCGCCAGCAACAGCGGGATGTTGGTCACCACGTCGAGGGTGTTCGGCACACCCCACCAGCTGCGGGCATCGACGAACGGGTGACCGTGGGCGTACAGGTGCACATGGCCGTGCGGGTTCAACGACACACCAACGCTCGCGAGCAGCGCCGGTCCGGCCAGCAGCGCGATCAGCCAGAGCAGCAAGAGCCCCAGCGCCCAACGGACGAACAGGCGGGGGTGGCGAGCAGTGTCGGCGGATGATGCGATCGTCATCGGGATCTCGGCAAAAGACCAGCCGGCAGTGTCCGTCGTTCGAGGGCGTTCGAATCCATTCCAGGTGCTTTCGGCGGAGGGACCGACCTCAGGTATCCGAATGTGATACCTGGTCCCCGGGCGCCGGCTTGACCGTGATCCGCCACAACGTCCTCGGATCGTCCGGATCGGTCAGCGTCGCCGAGTGCAGCACCGACGCGTTGTCCCACAGCACCACGTCGCCGACGCCATACGACATGTTCAGCCGGTAACACGCCTGCGTCGCGTGCCGCTTCAGTTCATCGAGCAGGTCGCGGCCTTCGTCATCCGGCATGCCGTCGATGCCGAACGAACTGCCGGAGATCGCATACAGCGCCTTGCGGCCGGTGACCGGATGCACGCGGACCAGCGGATGACGGACCCAGGTCATCTTCGCTTCCTGTTCGTCGCTGAGCACCGAGGCGACCGTCCGCGAGCCGCGGTCGAGGTCGTCGCGGTTGCCGTAGTGATGGCGCACCACCAGCGGATCGATCCGCCGCTTCATCCCTTCCGGCAGGTCGTCGTATGCGCTGCGCTGGTCGGCGAACAGGGTGTCGCCGCCGCGCGAGGGGATCGTGATCGAGTACAGCAGCGTCGCCCGCGCCGGCACCGGCAGGTACGAATAGTCGCTGTGGAAGTAGGTGCCGCCGTCGGCCAGGCCGATCGGCCGGCCGTCGCGACGGACGTTCGACAGGATCAGGATGTCGGCCAGCTCCGGATGGTGGAACTGGTCGATCACGTGTGGCTCGGGCACGCCGACCCGGCGCGCGAACGCGTGGAACTGCGGCGCGGTCAGCCGCTGCGCGGGGATCTTCAGCACCAAGTGCCGCCAGAACACGTCCTCGAGTGCGGCGAACGTGTCGTCGGCCAGCGGCCGCGACAGATCGAGCCCGTCGACGACGGCGCCGAAGCGGTTGGTCACGGGTCGGATCACCACTCGGTTCGCATTCATCGGCTCGTTCCTCGCGACTCGTCCCTCGGCGACTCGTCCTTCGTGCGGCCCTCGATCAGCGCAGCAGTTCCGGCGAGAACATCCTCGGCAGCACCAGCGCGACCTCGGGCCAGATGATCAGCGCGACCAGCACGCCGAGCATCGGCAGCAGCATGATCATCGTGTCCTTCAGCGCGTCGATCATCCGGATCTCGGCGATCGCACAGGCGATCATCAGGCACAACCCGTAGGGCGGCGTGACCAGCCCGAAGGCGAGCGACACGATGCCGATCATCGCGAAGTGCACCGGATCCATGCCGACCGCCTGCGCCAGCGGCTGCAGGATCGTGCCGACGATGATGATCGCCGGGATCGCATCGAGGAAACAACCGACGACCAGGAACACGCCCGCGATGAAGAACCCGGTCGTCGTCGCGCCCATCTGCCAGGCGCTGACACCGGCCAGGATTGCCTTCGGGATCTGGTAGTAGGCGAGCATCCAGCCGAACGCACTCGCGGTGCCGACGCAGAACAGCGCAACCGACGCGAGCCGTCCGGTGTCGACCAGCGCGGCGTTCAGGCCGGCGAGATTCATCTCGCGGTAGACGACCATCGACAGCACTGCCGCGTACAGCACCGCGATGCAGGCCGATTCGGTGGCGGTGAACCAGCCGAAGATCTTGCCGCCGATGATGATCACCGGCGTCATCA
>CADEEH010000265.1 GCA_902826305.1 uncultured Burkholderiales bacterium
AAGGCAACGTGATCATGGAAGTCGCGGTCAACCGCGACTCGGTCGGCCAGCTGACCCCGGCCGGCTTCGCGATCGACACCCGTGCCGTGCGCACGACGGTGCTGGTCGAGAACGGCGGCACGGTCGTCATCGGCGGCATCTACGAGCAGTTCGAGCGCAGCCGCACGAACAAGGTACCGCTGCTGGGCGACATCCCGATCCTCGGCCACCTGTTCAAGAACAACCAGCGCACCAACGATCGCACCGAACTGCTGGTGTTCCTGACGCCGCGCGTCATCACCGACACCGCGCTGTCGCGCTGATCGCTTCGCTAGCTAGTCCTCTCCACGAATTCGGAATGCACATGAAAGCAATCTTCGGATCCACTCGCCGCAAGGCGGCTGCTGTCGGGGTCTCGCTGGCGATCGCGGCGATCGCAGTGGGATGCGGCGGATCGGGTGCCGGCGGTGCCGGCTCGACCTCGACGAACGCGGCCAACGGTTCGACCACGACCAACCAGGAACAGAAGTTCAACGTCCGGCTGCTCGGCAGTTCCACGGTGCTGGCGACGAGCAAGACGGCGCCGGTCGACCTGACCGCGATCGTCACGGACTTGAGCGGTGTGGCCGTCTCGAACAAGACGGTCACGTTCGCCGCCAACGACGCATTAAACGGCGTATTGGTGCAGGTTGTCACCGCCGCCACGGATGCAAGCGGTGTCGCCACCGCTCGGTTGTCACTGGTCGGTGACGTGACCCCCCGCAACGTGAAGGTGCTGGCATCGGTCGAGGGCAACACCCCGGCCGAACTCCAGGTCGCGGTTTCCGACCAAGCCGGAACGGCCAATACCGGAAACTCTGCTCGCGGTGAGCTGTCGATCCGCCTGGGGACCGATGACAAGATCGAGTCGCTCGATGCGCAGCTTTCCTACTTGAAGAAGTACGTCGCGATCGTCAGTGACAACGCTGGCAATCCGAAACCCAATGCGACAGTTCTCGCGACGCTCAGGCCACAGAAGTACTACATCGGCTACTGGTACTCGCCAGCAGCCAGCACTTGGGCCCGGTGGGTCTTGAGTGTTGGTGGCGTCGACTCCGAAGATACCTCGAACTTCGGCTTCTGCGACGCCGGTGAGGACGTGAACGGCGATCGCCTGCTGACCCCGGGCAACGTCGCTTCGATCACGGTGACCGGACAGACCGACGCCAACGGCCTCGCCGTCATGAACGTCGTGTATCCGAAAAGTTTTGCCGGTTGGGTCGACTACGAAGTGGAAGTTACCGCAAGGGTGGGCGGGACCGAGGGCGTCAATGCATTTCCCATTCCTCTCCTGATGTTGGCGGACGACGCGGACAACAACACTCCGCCGCCAGCGGTGATCCGGACGCGATCGTCGCTTTCGACGACGGCGGCACCGTATCCCCTGGATCCCCTGGAGCCGGCAACAAGCCTCCAGTCCCAGTTCGCCTCGAGTCCGTTCCCCTACTTCAACACCACTCCTTCCTGTCCCTGACTCGTTCGGGCGGTCTGAGGAAAGGGCGGCGAAAGCCGCCCTTTGCATTTTGGTCTGGCCCACATCGACTTGTCGCGGTGATCTGAGCATTTCGACCGTCAATCACCGGGGCGTACGCACTGCAGTCCAAGGTGCTGTTCGAACGGATCGAAATCCCGGTCGCTGTGCAACAGTTGCAGACCATCGACGATGCAGCGCGTCGCGATGACCGTGTCGATCGTCTTCCTCGCCGTCACACCCAGCTTGCGTAGTCTTCGATAGTTCCTGGCTGCCTCGATCACGATCTCCGACCCGCCGAGAACGACCATGTGCAAAGCGCCGATCAGCCGGCGGGCATCGTCGAACTGCCGATCCGATCCGAATCCTTGCAGGACCTCGGTCAGTATCAGGTCGCCTGTCGCGAGAGGGAGGGTGTCCAGCAGATAGTCCAGGCAGTCTGTCTGCGGTGTTGCCTTGCCTCGGAAATAGTCGATCCAGACGCTCGAATCCACCAGGATCACTTGTCCCGCCTCAATCGATCGAGATCCCCCTGCCACTGGACGTTCCCGCGGAGGTTTCTGAGTTGCGACTGCTTGCCGAGCCGAACGAGGGTTCTCAGGGCAAGGTCGACGACTTCGCGCTTCGTCTTGGCGCCGGACAAGCGCAGGCTCTCCGACATCAGTTTGTCGTCGATGACGATGTTCGTCCGCATCGGTGTGTATGAAAAGTCTTCGGAGTACACATCATAATTCCGCTGCCCGATTGTGTCCATCGCCCTCCGTCTTGCTCGGATCAAGGCACCTTTGGGGGCGGCGGTGCCCTCCGCTGTCTTGTGGTGCCTCCGGTTCCTGCCACAATCCCCCGATGGCCTCGATCTTCCTCGTCGGCATGATGGGCTGCGGCAAGACCACGGTCGGCCGCCGGCTCGCCACGCGGCTCGGACTGGTGTTCATCGACGTCGACCGCGAGGTCGAGCTGCGTTGCGGCGTGGCGATCACGACGATCTTCGATCTCGAGGGGGAAGCCGGCTTCCGCCGGCGCGAATCGACCCTGATCGACGAGCTGACGCAGCGGCCGTCGGTGGTGCTCGCCACCGGCGGCGGTGCGGTGCTCGCGGCGGACAATCGCGCCTGGCTGCGCGGGCGCGGCACGGTCGTCTACCTGAAGGCGAGCGCGTCGGATCTCTGGCAGCGGCTGCGCCACGACCGGCAGCGACCGCTGCTGCAGACCGCGGATCCGCGCCAGCGCATCGGCGAGCTGGTCGCCCAGCGCGACCCGCTGTATGCCGAGGTGGCCCATCATGTCGTGCGCACCGGGCGCCAGCCGGCCGACAAGGTGGTCGACGCTATAATCGGCGCCCTCGATGCCGGGGTCGGCCGGCCCGCCGATCCGGCCCCCGGAAGCTCGCCTCGGGCAACTTCGTAGGGCTTGCAGGCAACCCGGCAGACGTCCCGATGATCGAACTTTCCGTTGACCTGGGTGAGCGCAGCTACCCGATCCTGATCGGCTCCGGCCTGATCGACCGCTGCGAGCCGTTGCGCCGACTCGCCGACGCGCGTTCGGTGGCGGTCATCACCAACGAGACGGTGGCGCCGCTGTACGCCGATCGGCTGCAGGCGTCGCTGGCCGGGGCGGCCGCGTCGATCGAACGCGTCGTCCTCCCGGACGGCGAGGCCTACAAGACCTGGCCGGTGCTCGACCGGGTGTTCGACGCATTGCTCGCGGCACGCTTCGATCGCAGCAGCCTGGTGATCGCGCTGGGCGGCGGTGTGGTCGGCGACATGGCCGGCTTCGCGGCGGCGGTCTACCAGCGCGGCATCGACTTCGTGCAGGTGCCGACCACGCTGCTGGCGCAGGTCGACTCCTCGGTCGGGGGCAAGACCGGGATCAACCACCCGAAGGGCAAGAACATGATGGGCGCGTTCCACCAGCCCCGGCTGGTGGTCGCCGACGTGGACACGCTGGATACGCTGCCCGATCGCGAACTGAGTGCCGGACTGGCCGAGGTGATCAAACACGGCGCGATCGCCGACACCACGTATCTCGACGAGGTCGAGGCCGCGCTGCCGGCGCTGCGCCGGCGGGAACCGGCGATGCTGGCGCGCATCGTCGCCGGTTCGTGCCGGATCAAGGCCGGTGTCGTCGGTCGCGACGAACGCGAGTCCGGGGTGCGGGCGATCCTGAACTTCGGGCACACGTTCGGCCATGCGATCGAGGCCGGGCTCGGCTTCGGCCAGTGGCTGCACGGCGAGGCGGTCGGTGCCGGCATGGTGATGGCGGCGGACCTGTCGCGCCGGCTCGACCTGCTGACCGCCGCCGATGCGATCCGCGTGCGTGAACTGGTCCGCGGCGCCGGGTTGCCGGTCGGGGGGCCGGCGTGGCCGGCCGACATCTACATCGATCTGATGAGCGTCGACAAGAAGGCCGAACGCGGCTCGCCCCGCTTCGTGCTGCTCGAGGCGCTCGGCCGGGCCCGGGTCCAGAAGGTGCCCGACGAGGCGCTGCGGGCCACCCTCGCGGACTGCGCCGAACCGGTCTGACGGCTGCCGGGGCGGGCCCGCCCCGCGCCGGCCTTCAAAATCATGCCCGCGTCAGGTATATTGAAAGGTCGCACCCGCGGACGGACATTGCATTGCGGCAAGTCCTGAAAACACGCGGATCTCGGCAAAAGTAAATACTAACATAGCCTGGACCAACGGTCTCCGGAGGATTTTGCATGCAGGTCGAACCCCCCTCGGTACCCGCGCCTTTCGGCCTGTACGACCCCGCCAACGAACATGACGCGTGTGGTGTCGGCTTCGTCGCCCACATCAAGGGCAAGAAGTCGCACAAGATCATCGA
>CADEEH010000266.1 GCA_902826305.1 uncultured Burkholderiales bacterium
TCGTGCTGACGCTGCCACCGCCGACGGTGCTGCCCGGACTGCAGGCGATGGCCGCGGGCATGGTGCTGCTGCTCGGCTTCGGCGCCTGGCCGTTCCTGCGGCTGGCGGGTGTGCCGCCGCTGCGGGTGCTGCGCCGGGAGCTCGGCGCCGGCGGCGCGTCGTCGTGGATCGCGGTGATCGCGGCGCTGGCGGCGATCGTCGCGCTGCTCGCCTGGTTCGCCGCCGACCGGCGGCTGGTGATGATCGCGTTCGGCGGCTTCGCCGGCGGCACGCTGGTGTTCGTCGCGGTCGCCGGCGCGCTGGTGGCGTCGATCGCGCCGCTGCGCCGGGTGCTCACCCGGGCCGGCGCAGGCGCCCCGATCCGGCTCGCGATGGCATCGTGGTCGCGCCGGGCCGGCGCGTCGACGGCGCAACTGGTCGCGTTGTCGGTGGGCCTGATGGCGCTGATGCTGCTGACGATCACCCGCACCGACCTGATCGACAGCTGGCGCCGCGCGAGCCCGGCCGACGCGCCGGACCGGTTCGTGATCAACATCCAGCCGGACCAGCGCGCGGACGTGGCCGCGGCGATCGAAGCGGGCGGCATCCGCGGGGCCGTGCTCTATCCGATGATCCGGGGCCGGCTGGTCTCGATCAACGATCGCAACGTTTCCGGCGAGCGCTACGACGATGCCCGCGCGCAGCGGCTGGTCGACCGCGAGTTCAACCTGTCGTACAACGCGACGCTGCCCTCGCACAACCAGGTGATCGCCGGCCGCTGGTTCGAGGGCGCGGCCGAGGAGGTCTCGGTCGAGCAGGGCATCGCCGAGCGGCTCGGCCTGTCGCTGGGCGATACGCTCGGCTTCGACATCGCCGGCGAGACCGTGACCGCCAAGGTGACCAGCCTGCGCAAGCTCGACTGGGATTCGATGAAGGTCAACTTCTTCATGATCCTGTCGCCGGCCGCGCTCGAGGGCAAGCCGCAGACGTTCGTCACCTCGTTCCACCAGCCGACCGACAAGCCGTCGATCGACGGTGCGCTGGTGCAGCGGTTTCCCAACCTCACGGTGTTCGACACCGGCAACATCGTGCGGCAGGTGCAGCGGATGCTCGACCAGGTCGTGCTCGGCGTGCAGATGCTGTTCGTGCTGACGCTGGTCGCGGGCCTGGTGGTGCTCTACACGGCGATGGCCGCGTCGCACGACGAGCGGATGCGCGAGTCCGGCCTGATGCGTGCACTCGGTGCGTCACGACAGCAGCTGTCGCGGGCGCAGCTCTGGGAACTCGGGCTGTCCGGCGGCCTGGCCGGCCTGCTGGCGGCGATCGGATCGCTGGCGATCGGCTGGGTGCTGGCCGATCGTGTGTTCGGTTTCGAGTTCACGCCGCGATGGCTGACGCTGCCGCTGGGCGCGCTGTTCGGCGCGCTGCTGGCGGTCATCGCGGGACGCGCGAGCCTGCGCGGCGTGCTCGATGCGCCGCCGATGTCGAGCCTGCGTAACGCCTAGGCGGCGCTACTGCCGCAGGTTGGCCGCCGCCGTGCCTTCCGGCAGCCGGCACACGCGCGAACCGAGATCGAAGCTGCCGCCCTTGCGCCGGCAATCGACGAACGGATCGGTGCGCTCGGTCACCGGTGCGGTCCGCGGCGTGGCGGCGATCTCCGCCGGTGCCGCGTCGTTGCCGCGGGCGATGCCCTGGGTCGTGTCCTTGGGTGTCCAGGCCTCGACCTTGCGCGCGCCGACACACGGCTCGTCGGCGAACACCACGCGACCGTCCTTGGTCTCGCAGCGGAACACCGAACGCATCAGCTCCGGGTTCGATTTGCCGGCGACGGCCACCGGTGCCCGCAATGCGGTGTTTGCCGCACCCGGGACCGCGGGCTGGGCGGCGAACGCCCAGGAAGATGCGGCCGCGAGGCCCGCCAGCGTACATCCAGCCAGGATCGTCTTCATCGTCATCTTTGTTGTCCTCCGAAGGCTTCGATTCTACGGGTGAAACTCGAGGGTCGCCCACCCGCGTCGCTCGCACGGAGGACGCCGGGAGGGAGGCGATCAGGGAACGATGCAGGCGCGGAACTCGGGATCGATCCGCCCGCCCTTGGCCTTGCAGTCACCCACCGGATCCAGCGGCTTCAGCCAGGCCGGCCGGCCGGGCGCGGCCTCCTTCGGCTTGCCGGTGAAACGCCGGCTCTCGATCACCGTCAGTTCGCGCTTCGGGCGGAACGGCTCGGCGCTGGTCGCGCCCGCGCAGCGCTGGTCGGTGAATTCCACCCGGCCGTCGCGTGTCCTGCACTTGTACAGCTCCGCGTTCGCGGGCATGGCCGCGGTGCCCAGCACCGCGGCCAGCGTCAACGACGTCGCGAACGAAGCCCCCAACCGCATCGGCCCCCGCATGTCCTTCCCTCCAGCCGGACGTCGCCCAGCCGCCCCCGGGACCCGGTCCCGTGATCGGCTAAGCTTGCCGGACTTTTCTCACCGGATCCATGCTAGTTGATGATCCTGACGCTGACTGTGACCGAATTCCTGCTGATCGCGGCGGTGGTGCTGGCAGCGATCGCGGTGGTGCTGCTCGTCGTCCTGCTGCTGCGCCGGGCGCCCGATCCGGCCGAGGCGGTCTCCGATCTGGCGCGCCGCCAGGCCGACGCGTCCGAGCACCTGGAGCGCGGGTTGCGCGACGAACTCGACACCCAGGCACGCGGCACACGCGAGGAACTCGCCCAGTCGATCGGCCGCTTCGGCGCCCAGATGATCCACCAGATGGGCACGATCGCCAATCTGCAGAACAACCAGATCGACGCGTTCGCCCAGCAGCTGACGCGGTTGACCGAAAGCAACGAACTGCGGTTGGGCGCGCTGCGCGAATCCAGCGCCGAGGACGCCCGTCGCCACCGCGAGGAGATCGGCGAGACACTGCGCGCGGCCAACGAGGCGACGCGCCGGGCGATCGCCGAGCTGACCGGCCGCAACGACGAGCGTCTGGGCGAGGTACGCCACACGCTGGAGACGAAGCTCAAGGAACTGCAGGCCGACAACCAGGTCCGGCTCGAGGAGATGCGGCGCACCGTCGACGAGAAGCTGCAGGCCACGCTCGAGCAGCGGCTCGGCGAGTCGTTCCGGCTGGTTTCCGAGCGACTCGACCAGGTCCATCGCGGATTGGGCGAGATGCAGGCGCTGGCCGCCGACGTCGGCGACCTCAAGCGCGTGCTGACCAACGTGAAGACGCGCGGCACGTGGGGCGAGGTGCAGTTGTCGTCGCTGCTCGAGCAGTTGCTGATCCCGGACCAGTACGCGGCCAACGTGGCGACCGTGCCCGGGTCGAACGATCGCGTCGAGTACGCGATCCGCCTGCCGGGTCGCGATCCCACCGGCGAGGCCGTGTTGTGGCTGCCGATCGATGCGAAGTTCCCGCGCGAGGACTATGAACGGCTGCTGATCGCGCAGGAACGCGCCGACGCCCCGGCCGCGGAGCAGGCGGCCCGCCAGCTCGAGCAGCGGCTGCGCGCGGAGGCCAAGTCGATCCGCGGCAAATACGTGAGCCCGCCGGCGACCACCGACTTCGCGCTGCTGTTCCTGCCGATCGAAGGGCTGTACGCGGAAGTCGTGCGCCGCCCGGGGCTGGTCGACGACCTGCAGCGCGACCACCGCGTGGTGGTCGCCGGGCCGACGACGCTGGCGGCGATCCTGTCGAGCCTGCAGATGGGTTTCCGGACGCTGGCCGTCGAGAAGCGCTCGAGCGAAGTCTGGGAGCTGCTCGGCGCGGTCAAGACCGAGTTCGGCAAGTTCGGGGACATGCTGGCCAAGACCCGCAGGCAGCTGCAGACCGCGGCCAACACGCTCGGCGAGGCGGAGGGCAAGACGCGCACGATCGAACGCAAGATGCGCCTGATCCAGCAGCTGCCCGAGCCGGCCGCCCGCCGGATGCTGGCTGACCGATCGGTCGGGGAATCCGCAGGCGCTGATCCGGCCGAACCGGTCGACGGGGATGCGCCGGAGACGCCCGGCTGACCCGTCGTTTTTGCAGCAGAAAACGACGTTTCGTATGGTGAGATGTCAGGTTGGCGTCGCATCATCGTCATCTTCCAAGGTGAAAAAGATCATCCCGTATCGTGCAATGCATCACACAGGGCACTGATTTTGCGACGGAAAATCTGGGGGCCTGCAAGGCGCGCTCCGGATGGTGCCTTGCACAAAGTCCTTTACCATTCGTGGTTTGACGGCCAGCGCGGACCCGGTCCCACGATGGCCACAGCGACGGATTCTTTTCTGCCTAGGAGCCTACTGCATGACCTCCCGTGAACTCGAAGCCCAGAAACTCCAGAAGGAGTGGTCGGA
>CADEEH010000267.1 GCA_902826305.1 uncultured Burkholderiales bacterium
CCACACCGTCGAGGCGGACACCACCGGCACGGAACCAGCGCCGGATGTAGCGGGGGTGGCGTCGGGAACTGGTGTAGATCCACAGGCTGCAACCGCGCGCGGCGAGGGCGGTCATCAGGCGACCGGTACCCTGGCGCATCGGTTCGCCGTAGAACGGCCGCAGCAGCCGGGGAACGAATGCTTCGCTGGGCACGTGCCCGCCGCAGACCAGGGTGTCGTCGAGATCGAATGAGATGCGCATGGGGTCAGGTCAGGGAATGGCGGGGCGGGCCGCGGCCGGCTGATCGGCGGGCGGCGCGGGCCGCCGGGGCAGCACATACCTGTTCGACGCCTGCCGATCGATCAGTGCCGCGAGCTTGCGCCGGAGCGCCGGCAGGCGCATCAGCGCGCCGAGGCTGTGGCGGTGGACGTCGCGGATCGATGCCACGCAGGCGAAATAGGGTCCGGCGGTATCGGCGTTCAGCACGAACGGCGGCCGGCCGGCGCGCAACAGCAGGTAGCTGACGAACAGGGCGGTGGTGCGCTGGTTGCCCTCGATGAAGAGCTGCGGTTTCGCGAGGATCTGGACGGCGGCGCCGGCCGCCCGGTTGCGCACATCGTCGCGGGCGTGCACCTGGCACCATTCCAGCAGGTCCACGATGCCCGCGTCGGGTTCGTCGTAGAAGCGGGTCTCGGTCGCCGACAGGTGGCGACGGTACTCGTCGCGTCTTGCCGGATCGGTGCCGCACAACACGATCGAGTTCAGTTCCAGCAGGTGCCGGTGCTGTCCCATCGCCAGCAGGTCCACGTCGTCGGCGACCAGTTGACCGACGTGGCGGTATCCCGCGAGCAGGTTGTCGATCACGATCCGGTCCATCGGGTCGCGCACCGCCGGTGCCCGCGTGTCGAGCGACGCATATCGCTGCTGCACCTCGAGCAGCGCGGCTTCGATCGCGTCGAGGTCGAGTGCGTAGGCGCCCAACGATGCCCCTCCGTCGACCGGGTTGATCAACGGATCCGGGCCGCCGCCGCGCGAGCCCGGGCGACCAGCGCGGCCGGCAGCGGCACGTAGCCGTGCTCCTGGCTCAGCGCCTGGCCGTCACCCAGGCTCCAGTCGACGAACGCCTTCAGCGCCTCGGTCCGGGCCGGATCCGGACCGCGCTCGCGCAGTAGCAGCCAGCTCAGGCTCACGATCGGGTAGGCGTCGTCGGCCTCCGGATCCGGAATGAACAGCCGCAGGTTGTCGGGCAGGTCCTTCGACGCGCCGGCGAGGGCGGCCTGTCCGGCCTCGGGCGTTGGCGCCACGAACGTGCCGGCCTTGTTCTGCAGCAGCGCGACCTGCAGCCCCAGCCGGCGGGCGAAGCCGTGCTCGACGTAGCCGACGGCACCGACGCTCTGCTTGATCCGCGCCGCGACACCTTCGTTGCCCCGCGCGAGCATCGCACCGGGCCAGTCGACCTGGGTGCCGACCGCGCGACCGAGGCGGGTCGTCCACTTGTTGCTGATCGCCGCCAGGTGACTGGTCAGTGCATGGGTCGTGCCGCTCGAATCCTGCCGGGCAACCAGCACGATGCTGCGTTTGGGCAGGGCGATGCCCGGATTGGTCGCCTGGATGCGGGCATCGTCCCAGCTGGGGATCAGGCCGGCGATCAGGTCGAGATACGCCGTACGGCTGAACCTCAGCGGCTCGTTCGCGCCCGGCAGGTTGTAGGTGAGGGCCACCATCCCCGCGGTCATCGGGATCAGGGCGGCACCATTCTCCGCCCCTGCGATCTGGGCGTCGGTCAGCGCTGCGTCGCTGGCCCCGAAGTCGACCTGCTGTTCCAGGAACCGCCTTGCGCCCTCGCCGCTGCCGACGCTCGCGTATTCGATCGCGACGTCTGGATGGGTCTTCGCGTACTCGCGCATCCAGCGCTGGTACAGGGGCGCCGGAAACGTCGCGCCCGCTCCGCGCAGGACGATCTTGCCGTCGCGGGTTGCAGGCGGGGTCGCGCCTTCCTTCGCCGTGTCGTCCTTCGCCGCCTTGACCTGCGCGGTCACGACGCTCGCGGCGAACGTCGCCGCGAGCCCGAGTGCGGTACCCAGGGTCTGCCGCTTCGTCCGGTCCATTACACGCTCCTCAGGAGAACTCGCCGCGGATGTACTCGCGGGTCAGCTTCTCGCGGGGCTGCTCGAAGATCTGCTTCGTCGGTCCCATCTCGACCAGGTAGCCGGTGCGGCTGCCCTGCGAGATGTCGACCGAGAAGAACGCGGTCACGTCGGCCACGCGTACGGCCTGCTGCATGTTGTGGGTCACCAGCGCGATCGTGTAGTTGGACTTGAGCTCGATCATCAGCTCCTCGATGCGTCGCGTGGCGATCGGATCCAGCGCCGAACACGGCTCGTCCATCAGCAGCACGGTCGGCTCGGTGGCAACCGCGCGGGCGATGCACAGGCGCTGCTGCTGGCCGCCGGACAGCGACAGGCCGCTCTTCTTCAGTTTGTCCTTGACCTCGTCCCAGAGCGCCGCGCGCCGCAGCGCCTTCTCGACCCGTTCGTCGAGATTGCCCTTGAACCGGTTCAGCCGCAGGCCGAAGGCGACGTTGTCGTAGATGCTCATCGAGAACGGGTTCGGCTGCTGGAACACCATCCCGATGTAGCGGCGGACGACGACCGGATCGACGCTCGTGCCGTAGACGTCCTCGCCGTTGAATCGGACGTGCCCCTCGAACCGGAAGCCGCGGATCAGGTCGTTCATCCGGTTCAGGCTGCGCAGCACGGTGCTCTTGCCGCAGCCCGAGGGGCCGATGAAGCCGGTGATCTTGCCCTTCTCGATCGGCACGGCGCTGTCGCGCACGGCCATGAAGTCACCGTAGAACAATTTGGTCAGGCGGCAGTCGATGATCGCGTTGCCGGTCATCGCCGCCACCCGCTCGTGCCCGGGGGCCGCGTCGTCGGCGGTCAGCGTTGCTGTGGTCATTGGAGGCTCCCTGTGTTGGTTCAGCCGCGCCGTTGCGCGATCAGTCGGCTCGTCAGGTTGATCGCCAGCACCATCAGCACCAGGACCAGCGAGGCGGCCCACGCCAGTTCGATCTGGTTCTCGAACGGCATGCCGGAGAAGTTGTAGATCAGCACCGCCAGCGACGCGGTGGGTTGCATCAGCGCGAGCTGGCCGTCGTTGAACAGCCAGTAGCTCGAGAAGAGGGCGGTGAACAGCAGCGGCGCGGTCTCGCCGGCCGCGCGGGCGACCGCCAGCATCACCCCGGTCAGCACGCCGGGCATCGCGGTCGGCAGCACGACTTTCAGCACGACCTGCGACCGCGTGCAGCCCATGCCGTAGGCCGCGTCCTTCATGATCTTGGGCACCATCTTCATCGACTCTTCGGCGGTCAGGATCACCGTCGGCACCATCAGCACCGCCAGCGCGATCCCGCCGGCCGGGGCCGAGTAGCCGCCGGTGAGCAGCACGATGGCGGCGTACGCGAAGACGCCCGCGAGGATCGACGGGAACCCGGTCAGCGTCTTGGCTGCGAATCGCACTGCCGCGGCGAGCCGGCTGTACGGACCGAGTTCGGCCAGGAACACCGCGCAGACGATGCCGAGCGGCACCGCGATGGCGGCCGCGATGCCGATCATCGCCACCGTGCCGGCGATTGCGTTGCCGAAGCCGCCGCCGGTCTCGAAGCCGGCCGGCGGCAGCTCGGTCAGCGCCTCCAGGCTCAGCCGCGAGCCGCCTCGCACAATCAGCATGTACAGGACCGAGAACAGCGGCACGCTGGCGAGGATCGCCATCAGCCAGGTCAGACCGCTCAGCATCGTGTTGCGCAGCGCGCGGCCCTCGAACATCCGGCGCTGGAGCATCGGCCGGTCGGCGCCGGCCGTGGCGACCTCGGCGGTGGCGGTCGCGGCGTTCATCGCGTTCATCGCGTGCCCTCCTGGCGGTTCGACAGGGTCATGATCGCGGAGCCCGCGAGATTGACGATCAGTGTGATGGCGAGCAGGACCAGCGCTGCGTACATCAGCACCGGGATCTCCTTCGGGCCCGCCTCCGGGAAGTTCAGCGCGAGCAGCGCCGCCAGCGTGTTGGCCGGTGCGAACAGCGACAGGCTGATCTGGTTCGCGTTGCCGACCAGCATCGCGAGCGCCATCGTCTCGCCGAGTGCACGGCCGAAGCCCAGCACCAGTGCGCCGAAGATGCCGTTGCGCGCGGCCGGCAGCAGCACCTTGAGGATCGCCTCCCACCGCGTGGTGCCCATGCCGTAGGCGGCTTCCTTGACCTTGTAGGGCACCAGTCGCA
>CADEEH010000268.1 GCA_902826305.1 uncultured Burkholderiales bacterium
GCCAGCGTGGTCGCATCCTTGATCGAGCGGTAGGCCAGACCCGAAGCGTCTTTCACTTCCGGACGGTCGGTGCCGGCCAGCGTGGTCGCGTCGTTGACCGAGCGCATCGCCAGACTGGAGGCGTCGGTGACCGTCGGCCGGTGGCTGTCGATGGTTGCGTGGATCGTCGCGGCCGAAGCCATCGTGACGACGGCAAAGGTGGCGGGGATCAGGATGTTGGCAATCGCTTTCATGGAGAACTCCTCGTAGATCATCAGTTGTTGGGCGGTCGGCGCGGTCATCGGTTGTTTGGATTTCGATGCCGCGCTCGATGGGATGAAGTCTGGGCGCCGCTGCTTGCGCTGCCGTTGCACCAAGGGATCGGAACCGCAACGTTTGATATCGAAATGGTCACAGCTGACATCACCGCGGTCAGGGGCAAAGCCGATCCGGGGTAACCTTGGACGGCAAAGGGATTGAACCTTCGCGCCGACAAGCCCTTCTTTTCAAACGACTTTCTCGACTGGCCATGACCGCATCCAACGAAATCCCGCCGTCTCCGGCGCCGGAGGACTCGTCGCCCTCGACTCGTCTCGTCGAAGTCGGGCGCCGGTTCGCACAGCGCATCGACACCGTCAACATGCCGGTCTACCGCGGCTCGTCGGTGTTGTTCGATTCACTGGCCGAGACCGAGGCGGCCGGCAAGGCCGTGGGTGTCGGGCAGCGCCATGCGAGCACGTACGCGACCGTCGGCACACCGACCACGTTCGCGCTGATGGATGCAATCGCCGACATCGAGGGCGGCGGCGTCGCGTGTCGGGCGGCGCTGATGCCCTCGGGGCTGGCGGCGATCACCACCGCACTGCTCGCATTCCTGGCGCCCGGTGATCACCTGCTCGTCAGCGATTCGGTCTACGGACCGATGCGGGTGTTCTGCGAGGGCATGCTCGCGCGGATCGGCGTCGAGACCGAATACTTCGATCCGGCGGCGGGTGACGAGATCGCCGAACGTGTGCGCCCGCGCACACGCGTGATCTACCTCGAGAGTCCGGGCAGCTACACCTTCGAGATCCAGGACGTGCCGGCGATCTGCGCGATGGCGCGTGCCCGCGGCATCGTGACGATGATCGACAACGCGTGGGGGTCGCCGACGTTCGCGCGACCGTTCGACTGGGGCGTCGACCTGTCGATCCTGCCGCTGACCAAGTACTGGAGCGGGCACGCGGACGTGCTGATGGGTGCGGTGGTGATCCGCGAATCGTTGTGGCCCAAGCTGTGGGCCACGGTGCGACAGCTCGGGCTGTGTGTCGGCGGCGACGATGCGTTCCTGGTCCTGCGCGGCCTGCGGACCGCCGAGGTGCGGATGCAGCGGCACCAGCAGTCGGCGTTGCTGGTCGCGCAGTGGCTGGCGACACGACCCGAGGTGGCGCGGGTGCTGCATCCGGCGTTGCCGACCCATCCGCAGCACACACGCTGGCAACGCGATTTCAAGGGTTCAAGCGGGCTGTTCTCGATCGAACTGCGCGGGCCAACCGACGCGGGCGCGCAACGTGCAGCGCTGGTGGCGCTGTGCGAGAAACGGCGCCACTTCCACATCGGTTATTCGTGGGGCGGGTTCGAGAGCCTGATCATGCCGGCGCGACTGAACGGCCTGCGCCACGTCGCGCCGTGGGCGGGCGGCCCGCTGATCCGGCTGCACATCGGCCTGGAGGATCCGGAGGACCTGATCGCCGACCTGGAGACGGGGTTCGCCGCGATGGCGACCGCGCTCGGCTGAGATCGCCAAGGCCAATCGATCACGGACGAGGAACGCCTGCCGATGGCTACGCGACGCGGCCGGCGACCAACTTCAGAGCCGTTCGATCTCGCTTTGCAACGCCGATGCGACGTCGTCGCCGCGTGCGTAGAACGAGACCAGGACGATCTCCGATTTGCCGCCGAGCCAGGCCGCGGTCTCGTGGACCGCGATCTCGCAGGCCTGTTCGATCGGATAGCCGTAGACACCACACGAGATCGCCGGGAACGCGATCGTCTTCAGGCCGTGACGCTGGGCCAGCGACAGCGAACTGCGGTAACACGCGGCCAGCAGTTGCGGTTCGCCGCGTGCGCCGCCGCGCCACAACGGACCGACGGTGTGGATCACATGGCGGGCCGGCAATCGATAGCCGCCGGTTATCCTGGCCTCGCCGGTCGGACACCCGCCGAGCGTCACACATTCGGCCAGCAGCTCGGGACCGGCGGCGCGGTGGATCGCGCCGTCGACACCGCCACCGCCCAGCAGCGACGTGTTGGCCGCGTTGACGATCACATCTCCCGTGAAGCGGGTGATGTCACCGACCACCAGTTCGATCCGATCACGTACCGACATCAGAGGATCTTACTGCGCGCCCCGGCGGCGTTGGGCAAAGACTCCACTGCCTTATCCTTCGCGTGATGAACACGGGCTCGCAGGCTTCACCGCCGTCACGACGCATCGCCGGCAGCCGGACCGGGTCGGAGCGGGTCCACCTGGTCCTGCTGCACGCAAACGGCTATCCCGGCGGCGTCTACCGCCAGTTCGTCGATGCCCTCGGCGCCCGGGTCGATGCACGAGCCATGCCGCTGATCGATGCGGCCACGACATCGACCCCGTCGCGACGCTGGCCGGCGATGCTCAAGGAAGTGCTGGCCTGGCTGGATGCGCCGCCGCTGCGCGGCAAGCCGCTGGCACTGGTCGGCCATTCGATGGGCGGGTACCTGGCGCTGCAGGCGGCATGGTCGCTGCGAGCGCGGATCGACGGTGTGGTGCTGATCGATGCGCCGATGATCACCGGCTGGCGGAGCGCGGTGATGAGCGCTGCGCAGGTCACCGGTCTGTCGCGCCGCGCCGGCCCGGCGCCGATCGCCGCGCGCCGTCGCTACGAGTGGGACTCGGAGCAGGCGGCGCGCGAGTTCTTCGCCGCCAAGGCGTTCGTCAAGCCGTGGGCGCCAGGGGTGCTCGACGACTTCGTCAGCCACGCGTTGCGCCGCCTGGACGACGGCCGGGTGACGCTGGCGGTCGCCCGCGAGATCGAACGGGACATCTATGCCGAGCTGGCCCATCGGCGGGCGCTGGCTGCGTATCAGCGACTGCGCGAGCACCGGGTGTCCATCGGCTTCGTCGCCGGGTCGCGATCCGAGGAGATGCGAATGGCCGGCCGGCAGCAGAACCACCGGCTCTTCCATTCCCATTGGCGCGAGCTGCCGACCGGGCACCTGGTGCCGTTGGAGCAGCCGCGCGCCTGCGCCGACGCGGTGCTGGACCTGCTGGGACTCGACGATCAGCCCGGGGCTTCACCCAGGCCGTAAGGCTGTGCCGCGCGCTTGACCTCGGCCATGTCGAGTGCCCTGACCTGGCCGATCACGTCCTCGAACGCACCCTTGGGCATCGCGCCGGGCTGCTGGAACACGATCACCCGCTCGCGAAAGATCATCAGCGTCGGGATCGAGCGGATGTTGAAATGCCCGGCCAGGTCCGGTTCCTCGTCGGTGTTGACCTTGCGGAACGCCACGTCCGGGTTGTCCGCCGCGACCTGGTCGAACACCGGCGCGAAACCGCGGCACGGCCCGCACCAGGGTGCCCAGAAGTCCACCACGACGATGTCGTTGCCGCCGACCGTCTCGTCGAACTGTGCCGCCGTCAGGGCTTGTGCCGCCATTGCCGCTCCTTCGCCTTGGTCATCTGGAAGTCGATTCACGTTATCACGCGGCGGCGTACCCTGCGGTGACCGCGGTCACCGGCGCGAGTCCGCGGGACCACACCGGCAGGCGGCCGGGATCGGCGCCGCGAAATGCGGTCGTGCGCCGGGGCAGCACACTAGAATGGGACTTGAACAGGCAGGCGGCTCGGCCCCGGCGGGGCCAGGCCGTCCGGCCGACCGGAGGAGCCATCCGCATGCCGACCACACCCAACCCCTATCGCCAGGGACTCGACCGCAACCCGGCCAACCACGTGCCGCTCAGTCCGATCACGTTCCTCGACTGGGCCGCGGACGTCTATCCGGATCGTTGCGCGGTGATCCACGGGCCGCTGCGACGCAGCTGGCAGCAGGTCCGCGAGCGGTCGCGGCGGCTGGCGAGCCGCCTGGCGGCACACGACATCGGGCTGGGCGACACGGTCGCCGCGCTGCTGCCGAACACCCCGGAGATGATCGAGGCGCACTTCGGCGTGCCGATGACCCGCGCGGTGCTGAACACGATCAACAC
>CADEEH010000269.1 GCA_902826305.1 uncultured Burkholderiales bacterium
TTCCGGGTCAGCGTGCCCACGCGGATCATCTGGGGTGAACGCGACCGCGCACTGCTGCCGCAACTGCTCGACGGCAACGAGGAATGGGTCGACGACCTGTCGATCGAACGGATTCCCGACGCGACACACTGGCTGGTCCACGAGCAGCCGGAGCGCGTGACCGCGTCGATCCGCACCGCGCTGGGCAGCCTCGCCGCCGACCGTGCTTGATCCGCAGGTCGAGAAGATCCTGTACTGGGCGAAGCGGGCCAACCAGCCGGGCTATCCGGCGATCGGCGCCGTGCAGGCACGCGAGCACTACGCAAAGGCGGTGGCGACGCTGGATGTTGCACCACTGGCGCTGCACGAGGTGCACGACCATCGGGTCGAACTCGCGGGACGCACGCTGACGATCCGCCAGTACGCCGCCCGACCGCCGTCGTGGGCCCAGCCGTCGCCGGCGTTGCTCTACCTGCACGGGGGCGGCTTCACGATCGGTTCGATCGACACCCACGACCGCGTCTGCCGCGTGCTGGCGGCCGGTGCGTCGTGCCAGGTGTTCTCGGTCGACTACCGGCTGGCGCCGGAACATCGTTTTCCGGCCGCGGTCGACGACACGTTCGATTCGCTGGCCTGGTTGCGCGCCGAGGCTGCCGCGTTCGGTGTCGATGCCGATCGGATCGCGGTGGGCGGCGACAGCGCCGGCGGCACCCTGGCCGCGGCCGCGGCGATCCATGCGCGCGACCGAGGCTGGCCGCTGGTGCTGCAGCTGCTGCTGTATCCGGGCCTGTCGAGCCATCAGCAGACCGGTTCACATCGCGAGTTCGGTGCCGGCTATCTGCTCGACAGCGACGTGATCGACTGGTTCTTCAGCCAGTACCTGCGCGGACCCGACGACCGGCTCGACTGGCGTTTCGCGCCGCTGCTCGCCCCGACGCTGCAGGGCGTCGCGCCGGCGTGGATCGGGCTCGCGCAGTTCGACCCGTTGCATGACGAGGGGCTCGCCTATGCCGAGCGCCTGGCGGCCGCCGGGGTCCCGGTGCATACGAGCGTCTATCGTGGGATGATCCACGCATTCTTCCAGCACGCCGGGTTCGTGTTCGCCGCCCGGCAGGCCCACGCGGATGCCTGCGCGGCCCTTCGCGCCGCGTTCGGCACCGCCTGATCCATCGCTTCATCGAACGACGGGAACCATGGCTCGATCCGATTTCCGCTTCGCCCATCCGCTGCGGGTGCGCTGGTCCGAGACCGACATGCAGGGTGTCGTGTTCAACGGCAACTACATGAACTACTGCGACGTCGGCATCACCGAGTACCTGCGCGAAGTGCATGCGGGCGACGTCGAGCAGCTGCGTCACGTCTTCGAACGGATGTACGTGGTCAAGTCGACGCTGGAGTATCACGCGCCGGCACGGTTCGACGACGAGATCGAGGTCTGCGTGCGCACGGCCCGGCTCGGCGGCTCGAGCCAGCGCGTGCTGTTCGAGATCCATCGGGGTGGCGCGCACCTGCTGAGCGGCGAGAGTGTCTACGTCTACGCGCACGAGGGCAGGTCGGAGCGGATCCCCGACACGCTTCGCGCCCGCATCCGGGCGTTCGAGGCGATGGCCCCCGAGGAATGAACGCCGCCCCCGCGTCCCACGGCACGCCACCGCCGGCGCTGACCGTCCGGGTCGGCGACTGGTCCGTCCTCGGCGAGCAGGCGGCCGCGGTCCGCACGGCCGTCTTCGTCCGCGAGCAGGGCATCCCGGCCGAGCACGAGTGGGATGTGATGGACGGGCAGTCCGTCCACTGCGTCGCCTGCCGGGGTGTGCGGCCGATCGGCACCGGGCGGCTGCTGCCCGACGGACGGATCGGGCGCATGGCGGTCGAGTCGGATGCCCGGGGGCAGGGCGTCGGTGCGGTGATCCTGGATGCGCTGATCGACGTCGCGCGCCGCCGTGGCGATCGGCGCGTGTGGCTGCACTCGCAGCGCGCGGCGATGGGCTTCTACGCGCGACGCGGTTTCGAGACGATCGGCGAGCCGTTCGACGAGGTCGGCATCGAACACGTCACGATGCAGCGGGTGTTGTGAGAAACCGGGTACGGCGCTCGCGCAGCACGTCGGGGGCGTCGTCCGGCCGGGGCCAGGTCCGTTCGACGATGTCCGCCCAGCCGTGGCGATCGATGGCGATCACTGTCGAGCAGCGCGTCCCGTAGTCCGCGCCGCGGATGAACGCGGGCGACAACATCCGCTCGTTCGCCAGGCCGATGCCGGTGTCCGGCAGCAGGTGATCGTCGGCGATCGCCGGATCGGACAGCGCTGCCAGCAGCCGGTCCTCGAGTTCGCGCGGATCGCCGGCATCGAGCGCGTCGGCCAGCCGCTGCTTGAGCCGCGTCGTCTTCGGCCACGGCGTCTCGAGCAGGTGGTTCGACAGGCCGTACAGTCCCGGCGCCAGTCGATGCATGGTGCCGTGGCCCCGATTGGCCAGCCACGCCATCTCGGGTTCGGGCCCGAGGGTCGCGGCGATCAGGTTGAAGCCGCCGTATCGACCGGCATCGGCGGCGAGTTCGTCGAGGTACACCCCGGCCGGTGTGTCGGCCGACAGGAACGCCGCCGGCAGCGCGCCGCGCGACGGCCCGCCGATCGCGGCTTGTCCGTCGCGATAGTTGGTGAGAGCGGCGAACCGTCCGGCACGGCTGACGCCGAGCCAGGTGCCCCCGGCCAGCAGGTCACGTCCGGCGAAGATCCCGGCGGCGCCACCCTCGGATCCGTCCGTGCGCCACCAGCCGGCCGGCCGTGTCGGCCGACGGTAGTACTCGTCCCGGTTCGCGGCGACCACCAGCCTGAAGCGCGGATGACTGTCGAACGCGAAGGCGATCAGGCACAAGGCGCGGCGACCTCGGGCGAGACGGGATGCGGCGGCGACGACACGCGGGGATCGACGGGGCGCGCCGCGCGGCGTGCGGTCATGCGGCCGCCGGTTGCGGCACCGGATAGGGCAACGGCGACACGGTGATCCTGCGTCCGGCGGCCGACACACCGCCGTCGATCGTGGCGGTCGGGCACTCGAACAGCAGGTCGATGCCCCCCATCGGGTGACGCGCGGCCATCACCACCTGGCCGGCCGGCGCGCCGTCCGCGCCGATCACGTCGCTGCCGGGCGCAGGCAGCTCGCCGGCATCGAGATGGCCGAGGAACATCCGGCGCTTGAGCTTGCCGAGATACTGGCTGCGGGCGACGATCTCCTGGCCCGGATAACAGCCCTTCTTGAAATCGACGCCACCGACCAGTTCGAAGTTGACCATCTGCGGCACGAACGCCTCGCGGGTGGCCTCGACGATGCGCGGCACACCGGAGAGGATCTCGGTCCAGCGCCAGGTTTCGGTGGACACCGGTGCAAGCGAATCCGCAAGCGCGGACCAGGTCGCGATGACGTCGTTCAGCGGAACGCGCAGCAGCCAGCGAGGGACCGGTTGGCCCCCGAGCGACACCTCGGGCAGCCCGATCACCGCGATGCCGGCGGACGCGCCGGCTTTCATCACGCCGGGCGCGGGCCATCCCCGCGCCGCGAGCGCCGTGGCCGCCCGCTCACCGCCGACGCCGAGCATCAGGAAGCCACCGGACACGTCGTCGAGCCGGGCCTTCGCACGCAACACGAACATCGACAGCCGCTGCCGCAGTCCGGCCACCAGCGGCCGGGACGCGGCGAGCCAGATCGCCTCGGCATCGCGCCAGTCGATGAACGAGCCGAGCATGCGACCCTTGGCCGTGCAGTAGCCGTTCCAGCCGGCATCACCCACGGCCAGCTGCTCGATCGTGTTGGTCAGCTGGGAGTGCAGGAACTTCGCGCCGTCGTCGCCGGTCACGCGGATCAGGCCGAGGTCCGGCAGCGCGGCGACGAACCCGCCGGTGATGCGGTCACGGGCCGTCTGCCCGTCGATACCGAACTCGAATCCGGGGCCGTAGTGATCGTCGAGCGGGCGCGCACCGACGGCCGCGGCGAGCGCGGGCAGCGGATCGGTGGCAGGTGCATCGGACGGCAGTCCAGGGGCGGCAGAAGACATCGGGTGCCTCGGTGGGCGGGCGGGGAGAAGCCAGGTCGTTATTATAGGAACCGGCCGCCTTCGCGGCCGATCCACCTGCCGACGGTCACGGATGATCCGCAAGTTCCTGCTGCTGCTGGTCGTGGTTGCGCTCGCCGTCGCGGGACTGGCGGCGTGGGCCCACCA
>CADEEH010000270.1 GCA_902826305.1 uncultured Burkholderiales bacterium
TCCTCGAGTTCCGGCGACAGCCGCAGCACACGCTCCAGGTTGTAGCGCGCGTCCCAGGCACCCGGGGCCAGGGCCAGGGCATCACGATAGTTGCGCTTGGCCAGTTCGAGGATCGCCAGCGACTGGGCGACCTGTTCCTCGTTGCGCAGGCGCAGCGCCTCGCGCAGGTGCAGGTTGCCGGTGTTGTACAACGCCGATGCACGCATCGGTTCGTCGACACCACCGACCTGACGGTCGACGATCCGGCGATATTCGCGCAGGGCCTCGTGGTAACGCCCCGCCTCGCCTTCACGCTGCGCGAGGGCGAACGTCGGTGTCGCCCGCGATGGATCGCCGGCGATCGTGCCTGCCACGACCGCGCCGACCTGCCGCGTGTCCTCGACACCGCGCCACCAGCGGAAGGCCTCGAACACGAGCCAGATCGCGAAGACGACGAGCAGCAGCCGGCGCAGACCGCGCGCGGCCCGGCGCAGGCCACCCGCGCCGCGGGCCGTCGCGCGGACTCCCGCTCCCGGCGCCGCCCCGACCGCCGCTGCCCTCACCGTGGCCATCGCCGCACCTCCATCAGACGGCCGGCGGCGACCAGCAACGCGGCGACGGTGGCCAGCGCGAACCACCAGGGCCCCCAGTCGATCCTGGGCAGCCGTTCGCTGTACTGGATCGGCAGGTTCTCGAGCGACGAGACGTCGGCGATCGCCTTGCGCAGCGACTCGGGATTCTCGACCTCGTAGGAGCGGTAGCTGAAGCCGCTGTCGGACAGGAAGCGATGAAGGAACCGCTCGGGCATCAGGTCCTCGTTGGCCTCGTCGCCCGGTGAGCCCAGCGTGCGTGAGTGGGGTCCGCGCAGGTAGATCCAGTAGACGCTGATCTTGAGCCGACGCAGCGTCTGCGCGATCCGCGTGCGGGTGTCGAAGTCGATGCGTGCACCGCCGTCGGAGACGAGCATGATCAGGCGCGAGCCGCCGTAGGCACGATCCTCGAATTGTGCGGCCGCGCTCAGCAGCGCACGTCCGATGTCGGTCTCGCCCAGGCCGCGGCCGATGCCGCCGGCGGTGATCGCCGCCTGCACCATCTCGTTGTGCTGCGTGAACTGGAGCACCGGCAGCGGCGCGGTGCTGAACAGCTGGAACGCGATCAGGTCATCCGGGCGGCTGCGCGAGAAGTCGGCCAGCACCTCGCGCGCGACCGCCGCCTTGGTCGGCAGCCGGCCGTCGTAGATCCCCTCGGCGCCCTTGCGGATGAACTGGGTGTCCATGCTCCGGCTGCGATCGAGCATCACGACGATCTCGGCCCCGCGACCGACCTTCTCGACCGACACCTCGGGCCGATGCGGACCCGCGAGTGCGATCACGCCGGCCGCGATCGCCAGCGAACCGGCCACGCGAAGCGCGGCACCGATCGCCGCCGACAGCGGATCGCGCGGTATCAGCCTGAGCGAAGTGAACGGCAGATCGCTGACGACGGGCCGCAGCCACGGCAGCAACGCCAGCGGCACCAGCACGAGCAGCCACGGCACGTCGAACGCGACACCGCGGATCACGACTGGCGCTCCAGCCGGCGACATTGTCGCGCCAGGTCGATCAGCGTGCGCCAGTCCGTCTCGGAGACGGGCGTCGATGCGCCCTCGTCGGCGAAGAACATCGCGCGAGACCGCGCGAAGAACCAGGTGATCGCGTCTCGCACCGGCGCGAGGCCGGGTCGGCGACGGAAGAGGCTGTCCAGATCGTGGGCGAACACCCGCTCGCCCTGGGCCGCATCGAGCGCGCGATGGAACTCCCGCAACGCGTCGCGGAAGCGATCTTCGGCACCGCCACCGCCTCGATGCAGCCGTTCGATCGAGCGGGTCGCCCGCTTGAACGGAGGCTGTCGTCCCATCCGTGCGACCGTCCGCGCCAGCGCCGGCCAGAACCAGACGAGGGCGACAGTCGCCGCGGCGGCAGCGAACCTCACCGCCGGCAGATTGCCCTGCCCGGGGGGCGGATCGCGGTCGGGCTGGAACAGATCGAGCCCGGCGCGCGCGAGCACCGTCTCGGGGGTCATCGGCCCGATGGTCACCGGCCACGCCTCGAAGCGGGCGGTCGCGACCGCGGGCAGGTGGGTCGGCGGCGTGGCGGCGTCGGCATCGTCGTCGCGCCGGCCGCCGTCGGCCATCTCCTGCCGGGCCGCGCGCAACGCCTGCGCATCGACCAGCTTCAGCGTGACCTCCGGCAGCATCACGGTGCGGACCTCCGGCGGCGAGTTGATCACCTGGTACCGCTGCCTGATCCGCAGCACGTTGCCGCCCTCGGGCGCGACCTCGATCCCCAGCCGGGCGAGCCACCGGTCCGCCCGTCCGCGTCGAGGCAGGCTCGCCGGATCGATCTCCGTGCCGGGAGGCACTTCGACATGGAACGTCTGCTCGAGCACGTCGCCGATCGAGTGGCCGTACGCACGCGGCTGTTCGACACCCGGCTCGGCCGTCGCGGCGGCGAGCGGGCCGCTCGCCACCGGCACCAGCGTCGCAAATACCAGCGCCAGCATCCGCGGGATCACCCGCGTGCGAACGCGGCCGACGAGGGCACGCGGGACCACGGCCTGCATCGCGGTCATCCCGCCTCGCCGAAGAAGTAGCCGGTCAGCCGGTCCGCGTCGAACGGTCGGGTCAGCACGAAGGGCGCGAGTTCGTGACGACGCAGCATCGCGGTCAGTGCGTCGCGCCGGGCGCGATAGCGCGCGGCGATGGCGTCGGCGAGACGGGGGCGCATCCACAACAATCGCCGCGCGCCGGATTCCGGGTCGCGCAGGCTGACCAGCCCGCGGCGGGGCAGCCGCTGCCATTCGGCGTCGTCCCAGAGCACCACCGGCACGACGTCGTGCCCGCCGAGGGCCACGAGGATGCGGTCCAGCAACACGTCGTCGAAGTGGAAGTCGGACACCAGGAAGACCAGGCCGTGACCGCGCGTGAGCGCTTCGGCCGCATCCGCCAGCGCGGTGGCATCGCCGCGCGGCTGCCAGGCGCGGATCCGATCGGCGATCGCCAGCGCCGCCCCGCGCGCGCGGGTGGCGGGCAGGTAGAGGTCGTCGATCAGCCGGTCGTCGCAGCCGACGAAGCCGAACGAGTCGCCGTAACGCACCGCGGAGAACGCAACCGACCGGCAGAACTCCGCAAGCGATGCGAGTTTCGAGTCGCCGCCGGCCCCGCTCATCGACGCGGACAGGTCGGCAACGACATGCACCGGCGTCGACGCGCGCTGCATCGCGGTCCGCACCAGCCACTGGCGGCGCGGATCGGCGAGGCTCGCCCGGACGTCGATGCGACGCGGATCCGGCGAATCGATCAGTCGTGCGAAGCTGTGCAGCCGCTCGCCGGCGCCGAGCTGCCTTCCCGGGTGGGCGCCCGGCCTCAGGCCCGACACCGGGCGCCGCAGCCGATAGTGGAACTCGCCGATCGTCCCGCTCATGGCGCGGCGACCCGGGACAGCACCGAATCGATGAACACCGGCGCGATCTCCGCGCGGCGCATCTCGTAGACCGGATTGAAGAAGACGCGATGGGTCATCGCCTCGCGGAACACCGACTGCAGGTCGTCCGGCACCAGGTAGCCGCGGCCGTCGAGCCACGCGGCGACGCGCGCGGCACGCAGCAGCATCGACATGCCGCGGGGACTGGCGCCGGCGAGCACCAGCCGCTTCGGATCGATGTCGGACACCGTGACGCCGTAGGTCGCCGGCGACAGCGTCGCCGACCAGAGGTCCAGCGCGTAGCGGCGCAGCGCCTCGCTCGCCTGCACCGACGCCTGGATCGTCGCCGCGATCAGGTTGAGCTGCGTGTGGTCGACCAGCGCGGCCGGCATCGCGTCGATCAGCGCGTCGACATCGTGGAACCGGGGTTCGAACACCAGCGCAGCACGCACCTCGGGTTCGGTCGGTGCGCTCATGCCGATCTCGAGCATGAAACGATCGCGCGCCGCCGACGACAGCTCGAAGGTCTCTTCCTTCTCGACCCGGTTGCGGTCGGCGAAGACCACCATGTGCGGAAAACGGAACTCGCGGTCGAACGCACTCACCGAGCGCTCGGCCATCGCGCGCAGCAGCAGCGCCTGCACCTGCGGCCGCGCCCGGTTGATCTCGTTGAAGAAGAACACCGACAGCGCCTCGCCGCCGCG
>CADEEH010000271.1 GCA_902826305.1 uncultured Burkholderiales bacterium
GTGTTGATCGTGTTCAGCACCGCGCGGGTCATCGGCACGCCGAAGTGCGCCTCGACCATCTCCGGCGTGTTCGGCAGGATCGCGGCCACCGTGTCGCCGAGCCCGATGTCGTGCCGGGCGAGGCGGCTGGCCATCCGGCGCGAGCGGTCGCGCACCTGGGCCCAGGTCCGGCGCAGCGGGCCGTGGATCACCGCGCACCGATCCGGGAAGACATCGGCCGCCCAATCCAGGAACGACAGCGGGCTCAGCGGAACGTGGTTGGCCGGGTTGCGGTCGAGGCCCTGGCGATACGGATTGGGTGTGGTCGGCATGGGGGATGCTCCTCCGGTCGGCCGGGGCATCCCCCTCGGATCACCCGCGTGCCGTCCCGATCTGTCCGCCATTCTAGTGCGGCGGATCGGACCGGCCGGCATCACCGCCGCCACCTCGGGACACACACCCCAGCACCGGCCGACCACACGTCGGGCGGTGACCGCGGTCACCGTGTGGCCGGCGGGCCCCATGCTAAGGTGATCTCATCCGACCGAACCGCAGGAGGGAGTTCACGATGGCGGCGCAAGCATTGACGGCAGCACAGTTCGACGAGACGGTCACCGGCAACGACATCGTCGTGGTCGATTTCTGGGCCCCCTGGTGCGGCCCGTGCCGCGGATTCGCGCCGGTGTTCGACCAGGTCGCGTCGGACAACCCGGACATCGCGTTCCGCAAGGTCAACACCGACGAGGAGCCGGACCTGGCCGGGCACTTCAACATCCGGTCGATTCCGACACTGATGATCTTCCGCGACCGGGTGATCGTGTTCCAGCAGCCGGGCGCGATGCCCAAGGGCGCGTTCGAGGACGTGCTCAGCCAGGTCAAGGCCCTCGACATGGCCGAGGTCAAGCGCGCGGCCCGCCCGTACGGCCAGGACGCTGCACAGGGCTGATCGCCCCTGCCGACGACGCACAACGGCCGAACGTTCGTCCGAGCCCCGGCCCGTCAGCGTCCGGGGCGATCGATCTCCAGCAACTCCAGGACCGCCTGCGCGCACTCGCGCGGCTGCTCCATCGGCACCAGGTGGCCGGTCGGCAATTCCCGCCAATGCGACCGGAACAGCCGGTGGTTCTGCTGGCGGCCGGCCAGCCGCATCTCCTCGGACCGGCTGCCGGCGACAAAGCCGATCGTGACCCGGTGCTGCCGCAGCTCGCGGAACGCCGCCAGCGCTTGCCGGTGCGCCAGTTCCGCGTAGATGTCGCGCTCGACCTCGCGGGCAACCGTCAACGTCGCGCGGCCGTCGTCCAGCCGGCGCAGCCCGTGGCTGAGGAAGTCGTCGAGCACACCGGGCGCCCACTGCTGGACGAACGGCTTGCCGGCGAAGAATTCACGCGCGGCGTCGAGTGACGCCCACTCGAAGCGCCGGCGCGCGGCGATCGGTGCCGGCCCCGTCCGCTGCGACAAGCCGCTCAACTGTGCCGCGCTGAGCAGCGCGCTGCGCCAGCCGGTCACCATCGGCGCATCGATCAGCACGATGCCGGCGACCCGTGACCGCATCTGCTGCGCCGCAAGCAGCGACAGATACCCGCCCATCGAATGACCGACCAGCGCCAGGCGCGACCCGGCAAGCTCGGGCGCCTGCAGATGGTCCAGCACGGCCTTCGACATCGCGGGCCAGCGGCGCGCCGGCGACGCGGTGGCCGCCGCGTCGATCAGCGACATCGCCCGCGCCTCCACCCGTGCCGACAGGTGCTCGATGAATTGCCGATAAACCCCGCCGGGAAACCCGTTTGCGTGCAAGAACACCAGGCGCAGTTCGTCGGTCGGCGCGTGGCCGACGAGCCGCCGGGGACGCGGTCGTGCGGGTGGTGATCCGAGGGTCATCGCGACAGCATAAAGGACCGATGTCTTTGTCGTCCGCTGCCGGCGCGCGCAGTAAGATGGATCCCATGTTGGTGCATCAGAGAATCGAACTCGTGGTCGGCGACATCACCCGCTTCGCCGGGGATGTGATCGTCAATGCCGCAAACACCACGCTGCTCGGCGGTGGCGGTGTCGACGGTGCGATCCACCGTGCGGCCGGACCGGAACTGCTCGCCGAGTGCAGGACACTCGGCGGCTGCCCCACCGGCGAGGCCCGGATCACCGGCGGCTACCGGCTGCCGGCGCGGCACGTGATCCACACGGTCGGCCCGCTGTGGCGGGGTGGCGCGCGCGGCGAGCCGCAACTGCTGGCGGCGTGTTACCGCAGCTCGCTCGGCCTGGCCGAACGGCACGACCTGCGTACGATCGCGTTTCCCGCGATCTCGTGTGGCGTCTACGGCTATCCGATCGAGCAGGCATGCGAGATCGCGGTCCACGAGACCGCGGCCTGGCTCGGCGGACACTCGAAGATCGAGAAGGTGTCGTTCTACGCGCGCGGCGATGACGTCGCCTCCGCGCTCCAGCGCGAGATCGAGCGTCTGGCTGGTCGTTAGCGCCGGTCCGCAGGCGACATCAGCCGGTCACCGCGAGCATCGCGTCGAAGCCCGCCTCCAGGTCCGTGATCAGATCACGCGGATCCTCGAGTCCGATGTGCAACCGGATGAGCGCGCCGCCCTGCCACGGCGTGCGACGCAGCCCGGTGAGCCGCGCCGGCATGATTAGGCTCTCGAACCCGCCCCACGAGTAGCCGATGTGGAAGTGTCGCCGTCCCTCGCACAGCGCGGCCAGCGCCGCGCGCTGCGGCCCGTCGTCCATCGGACCGCGAAGCTCGAACGCGAAGAGGCCGCTCGAGCCGCGGAAATCCCGCCGCCAGCGCTCGTGTTGCGGATGCGACGGCAGCGCCGGGTGCAGCACCCGAGCCACCTCGGACCTCGACTCCAGCCAGCGTGCGACCGTCGAGGCGGACGCCTCGTGGCGGCGCATCCGGACATCGGCGGTCCGCAACCCGCGCAGGATCAGGAACGCATCGTCCCCGCCGACACACAGGCCGAGTTGCCGCACGGTGCCCCAGAGCTTCGGCCACAACGCCTCGCGGATCACCACCGCACCCATCAGCACGTCCGCATGGCCGCTCCAGTACTTGGTCAGCGGCAGGATCGACACATCGACGCCCCAGTCGAACGGCCGCGCGAACACCGGTGATCCCCACGCGTTGTCGATCATCGTCACGATGCCGCGGGCACGCGCCATCGCACAGATCGCCGGTACGTCCTGGATCTCGAACGTGTAGCTGCCGGGACTCTCCAGATAGATCACCCGGGTCGTCGGCCGCACCAGCGCCGCGATCTCGTCGCCGGCGGCCGGATCGAAGTACTCGGCCGTCACCCCCAGCCGCGCGAGCATGCCTTCGCAGAACACCCGCATCGGTCCGTAGACCGAATCGCTGACCAGCATGTGATCGCCCGGCGACAGGAACGCGAGCAACGCGGTGGTGATCGCCGCCAGGCCCGATGGCATCAATGCCGCCCGGCACGGCACGCCACCGCCCTCGATCTCGGCGAGTGCGTCCATCAGCGCGAACGTCGTCTGCGTGCCGACCGTCGCATATGTCGTGGCGTGCCGCTCGCCGACGGCGACCGCCTTGCCCGCGGCCTCTGTCTGGGCCAGCGAATCGAACAACACCGATGACGCCCGTGACACCGGCGTGTTGACGGTGGCGATCCGTGTATCGACCCGCCGGCCGGCGTCGATCAGGCGGGTCGGCAGCGCGGGTTCGTCATCCCTCAGGAACGTGGGTTGCGTCATTGTCTTGAAAGGAAAAATTGGTGGATTCGGCCCGGCGGGCCCCGATATCCCTGCCATCCGAAGGGTACGCCAGAACGGTGAAATCCCTTCCGCCGGCCGGGAGCTCCGAGACCATTTCGTGATCTAACGGCCCCCGTTCCGATCCCTGGCCGCAACGGCCACGCAAGGCGCGGCGCCCAGAATTCATCCCATCGAGCACGGCATGACCTTCCCCCGAACAACGATGCCAGGCCGACAAATCAACCAATCAAGCAAGGAGTCTTTCATGAACGCGATTGCCAAACTTTTCGTTCCCGCCACCTTCGCCGTCGTCACCCTGGCTTCCGCCGCGACGATCCACACCGCGCTCGACACGCAGCGCCCGACCGTGACCGACGCGTCCGGCCTGGCCTACCGCTCGGTCGACAACGCGACGACGCTGGCCGGCAACACCGA
>CADEEH010000272.1 GCA_902826305.1 uncultured Burkholderiales bacterium
CTCGTCGGGCTCATAACCCGAAGGTCGTAGGTTCAAATCCTACCCCCGCAACCATTTCGCGACGCAACCACTGCCAATCGGATTCATCTGGCGGAGCGATCGCGGATCCGGCCTCGCCGGGTCCGGGCATGTTTCCTCGACCGAAGGAAAGCGGGCACAGGCCGAGGCCGCCGACGCGGCACGCCGCCCACCTGAACGATTCCATGAACCACGGCCAACTTCGCGGCCAGATCGAAGGTCAACTCGAGGGCGAGTCCCCGGACCCGATCGATGTCGCCATCGATGATCGATCCGGCGCAGGTCCCGACCTGCCGGCCGACGAATCGGTGCATGCCGATGGCGCCGCGGCGGGTGGCGCGACGGCGACCATCGACGATCCGGCGCCGCTGACCTCGATTCAACCCGTGTCCGCGGACGACCCGGGTGTGGCCGCCGACGCGGCTGGCGGCATCAACGAGCCGGTCGCGCCGATGATCAAGCGGGCCATCGAGGCCGCGCTGCTCACCGCGCAGCAACCGTTGACCCCGTCCGACCTGCGCCGTCTGTTCGACGAGGATGTCGGCACGGCGGTCGTGCGTCGTGCGCTCGACGAACTGCGCAACGACTGGGCCGGGCGCAGCGTCGGCCTGGTGCAGCTCGCCAGCGGCTGGCGCTTCCAGAGTGCGCCCGACCTGGGCGAATACCTTGCACGCCTCAGCCCGGAGAAGCCGCCGAGGTATTCGCGCGCGGTGATGGAGACGCTGGCGATCATCGCCTATCGCCAGCCGGTCACGCGCGGCGACATCGAAGAGATCCGCGGCGTGACGGTGTCCAGTCCGGTCATCAAGGCGCTCGAGGATCGCGGCTGGATCGAGACCATCGGCCACAAGGACGTGATCGGCAGGCCGGCGCTGCTGGCGACCACGCGCCAGTTCCTCGATGACCTGGGGCTCAAGTCGCTGACCGAACTGCCGACCCTGTCGGATCTGATCGGTGATGCGGGCGGCACGCTGACCGGTGTGCTCGACGCGGGTGTACCGGCTTCGATGCCGCCCGAGGTCTCCCGCCCGGACGTCGACGGCGCACTCGGCGGCAACGGGAACACACCTGCCGACGACGACGTCGCAGCCGCCGGCAACGACACCGGCGTCGACGGCAGCGCCATCACCACCGACGGCATCGACATCACCGGCATCGGCGCCGATGACGAACCGTCGCCCGAGTCCGTCCTGCCGACGGCCCGTCCGCTCGAGTCGTCGTAGAGTCTTCACGCGAGCGGACCGGTCCCATCCCCCATCCAGAATTCGAGGCATCCGTGTCCATCGATCAATCGCCCGATCCGCCCGCACCACCGCCGGGGGATGCCGCGCCACCAGCCGCCGACTCGACTGGCGGCGGCGGCGACGACGGCGGTGAGGCCGGGGCGCGCCGGGCGGGCGAGCGCGAGGGCGGCGGGCAGCGGCCGTTGCGCACGGCGTTCAAGCGACGGCGCGGCGGCCGAGGCCGCGGCGGTGCGCGTCGGGACGGCGAGGGTGCCGGCCCGGGCGCCAACGGGCCCGACCCGGCGCTGAACGGACCGGCGCCGAACGGCCCCGTACCGGACGAGGGTGGCGGGATCGCGCAGGGTCAGGGTGATGGTTCGGCGGCCGAGGCCGCGGCGTCTCCGACCGGCCGGGGCGACGAGCGCGGCCCGCGCCGCAATCGTCGCGACCGGGGACCGCGCAACAACAAGAATCGCCCTCGCGACGCGGCCGAGGCGAGTGTGGCCCCGGCTGACACCGCGGTACCGGTCGAGACCGAGCCGCTGCCGACTTTCTCCCGCTCCGCCGCGGTCGGACTCGATGCGAGCGAACCGCGCAAAAGGCATCAGCCCAAGCTGCTTCGTCCGGACGAGGACGCCCCCAAGCTGCACAAGCTGCTCGCCGACTCGGGGCTCGGGTCACGGCGGGAGATGGAGGAACTGATCGTCGCCGGCCGGGTGTCGGTCAACGGGCAGCCGGCGCACATCGGCCAGCGCATCGCCCCGGGTGACCAGGTCCGGGTCAATGGCCGCGCCGTGGCGCGCCGCGCCGTGCCGGCGCCGACGCGGGTGCTGCTGTATCACAAGCCGCCCGGCGAGATCTGCACCCGGGATGATCCGGGGCAGCGGGTCACGGTGTTCGAGCGCCTGCCGCGACTGAAGGGCGCGCGCTGGGTCGCGGTCGGCCGCCTGGATTTCAACACCGAAGGGCTGCTGGTCTTCACGACCTCCGGTGATCTCGCCAATCGGCTGATGCATCCGCGGTATGGCTGGGAACGCGAATACGCGGTGCGGGTCCTTGGACGCATCGACGAGGAAGCACGCGAGAAACTGCTCGCCGGCATCCAGCTGGACGATGGTCCGGCCGGCTTTTCGATCTGCGAGGACATCGGCGGCGACGGTGCCAATCACTGGTACCGCGTGGTCATCGCCGAAGGACGCAACCGGGAAGTGCGCCGGATGCTCGAGGCGGTTGGTGTCACCGTCAGTCGCCTGGTGCGCATCCGCTTCGGTCCGATCGCGCTGCCGCGCGGACTGGCGCGCGGCCGCTGGGTCGAACTCGGCGACGCCGATCTGCAGACGCTGCAGGGCGTGGTCAGGCAGGCCGCCGGCGAACCGGCGGCGGCGCCGCGCGACGACGACGACCTGGACGACGACGACCGTGACGATCGTTTCGGCGACGAGGGCGGCGAGGATCGGCACGACACCGAGGACGAGGACGACACACAACTGCGATACATCGGCGCGCCCGAACCGGAGGAGCCGGAACTGTCGCCCGAACACATGGACGACGAGTGGCAGCCGCGCTCGCAGAATGCCCACCTCGAAGGCATCACACGTACCGTCCGCCAGCGCACGGCCACCGATGGCCCGGCGAAGGCACGGCGGTTCGGCAAGCCTTCGCCGCCGCAGCACTTTCCATCGGGCACACTCGGCGGCCCCGCGTCGGGGGCACGGCGTACCGGCGGCAAAGGTGGCCCGCGCGGTGCCTGGAACGCCGGCGGCGAGACTACCGGTGGTGCACGCACCGGCAACGGCACCGGCACCGGGCGGCCGGGCAAACGCGGCCCGCAAGGGGGCGGGCGCGGACCCGGCGGCGGCAATCGCACACAAGGTGGCGGTGGCCGCGGGCCTGGCGGTGGTGCGGGCGGAGCCGGCGGGCGCAGTGGCGGCAAGGGTCCCGGCGGGGGGGGCGGTGGCGCCGGCCGCGGCGGACCGCGTCGCGGGCGCAAGCCCTGAGCCGGGCGCAGGTCGCCGCGCCGGGGGATGACTGCTCGCACGGCGTCTTTGCGGCTATAATCCTGCGCAACAAAGCGTTCGCCTTCGGTCCGCAGTATCGGATCGGGCAGAGCGTGCTCAAAAGAAATGGGCTCTGCGGCCCATTTTTTTTTCGGTCCGGGGCATGGCGAACTTTCAGTCTTCGGTGGCGACGATCATCGGCTCGACGGTGAGCGGGCTCGGCTACGAGCTGGTCGATGTCGAGTTCGCCGCCGGGGGCCTGTTGCGCGTGTTCATCGATCATCCGCCGGCGAGCGGGCAGGAGTCGATCCGGATCGAGGATTGCGAGGCGGTCAGTCACCAGCTGTCGCGGGTGCTCGAGGTCGAGGGCATCGACTACGCGCGACTCGAGGTGTCGTCGCCAGGACTGGATCGGCCGCTCAAGCGGGCGGTCGACTTCGAGCGATTCGCCGGCAACGAGGTCGCGGTGCGGCTCAAGCAGGCGTTCGGCGGGCGACGCAACTTCGACGGCATGCTGACCGTCGAGGACGGCGGGAAGTACGGGTTGGAAATGAAGGAAGGCACGAAGCTGGTATTCGATCTCGCCGAGATCGACCGCGCGAGGCTGGTGCCGCAGCTGAAGATCGGAGGCGCGAAGAGATGAGCCGAGAAGTCCTGTTGCTGGTCGACGCCCTGGCGCGCGAGAAGAACGTCCCGCGTGAAGTCGTCTTCGCCGCGCTCGAGAGCGCGCTCGCGTCCGCGACCAAGAAGCGGTTCAAGGAGGAGAGCGACGTGCGCGTCGCGATCGACCGCCTCTCGGGTGACTACGAGGCGTTCAGACGCTGGCAGGTCGTGCCCGACGGCGAGATGGAGGATCACGACATCCAGATCATCC
>CADEEH010000273.1 GCA_902826305.1 uncultured Burkholderiales bacterium
ACGTAGAACGCCATCGCGTCGAGCTGCGCGCTGCGCCCGGCATTGAGCGCGGGGCTGTCGGTGTTGCCGAAGTTGCTGATCGCCTTCTGGTCCTCGGGGGTGCCGTCGGCCTTCAGGATCAGTCCCTGCTTGGCCGGTTCGCCGGGTTTCTGCGCCTCACCCGAGACGGTCCGGATGTTCAGCTCGAAGTCGGCGACCTCGTCGAAGATGCCCGAGTGGTTCAGCATCTTCTGGTCGGTCGGGTCCTTCGGATTGAACGTGCCGTTCAGCGGCAGCGAGCGCCGCGGCCCGCTGGCGAAGATCCAGGTCACGCCGTCGGTCTTGCCGAACGCATGGCAGGCGAAACACGATCCCCAGCCGTTGTCCGACAGGCGACGGTTCGGCACCACGCCGGAGAGCTGGGCCGAGCTGAGCGCGGGCAGGTTGACGCCGCTGGAACTGTCGAAGATCGCCTTGCCGATCAGCCGCGTGGCGTCCGCGGTCCCGGCGGTCGGCAGCGGCGCGGTCGCGACCGTGCGGATCACGGCGTTCGTGGCCAGGTCGATCACCGACAGATCGCGCGAGTTCTCGTTGGCGACGTAGGCCCGGGTGTCGTCGCCGTTGATCACGATGCCCCGCGGCCCCTGGCCGACCAGCACACGGACGATGCCGCCCGGATCGTTGGCGTTGGCCGGTGCGTTGATCGTCGGTGCGCCGTTCGCGCCGAGCGACACCTTGATCGCGACGTTGGACGACAGCGAGAGGGCGAAACCCTCGTTGCTCTTGTGCTTGAACGCAATCGCCCACGGCACGGCGTGGAACAGCCGCTTGCGTTCGTCGGCGGGATCGGCCTTCTCGAACTGCACGCCGCGGTTCATGTTCAGCGTCTGGCCGGCGTCCTGGTCGGTGGTGGTGTCCAGCACCGTCAGGCACGCCTGCATGTTGACGTTGAACACCACCGGGCCGTCGGGTGACGGGCAGGTGTTGGGCAGGTACGCCCGTGATCCCTTGATCGCGATCGCCTGCAGCATGTTCGGGAACGCACCGGTCACCGCGTTGGCCGGGTCGGTCGCGTTTGCCGGCGCGGCCACGCCGCCCAGCACCGAGCCGCGCGACTTGAAGCCGGTGTCGTCGATCGGCTGCAGCACCGCCTGCTTGAGCACCTGGCCGTCGTCACTGGCGAGCACCGAGACCCGGCCCTCCTTGTATTTGTCCGAGCCGATCACCTGGCCCGGCCGCTCGACGCCGAGGAACTGCGTGACGTAGACCTTCTCTTCGTCGTCGTCGGCATCCCCGTCGTTGGTCACCGCGACCCCGCGCGGTTCGGCACCGACGCCGCTGATCGTGGCCGTCACCCGGTAGGCGACCGGGTCGACGATCGACACCGTGTTCGATCGGGCATTGGCGACGAACAGCCGTTTGCCGTTGGGTGTGAACGCCATGCCGTACGGTTCGGCACCGACCGTGATCTTCGCCAGCAGCGCCCGCGTCGTGGCGTCGTAGACCCAGACGGTCTCGTCGCCGGCGTTGGCGACGAACACCCGCTTGCCGTCGGGGGCGATCGCGACGTTGCGCGGCTCGTCGCCGGCCGGCACTTCCTGCAGCAGCCGGTTCGCATCGCCGGCGACCTCGATCACCGAGACGCTGTCGGTCTCCGGATTGGCGACCCAGACCTGGCGGTTGTCGGGGGTCAGTTGCAGCGGTCCCGACCGGGTCGCCGCGATCGACAATGCCGCGCCCGCGCCGCCGCCGCTGACCGCGGTGTTGCCGCCGGCCGCCGGCGTCGCGTTGTTGCCACCGCCGCCACCGCCGCCGCAGGCGGCCAATGCGCCGAGAAGGCAAGGCAGCGCACCAGTCGCCAGCACTCGCCCGAGATGTGTCGTGTCCATCGATTCGCTCCTGCGTGAGGTCCGTGGCCGTGGCCCTCGCCGGTTGTGGGCGCGGACCGCGGGTGCGGCCGTCGGTGCTTCACACACGGACGGCTCAGGCAGCGAATTCTGGGAACGGGGGCGACCCCCGTATTGATCTTTTGCGACAACGGGACGGGATGTCCCGTGTCCGGGTCGTGTCCGAACGGATCAGCGCAGCCGAAGTGCGCGCCAGCCGCCGCCGGCCATCTCGCCGTGGGCGTCGCCGGGCCGGCTGTCGCCGTGGTACAGGTACAGCGGCCGCCCGTCGTAGGTCCACTGGCTCTTGCCGTCCGCGCGGTCGAAGAACTTGAACCGGTCGTCGGCCTTGTTCGGGTTGGCCGACAGGAACGGCGGGAACGTCCGCGCGCAGTCGTCGTAGCAGCGGCTGGCACCGGCCGGGTCGCTCTCGAGCGTGTACAACGTCCGTCCCTGGGCATCGGTGACCAGGTCGCCGTGGCGCAGCGTCGGGTCGGCGAGCACGGGACCGCCGAGGGCAGCGGTCAGCATCAGCAGCAGGCAGGTCGAAGTCTTGGTCATGGCGGCATTCCGATCATTTGCCGCGACCTTGCCGGGTCGCGGACGGGTCGTCCATGGGACCTGCGTCCCGTCTTCGTGTGAACCGCGGGCGCGGGATCGCCGGTACCATCGCAGTCTCCGTTCCACCCTCTGCATCGAAGTCCCCGACGATGGATGTGATCCGCTGCGCTCACCTGACGGTCACCGGCCCGCTGGCCGAGCAGGTCTCGGCCCTGGTCGCGGTCGAGGTCCCGCCCGAGGCCAGGGAACGATTGTGCATCGTGCCGCACGAGTCGTTTGTCGTCTCGGTGGATTGCGCCCCGCACCTGGGCCGCGATCCGCTCGACCGGCGCGGTGAATGCACGATGTTCCGCAGCATCCGGGACGGTGCGAGTGCCACCGACACCGGCGGCCACTGCCTGACGCTGTTCGGGCTGCTGACCCCGGCCGGTGCGATTGCGATGCTCGACGGCCAGGCGCCGGAAGGCAGCGGCGACGGGCAGCGGGCCGTGGCCGGGATCGTCGATCGCGGCGTGACCGTGCCGCTGGAGGTCGCGATCGCCGCGGCGCCGACGCTGGACGACAAGCTGCAGCGGCTCGGCCTGTGGTTCGAGCAGCGGTTCGATCGCCATCGGCGGGTCGACCGCGGCGCGTTGCGCGCGGCCCGGGCCGCGGCCCGGATCGCCCGCGATCCGCAGGGTTCGATCGAGGAGGTCGCCCGCCTCGAGACGGTGTCGCGCCGCCAGCTCGAGCGCGACATCGCGGTCTGGCTGGACACCTCCCCGAAGCGGCTGGCCCAGGCGGCCCGGCTGCAGCAGGTGGCGCGCCGGGGCGCCGGCCGCCACGGCCTGGCCGATGTCGCGTTCGAGGCCGGGTTCGCCGACCAGGCCCACATGACACGTTCGATCCGGCGCATGACCGGGCTGACGCCGCTGCAGTTCCTGCGCGCCGGCGGCTCGCCGGTGGCCAGGGCCTTCCGGGCGGCGACCGGCGGCACCGTGTTCTTGTAGGCACACCCCGCCCCGCTGCGGGGCAACGTGCTAGACTGCCTTGATTCTTCAGGACTTTCGCCGCCCGGGCCACGATCTGGTGGGAACCCGGGCGTCTTGCTATTGGAATGATCCAGGGTCTGCTCACCAAAGTCTTCGGCAGCCGCAACGAGCGGTTGCTGAAGCAGTATCGCAAGGCGGTCGCCGGCATCAACGCACTCGAGGCGCAGCTCAGCGCGCTCAGCGATGCGGAATTGCAGGCCAAGACACCCGAGTTCAAGCAACGGGTCGCCGAGGGCGCGTCGCTCGACGACATGCTGCCGGAGGCGTTCGCGGTCTGCCGCGAGGCCTCGCGCCGGGTGCTGAAGATGCGGCACTTCGACGTGCAGCTGATCGGCGGCATGGTGCTCAATGCCGGCAAGATCGCCGAGATGCGCACCGGCGAGGGCAAGACGCTGACCGCGACGCTGGCCGTCTACCTGAATGCGCTGACGGACCAGGGCGTGCACATCGTCACCGTCAACGACTACCTGGCCGCACGCGACGCCGAGTGGATGGGCCGGTTGTACCGGTTCCTCGGCCTGACCGTCGGCGTGATCCACGCCCAGCAGCCGCCCGACGAGAAGAAGGCCGCGTACGCGGCCGACATCACCTACGGCACCAACAACGAGTTCGGCTTCGACTACCTGCGCGACAACATGGTCTACACCGTGGAGG
>CADEEH010000274.1 GCA_902826305.1 uncultured Burkholderiales bacterium
TCGAACGTTTCGAGGCGATCGGCAACCTGGAGGAGATCCTGAAGGCCTCCGACGGCATCATGGTCGCCCGTGGCGACCTCGCGGTCGAGGTCGGCGACGCCGCGGTGCCGGCGCTGCAGAAGCGGATGATCCGGATGGCGCGCGACCTGAACAAGGTCACGATCACCGCGACCCAGATGATGGAATCGATGATCGAGTCCCCGGTGCCCACCCGCGCCGAGGTGTCCGACGTCGCCAACGCGGTGCTCGACGGCACCGACGCGGTGATGCTCTCGGCCGAGACCGCCGCCGGCAAGTTCCCGATCGAGACCGTCGAGTCGATGGTCCGCATCTGCGTCGAGGCCGACCGCCACCCGATGATTCCGCTCGAGCGCGAGCTGATGAACCGCACCTTCACCCGGATCGACCAGTCGGTGGCGATGAGTGCGCTGTTCGTCGCCCACCACCTCGGCATCCGTGCGATCGCCGCGCTGACACAGTCCGGTTCGACCGCGTTGTGGCTGTCGCGGGTGGACTCCGGGGTGCCGATCTACGCGCTCACGAACGACGAGGCCAGCCGGCGGCGGATGACGCTGTATCGCGAGGTGCACCCGATCGCGTTCGAATACGTCGCCAAGGACCGCGAGGGTATCCTGGTCGACGTCGAGAAGAAGCTGGTCTACGCCGGCCTGGCCGGTCCCGGCGACGTGATCGTGCTGACGATCGGTGATCCGATCGGCAAGTCCGGCGGCACCAACACGATGAAGATCATCCGGGTCGGCGAACAGGCCTACTCGGTCCGGCCGGCCGGCTGACGGGTCGGACCCGCCGGCGCGTTCCCGCCCGTCGGCCCGCTGTTGGCCCGCTGTTGGCCCACTCTTGGCCCTGATCCGTGCGCAATTCCCGGAAGCCCGATCGCCGGGTGGCGCATAATTCGATCCGCTCCGGCCCGTGACGGGCGATTGTGCACAGCCGTGTCTCCGCGGGGGCGGCCCCGCCGGCTGCGCACAGTCGATTTCAATAAGGAGAGTCCGACCATGCCCATCGTTTCGATGCGCCAGCTGCTGGATCATGCCGCCGAGAACGGCTATGGCATCCCCGCGTTCAACGTCAACAACCTCGAGCAGGTGCAGGCGATCATGTCCGGCGCCGCCGAGCTCGACGCGCCGGTGATCATGCAGGCGTCGGCCGGCGCCCGGAAGTACGCCGGCGAGGATTTCCTCAAGCACCTGATCCAGGCTGCGGTCGAGGCGTACCCGAACGTGCCGATCGTGATGCACCAGGATCACGGCCAGTCGCCGGCGATCTGCAAGGGTGCGATCGACCTCGGCTTCTCGTCGGTGATGATGGACGGGTCGCTGAAGGAGGACGGCAAGACGATCGCGCCGTACGAGTACAACGTCGATGTCACCCGCAAGGTCGTCGACATGGCGCACGCGGTCGGTGTCACCGTCGAGGGTGAACTCGGCTGCCTCGGGTCGCTCGAGACGATGAAGGGCGACAAGGAGGACGGCCACGGCGCCGAGGGCACGATGACGCGCGAGCAGCTGCTGACCGATCCGGAGCAGGCCGCGGACTTCGTCAAGAACACGCAGGTCGATGCACTCGCGATCGCGATCGGCACCTCGCACGGCGCCTACAAGTTCTCGCGCAAGCCCACCGGCGACATCCTGGCGATCTCGCGGATCAAGGAGATCAACCGCCGGATCCCCAACACCCACCTGGTGATGCACGGCTCGTCGTCGGTGCCGCAGGACCTGCTCGCGGAGATCCGCAAGTACGGCGGCAACATGAAGGAAACCTACGGCGTGCCGGTCGAGGAGATCCAGGAAGCGATCAAGTACGGCGTGCGCAAGATCAACATCGACACCGACATCCGGCTGGCGATGACCGCCGCGATCCGCCGCTTCTTCGCCCAGCACCCGGACAAGTTCGATCCGCGCGAGTACCTCAAGCCCGCACGCGAGGCCGCCAAGGCGATCTGCATGCAGCGCTACCGCGAGTTCGGCTGCGCGGGGCAGGGCGGCAGGATCAAGGCGGTCGGTCTGACGGTGATGGTCGACCGGTACCGCAAGGGCGAGCTGGCCCAGGTCGTCAACTGATCGTCCCGCCGGGGGCCGCGCGGGCCGCGACGGCCCGCGACGACGCCCCCGGATCGACGCCGCGACACGTCCGCGGCAACCCCTGGACGGCGCAGCGATGCGCCGTTCTTGCATCCGAGCCACGATCGACCGCCGGACGGCGCTTGCGCGGAGCCGGACGGGGCCAGGGCCCTTCCCGACGGAACGTAATCTGGAATCACGTCGTCGCACCGCCCCCGGGCGGTCGCGGCGCAGCCGGATTGCAGTTCAACCAGGGGTTCCGCGATGTTCGTTCGTCCTCTTCTTCGCGCCCTCGCCGGGCTGGCCGTCACCTGCGCGTTCGTCGCGCCCTGCGCCGCCAATCCTCGCGACAACAAGACGGTCGACGAGGCGATCGAGGTGCTGCGCGTCGAACACCAGTTCCGCCAGTTCACCGACAGCATCGTGCGCAACGTCCGCGAGAACCCGGACATCGTCAAGCTCGGTCGCGACAAGGTCGACTCGATGATGGCGCACTACGCCCACGTCTTCGATTCGAAGCGGCTGGTGGACCGTGTGCGTACCGCGCTGGCGACCCGGGCCTCGGCCAACGACCTGGAGGCGGTGATCCACGGCGCGAAGGAGCCGCTCGCGCAACGGGCCATCGACCTGGAAGTCGTTGCCGGCACCGCCACCGCCGAGACGATCAACTCGTACGCGGCCGATGCGATCAAGGCCGCGGATCACGCGGTCCGCACGAAGGCGTTGCGGCGTCTGGACGCGGCGATCGGCGCGAGCGAGATGTGGGTGGCGGTATCCGTCGCCGGCGCGCTGGGCACGACGCAGATGCTCGCCGACGCGAGCGAGCCGCAGGGTCGGGTCGAACGGGACCGGATCTGGTCGCTGTCGCCGAAACTGGCCGCGGTGATGCGGCCGGCACTGCGCGAGCAGATCGAGAAGTCTTGGCTGTTCGTCTACCGCGACCTGTCGGCCGCGGAACTCGACGACTACGTCGCGATGCACGAGCGGCCGGCGATCCGCCGGGTGATGGGCATCCTCACCGAGGCGTTCGGCGCGACGCTGATCGAGATGCAGCAGGAAGTCGCCGCGGCGATGATTGCCGACATGCACGGCAAGGGCGATCGGCGGACCTGACGACATCGGCTCGCGCCATGGAAAAGGCCCGCTCGCGCGGGCCTTTTCGTTGGCGGAACCGGTCCGCGTCGCTCAGGCAGGCGCGCCGTCGCCGAGTTTCGCGGACACCGGTGCGACGATCGGTTCGACGACCGGTGCTGCCGAAGGCGCCGGCACCGGCATCGGCTCGACCGACACCGACGCTTCGCCACGACGTTCCGGGACCATCGAGAAGACCTGGCACAGCAGGGCCGCGACGTACGGCAGCGACTGCGCCGCCAGCATCAGCGTCCACAGCATCGCATCCCGATCGGCGAAGCCGCGCACCGCCACCATCGCCGCACCGGCGGAGAAGAGCAGCAGCAGCATCGTCATCTCTTCGCGGATCGGCGCGATCGCCTCGAGCGCCCCCTTGGCGCGCCAGCCCTTCGGCGTGCGGGCGAACTCGCCGCGCTTCTTTATCAGGCCCAGGAACACGCCGCGGGCGATCGCGTGCGACAGGCCCAGGCTGGCGATCGAGGCACCGGCGACGTCGGCCCAGCTGCAGCGCATCGTGCGGCGGTACAGGATCGGACCGAGCAGCGTCTTGCAGATCAGGAAGCCCAGCACCGGCGCGGTCAGCACCCAGACCGGCAGGCTGAAGTGCTTCGGCAGCGTCAGCATGCCGATCGTCCACGCAATCGACATCACCGCGAACACGAACTGCATCGCATCGCCGAACCACGGGAACCAGCCGGTCAGGAAGTGGTAGCGCTGGCCGGTGGACAGCCGGCTCTTGCCGAGCAGCGAGCGGCCGTGGTGCTTGAGGATCTGCATCGCACCGAACGCCCAGCGGAAGCGCTGCGACTTGAACGCGGCGAAGTCCGCCGGCGTCAGGCCGC
>CADEEH010000275.1:0-1421 GCA_902826305.1 uncultured Burkholderiales bacterium
CCGGCATCGGCCGCGCGGCGGAACGCGGCGAAGTCCAGCGCGCGCGGGTAGGCGGAGCCGCCGGCGATCACGAGCCTGGGTTTATGCCGGCGTGCGAGGTCGACGACCTCGTCGTAGTCGATCAGGCCGGTGTCGGGGCGCACACCGTAGTGGACGATGTCGAACCACCGGCTGCTGGCGTTGACCGACGCGCCGTGGCTCAGGTGTCCGCCGGCGTTCAGGTCCATCGACAGGATCGTCTCGCCGGGTTGGGCGACCGCGTGCAGCACCGCATGGTTGGCCTGGCTGCCGGAGTGCGGCTGGACGTTGGCGAAACGACAGCCGAAGAGCCGGCAGGCGCGTTCGATCGCGGCGGTCTCGATCGTGTCGACGTTGACCGCGCCGGCGTGGTAACGCCTGCCGGGCAGGCCCTCGACCGTCTTGTTGGTGAGGATCGATCCCTGCGCGTCGAGGACCGCGCGGCTGACGATGTTCTCGGAGGCGATCAGCTCGATGACGTCGTGGGTGCGGGACTTCTCGCGCGCGATGGCTTCGGCGATCTGCGGGTCGGTGTCGGTGATCGGGGCGTTGAAGTAGCCGGGGGGCAGGAGCGGGGAGGGCATGACACGGACTCGCGGGGATGTCGTCGGTGTGAATGTACCGCACCGTCACTCAAGTCCGCTGGTCCCGCGCCGATAACCGATCCAGGACCGAAGCTTCGGTCATCCGCGGCTGTGGCGAGCCATCGCTCCGGCCGCGTCCGCATGTCCACCGAGGCTGGCCACCCGGCCGCCCGGTCCGGCCCGCGGCAGGAAGTGATGTGAGCTCACCCGCGATCCACACCAGCGTCCCGATCGGCGCCCCGACGCGTGCGCCCGGCACGAGCCCGGACGCCCGGTTGCGTCGCCGGCACGGGCAGCGCATGCAGATGCTGGCCATGATCGGCGCAAGCTACGCCGTCGATGTCGCCATGATGTTCGCGCTTGCCGCCGCCGGCGCGATCGGGTGGAACGTGGGCCTGTGCTACGGCGGGGTGGCGTTGCTGGCCTGCAGCGGGTTCTGGTGCGCCTACCACTCGGGGTGGACGGAGCGGTTTCGCGACCACTACATCGTCGTGCCCAAGGTCGCCGTTCACGTCGCCATCAACCTGGGGTGCATCGCGCTCGAGCCGCGGATCGGCGTGCTGATGCTGATGGTGCTCTTCATCGTCATGTCGTTCGGCGCGCTTCGCATGGCGATGCGCGAAGTGGTCGTCGGTCTGGTCGGCACTTCACTGATCATCGGCCTGGCCTTGTCGCTGTTCGGCGATCGGCTGCAGTTTCCCGCGGATACGCCGGTGCAGCGGGTGCTGAGCGGCCTGTGGTTCGGGCTCGTGCTCGCACGAACGGCCGGCCTCGGCATGTACGGCGCACGCCTTCGTGTCGCCCTGGCCCATCGCAACG
>CADEEH010000275.1:1521-4052 GCA_902826305.1 uncultured Burkholderiales bacterium
GCCGGCCTCGGCATGTACGGCGCACGCCTTCGTGTCGCCCTGGCCCATCGCAACGTACAGCTCGCCGCCGCATTCGAGCAGCTGGAGCAGCAGGCAAGCCACGATGACCTGACCGGTGTCCTGAATCGTCGCCGCATAATGGAGCTGTTGCGCGAGGAACATCGGCGCATGATGCGCACCGGAGAGGTCTTCGCCGCGGCGTTGATCGACATCGACCACTTCAAGCACGTGAACGACACCTTCGGTCATCAGGTCGGTGACGACGTGCTGCGACGGATCACGTCGGTCATCACGACGGTCCAGCGCGAGACGGACCGCTTCGGACGTCACGGGGGCGAGGAGTTCCTGCTTCTCCTGACGAAGGTCGATGACCTCGCCACCGCGGCCGAGGTGGTCGATCGCCTGCGGGCGACCGTGTCAGGCGCAGCGTGGGAGGACCTCGTGCCCGGATCGAGGGTCACGGTGTCGGCCGGTGTCGCCATCTGTCATCCGAACGATCCGGTCGAACGCCTGCTGCAGCGCGCGGACGCGGCACTGTACGAAGCGAAGACGAGCGGACGCGATCGCGTGTGCGCGCGCTGACGCGCGCGCATCACCCCTCCACACACACCGAGGCCGGGCCGCAGTGCAGGCCTCCGGCAGCGAGTCGACGATTCACGGCCACCGCGCCGCGGTCGACGGGACGACAATTCGGTATGATGCCGCCCGTTGGTCCATTCAAAGAAGAATCGAGGGAGGCGCAATGCGGTTCTCCGCGGACAGGAATCGTCTGATGGTCCTCCTGATCGCCATCCTGGCGGCCGGATTCCTGACGACCTCCCTTGTCAGCTACTTCATCGCCAGCGATTCGGTTCGCAAGAGCATCGTCGACCAGCAACTCCCGCTGACCGGCGACAACGTCTACTCGGAGATCCAGCGCGACTTGTTGCGGCCGATCTACGTATCGATGCAGATGGCACACGACACGTTCCTGCGCGACTGGCTGGTCGGCGGCGAACAGGATCAGAACGAGGCGGTACGTTATCTGACGGAAGTGAAGACCAGGTTCGGCGCCAACACGGCCTTCCTCGTCTCGGAGCTCACGCGCAAGTACTACTACGAGGGCGGGCTGCTGAAGGTCGTGTCCGAAGGTGATCCTCTGGACAAGTGGTACTTCCGTGTCCGCCAGATGAGGGAGCCCTACGAACTCAACCCGGACGTGGATGAAGGCAATCGCCACCGCTGGACGACGTTCGTCAACTACCGCATCCTCGACCACAAGGACAGATACATCGGTGCCGTCGGCGTCGGCATCACGTTCGACGACCTGCAGGGAATCATCGACGGCTACCAGGACAAGTTCAAGCGGCGCATCTTCTTCGTCGATGCTTCGGGCGACATCGTGTTGGCCGGCAAGGCAATGGCCGAGCAGGGAAAGTCGATCAACGATCTGCCCGGCATGGCGCAGATTGCCGCCGAGATCCTGCGCAGCGCCAAGGAGCCCGCGCGACTGTCCTACCGGCGCGACAACGAGACCATTCAGGTCAACTCGCGCTTCGTTCCCGAGCTCAAATGGCACCTGATCGTCGAAGAAGGCGAAGACCTGTCCATCAGCCCGCTGCGCAACATCCTGGGAGCGAACCTCCTGATCAGCGCCCTGGCGACGGTGCTGGTGCTGGCAGTGACGCTTTATACGGTGAATCTTTTTCAACGGCGCCTGGAACACGTGGCCTCCACCGACGCGCTGTCCGGACTTGGAAACCGGGAGATGGGGGAGATCCTGTTCGACCAGGCGATACGAAACGCGTCCCGCTTCAAGCAGCCGTTATGCGCGATCCTGGTGGACATCGATCACTTCAAGCAGATCAACGACAGCTATGGCCACCAGGTCGGGGATGCCGTGATCCACAAGTTCGGTGGTCTGCTGCGCGGCGCCGTGCGCGACAGCGACGTGATATCGCGCTGGGGCGGCGAGGAGTTCCTCGTGCTGATGATCGGCTCCCCGTTGAATGCAGCGATTCAGTGGGGTGAGCGCATGCGCGCCACCATCGAAGCCCACGACTTCGGTATTGAACCCTCGCGGGGCGCTACGACAGCGAGCTTCGGAATCGCCGAGCTGAAGGCGAACGAGTCGCGCGCGATGTTGTTCGCTCGCGTGGATGCTGCGTTGTACAGCGCAAAAGCGAAGGGGCGGAATCAGGTGGTTGTTGCGGATGAGCAGAAATAGGCCTGACGGTCTGGTCTGCCCACGCGGTTTATGGCTCCGGCCCGGCGCTACGCGCCTTAACTTCGCTGCGCGAAGTTAGCCTGCGCCGCAAACCAAGAAGCCTGCCGCGTTAGTGCGCGGGCGCGCGCCGAGGCGCGCGCAAAGAGCGCCACTCGACAGTGACGGCATTGTCTGCCCACGGGGCTTATGGCTCCGGCCCGGCGCTACGCGCCTTAACTTCGCTTCGCGAAGTTAGCCTACGCCGCAAACCAAGAAACCTGCCGCGCTAGTGCGCGGGCGCGGCGGTATCCCGCCGCGCTCGAAGAGCGTGCCGGTCTACTCGACC
>CADEEH010000276.1 GCA_902826305.1 uncultured Burkholderiales bacterium
TGACCTTGCCGCCGCCGATGTGTGTGTGCATGTCGATCGCGCCGGCCATCAGGATCCTGCCGCCGACGTCGATCTCGCGGTCGACCCTGGCGCCCGGCTTCGGTTCGACGATCCGGCCGTCCTCGACGAACAGGTCGCGTTGCACGCCGCCGGGTGCGATCGCCATCGCGCCGGCGGCGGCACCCGCCTCGCGCGCCGCGGTCGGATCGACGATGGTGCCGCCCTTGAATCGGATCAGCATCGCACGCCTGCGTCGGCCGCGAGCCGTGTCAGCAGCGCCTGCACCGTGGCCGCCACCCCGGGCAGCGGCGGTCGGGCCGGGGTCGACTTCGCCTCGTAGTGGATCGCGACCACCTTGTCGCTGCGGAACAGGTGTGACGGATGATCGAATGCCGGCACACCGACCGGGATGAACACGTCGGGCTCGCGTTCCAGCCGCATCGCCGGATGGCCGAACACGATCGTCGCATCGGGGTGCGAGCGCGGTACCAGTCCCGGGTTCAGGCTCGACACCCAGAGCAGCAGGTCCGCCTCGCGATCGTCGATCAGCCGCTGGGCGCGGTTGCCGACCGGATCGTAGCGCAGGACGTCTTCGCGGAACGCGGTCCGGAACGGCAGCCCGGTCTGCCAGAGCAGCACCGCATCGGAGGTCAGGTCGGCGTCGTTGCCCCCCAGCGGCAGGCAGGCGGCGCGTGTGTCGCGGTTGAGCAGCCGGACGATCCGCGCTGCCGTGGCGACCGTCAGCTCCGCATGCGGGTAGTCGAGTTCGGCGGCGGCCCAGGCGAGCACGGCGTAGCGGGCCTGGCGCAGATCGGCGGCCAGCGCCTGCAGTGCCGGCAGGTCGATGCCGCGAAGGCCGCTGGCGGCGACGTCCTTCGCAGCCGGCATGCGGCCCTGCAGGATCGCGGACAGGACGCCCAGCGCCCGTGGCAGGTCACCGGTCGCCACCGGGATCGCGGCGCAGGTCAGCGCACCGGCACTGGCATCGGCCAGCGCCTGTGCCGCCGCCGGAACACGATCGGCGAGGAACACCAGCTGCCGCGGCACCGGCGGCTGGCGCTCGAACAACGCCGGGCCCGGTCCGAACAGTCGCTCGAACAGCCGGGGCTGCCGGTCACCGGCCGTGGCCCCGATGAAAACGACCCGATCGGCACGATGCCGCACCTCGGACAACGTCGCCGACATCCAGCCGTCGGTCTGCATCGTCAGCAGGTTGCGCATCTTCGCGTCCGAGTTGCCGTGGTCGACGACCGCGCGGCAGCGATGCGCGAGCTCGACCAGCGCGCGCATGCCGCCGACATCGACCGCGAGACCACTGATGACCGGCAGGCTGCAGGCCCGAAGGCGTCGTGCCGCCTCGTCGAGCGCCTGGTCCCGCGACACGACACGCCCGCCGATCCGCGATTCAGCCGCGGGCGCCTGTGCCTGTTCGAAGCCGCGCTCGGCGAGTGGGCACTGTCCGGGCTCGACCGTCAGCCGCCCCGCGACCTCGCGAGCGACAACGTCATTGCACAGCAGGCCGCAGAACGGGCATGCCTGGCGGGATTCGGGCAAAGGGTCTCCGGCGGATGGCGTTTTTCAATGCAGTATAAATGACCAGGCATCGGGCCGCCCCGCGGCCCGGCCGACCGGGGAGATGGATGATGAACGAGGCAACGCGGCCGGCGTCGATCGGCGAGGACGAGGTCAAGGCGCGGCTCGCGAAGGAACTGCCGCATTGGTACTTCGAGGACGGCTGGATCCGCCGCAAGTACAAGACCGAGGGCTGGAAGGCCACGTTGATGGTGGTCAACACGGTCGGGCACCTCGCCGAAGCGGCCTGGCACCATCCGGACCTGACCGTCTCGTATGCGTTTGTCATCGTCAAGCTGATGAGTCACGACGCCAAGGGCATCACCGAGCGCGACTTCGCGCTCGCGCGCAGGATCGAGGAGGTCGTGCAGTGGCAGCCGGGCAAGGAAGGCGGTCCGCTCGAGGGCACGCCACAGGAGCAGCGCTTCCGCTACATCAAGTACGACTGAGCGGTCGCGCCGTTGCACGAGCGGGCCGGCGATGCACGAGCCCGTCGGGCGTGTAGTCGTCGGTGCTGTTCGCCAGCCGGGCAGCAGCGTCATCGGCACGACACATTGAAGTCATAACCTCCTGGACGACGCTGCGGCGGCCCTCCTGCGGCCCGCCGTGGATCCGTTTGCCCACCTCCAGGAGTTCCCCCAGTGATTCGACGTGTGTTCCTGTCCGCTTCGATGGCCGGATGTCTGGCCCTCGCCGTGCTCCCCGCCGCCCAGGCGCAGGAAAAGGTCCGCCTGATCGGATCGGGCGCGACATTCCCCTTCCCGATCTACGCGACCTGGTTCAAGGAGTTCGGCAAGGCCTCCGGCGGCATCACGGTCGACTATCAAGGCAAGGGCAGCGGCGCCGGCATCCAGGACTTCCTCAACAAGACGGTCGACTTCGCGGCCAGCGACTCGGCGATGACCGACGAGCAGATGAGCAAGGTGCCCGGTGGTGTCCAGCTGCTGCCGATGACCGCCGGCGAGATCGTCATCGCCTACAACCTGCCGGGCGTGGCCGAACTGCGCCTGCCGCGCGACGTCTACCCTGCGATCTTCCACGGCAAGATCACGAACTGGAACGACCCGAAGATCGCGGCCGCCAACCCGAAGGCCGCGCTGCCGGACATGCCGATCACCGTCGTGCGTCGCGCCGACAGCAGCGGCACGACGTTCGTCTTCACCAGCCACCTGAGTGCGATCAGCCCCGACTGGAAGAGCGGTCCGGGCGCGGGCAACACGGTCAACTGGCCGAACAGCGACAAGTTCATCGCCTCGCCCAAGAACGACGGCGTGACGGCGACGATCAAGCAGACCAAGGGCGCGATCGGCTACATCGAGTACGGCTTCGCGAAGCTGGCGAAGGTGGACCACGCGATGCTGCAGAACAAGGCCGGCAAGTTCACGGCGGCCGGCGGCGAAGGTGGCGCGAACGCGCTGGCCAGCGCGAAGCTGCCGCCGGACATGCGGCTGTGGCTGTCGGATCCCGAGGGCGCCGAGGCCTACCCGATCGCGACCTACACCTGGATGATCTTCTACAAGAAATACGACGATCCGAACAAGGCCGCCGCCGTCAAGAAGATGGTCGAGTACTGCCTGACCGAAGGCCAGAAGGTCAGCGACAAGCTCGGCTACCTGCCCCTGCCGGAGTCGGTCGTCGCCGACGTCCGCAAGGCGGCTGCCAACATCAACTGAGCGCGACGGCGCGAGCCCGGCGCCGCCTTTCCCCGATCCGCCGATCCAACGATCCGCCGCTCGTGCCCTCCCAGGGTGCGAGCGGCGGATGCAGCGAGGAAATCCGATGGCCTTCGAACACGCGGCCGCATCCACGTCGGTATGCCGCCCTCCGTCCGCATTCGACCACCTGTTCGACCGGTCGTTCCGGGCGCTCGCACTGACCGGCGCCGCGGCGATCCTGCTGCTGCTCGCGTTGATCCTGTGGGAGATCGGCGGCAAGGCGATCCCGGGCATTCGCGAACACGGCCTCGAGTTCCTGACCTCGACCACCTGGGACGTCAAGGAGGGCCGCTACGGCATCCTGCCGGCGATCTGGGGCACGTTGTACAGCTCGCTGCTTGCGCTGGCGATCGGTGGCGTGTTCGGCGTCACGATGGCGATCTTCCTGACGCAGGACTTCCTGCCGCCCCAGCTCGCCCAGGTCTTCCGCACGATCGTCGAACTGCTGGCGGCGATCCCGAGTGTGGTCTACGGGCTGTGGGGCATCTTCGTGGTGCTGCCGGCGATCCGACCGCTGGCCGACTGGCTGCACCAGGTCCTGGGGGCGGTGCCGTTCTTCAGCACGTCGCTGGCCGGACCCGGCCTGTTCCCGGCGGCGCTGGTCCTGTCGATCATGATCCTGCCGACGGTCGCGGCCGTGTCGCAGGACGCGCTGCGACTGGTGCCCTACAAGGTCAAGGAAGCCGCCTACGGCATGGGCACCACGCG
>CADEEH010000277.1 GCA_902826305.1 uncultured Burkholderiales bacterium
TACGTGCTCAAGGACAGCCCGCCGGCCGAGATGGTCGAGTGCGTGAAGATGCTGCGCGCCGGCGGCTCGCCGGTGAGCCCGGTGATCGCGCGCCGCGTGCTGCAGCGGTTCCGCGCCGAGCGGCCGCCGTCGGTGTCGGTGTCGACCAGCCTGGCCGCCCAGCGGCCGGCCGCCAGCATGCCGGTCGCCGCCGAGAACCCGCTGTCGGATCGCGAGACCGAGATCCTGCAACTGCTGGCCAAGGGCCTCGCGTTCACCGAGATCGGCGAGCTGCTGACGATCTCGCCCCACACGGTGACCGCACACGTCAAGCGGATCTATCGCAAGCTCGCGGTCCATTCGCGGGGCGAGGCGGTCTTCGAGGCCAACCAGATGGGGCTGCTCAAGAACTTCTGATGGCCGCCGCCCAAACGCCGCGGCCCAGCAGTGTCCCGGCGGCCCGGCAGATCCTCACTGCAGCAGGTGTCACGCTGGCGATCGCGCTGTCGATCCTGCTGGCGATCTGGACGATGCTGCTGCCCGACGCCACGCAGCGTTCCGGCGGTACGGTCTACGACATCGTCTCCGCCGGCCACTACGTGAGCGAGACCCACGAACCACCGGGGCTCGGCGTGCCCTGGTCCCGGGTCGATCTTCCGTTCGAGTGGACGGTCTCGGAGCGCACGCCGGTCTGGTCGCACTGGTTCCGGGCCACGTTCCAGTTCAACGGTCGCGCCGCCGACAGCACGGCGCTGCTGATCGGCCGCTCGTGGGACGGCGCCACGGTGTTCCTGAACGGCACGCTGATCGGCGACGTCCGCGGGCATACCGGCGACCAATGGGTCCGCTGGCGACGGCCGCACCTGTTCTTCCTGCCGACCGGGCTCGTGCAGCCCGGGGACAACGCGCTGGAGATCCGGATGAACTCGCGCAACGGTCGCAGCGGCCTGTCGCGCATGTACGTCGGCGACGAGAAGGACCTGCGCGGCGCCTTCGAGCGGCTGTCGTTCACCGAATACCACCTGCACCGGTTCGCGACGCTGGCCTCGGGCACCGTCGGCATCTTCATGATGCTGCTCTGGTTGCGCCAGCGCGAACAGTACCTGTTCGGCCTGCTCGGCCTGGCCGCGTTCCTGTGGGCGGTGCGCACGTTGTGGTTCGTGGTCGAAGCCGCGCCGTTGTGGCTGTCGTACACGGTGCACCTGCTGAACTACGCGGGCAACGGCGCGTTCGTCGCGACGATGTGTGCGTTCTCCATGCGTTTCACCGGGCTCAGCTGGCGCAGGATCCAGTGGCTGGCCGTCGTCTATGCGCTGATCGGGCCGGTCGTGCTGCTCGCAACCGGGTTCGAGGCCAGCGTGTGGGTCGAGCGCTGGTGGTATCGGGGCCTGGTGGTGCTGCTGCTGTTCGTCGCCGCGATCCACCTCAATCACGCGTTCCGCCGGCGCCGGTTCGCCTCCTGGATCGCGCTGCTGGCGGTGCTGATCCCGCTGGTGGCCGGGTTCAACGACTACATGGTCCTGCTCGGGGTGCTCGAATACGACCATCCGCTGCTGCTGTCGGTCGGCGCGCCGCTGATGCTGATCGTGCTCGGCTCGATCATGCTCGACCGGTTCATCCGCACGTTGCACTTCGCCGAGAAGCTCAACCGCGAACTGGAGACGCTGAACCGCGAGCTCGAGGACCGGGTCCGCCAGCGCGAGGCCGAGCTGGCCGCCAACTACGAGAAGTTGCGCATCGCCGAGCGCCAGCAGCTGCTCAACGAGGAACGCCAGCGCATCATGCAGGACATGCACGACGGCCTGGGATCGCAGCTGCTGTCCTCGCTGGTGATGGTCGAGCGCGGTGCGATGCGGCAGGAGGAGGTCGCGCAGGTGCTGCGCGAGAGCATCGACGACATGCGCCTGGCGATCGACGCCCTCACACCCGACGAGGCCGGATTCCTGCCGGCGCTGGGCAACCTGCGCTATCGGATGGAGTCGCGGATGCGTGCCGCCGGCATCGCGCTCGGCTGGAAGAACGACGGGCTGCCCGAGACGCTGGACCTGCCGCCGCAGGCGGCGCTGCCGGTGCTGCGTGTGATCCAGGAGGCCATGACCAACATCTTCAAACACGCGGGCGCCCGTCGCGTCGACGTGCGCGTGCGCGTCGACTCCGGTCCCCAGCCGCTGCTGAGCATCGAGGTCGCCGACGACGGGCGTGGTTTCGCCGAGGATTCGATCCGGCCCGGGCGCGGGCTGTCCAACATGCGCAAGCGTGCCACGAAGATCGGGGCCAGCCTCGAGATCGACTCGCGCGAGCAGGGCACCGTGTTGCGCCTGTCGTATCGGCTGCCGGTTCGCGCGGTGCCGGCGGCTGCCGCGACCGGAGCGCTGCCGGCGTCGGCACCCGTCGCCGAGCCGGCGTCCGGCCCGAGCGCCCCGGACGCACACGCCGGCATCACCCCGCCGCTGGTGATCCAGCCGGTGTCAGGATCCGCCGGCCACTGAAGGCCTGCAACCCCCTCGACTCGTCGCCATCGCGGCTTCCAGGGGGGCGGTTGGTGCCGACCATCCCTCGAGCACGACCGTCCGCGACCCGTGCCGGTGTCACCGGGCACCCGGCCTCAAGTTCGGGCGCGTGGCGTCGAAGACAACCGTACGACCACGCAACGACGTGGCGGCCCTCCGGTCGTCCGCGCGCCCACGCCGTGATCCCAGTCCCGATGGAACGTTCCCGACCCTTCAGACTGTCCCGTTTCTTCTCCGCCGCGAGCCTGGCAGGCATTGTCGCGGTCACCGCGGCGCTGATGTGGGTCTACGGCGAACTCGGGATGCGGCAGCTGGTCGAACACGAGACCCGCGCCAACGTCGACCTGACGCGGTCGCTGGCCAACATGGTCTGGAACAAGTATCGCGACTACGTGATCGAGAGCGATTCGATGCCCACGGCGACGATGCGCGCCGATCCACGGCTCGCCGCGCTGCACGAGGACGTGACCAACCAGATCGGCGGCCTGCGGCTGGCCTCGTTCCAGGTCTACAACCTGCGCGGCACGGCCGTCTACTCGACCGATCCGACGCAGGTCGGCATCGACCGGCACGACAATCCGCTGATCCGCGCGGCGGCATCCGGGCAGGCGCAGAGCTTCGTCACGCACCGCGAGCGTTTCGAGGCGCTGGAGGGAAACATCCGGGACCGCCACCTGCTCGTCGCCTACCTGCCGCTGTACGGGGAGATCGGTGGCGCGATCGACGGCGTGGTCGAGGTCTATTCCGACGTCACCGAACTGCTGGCCGAACAGCGGCGCGCGAGCTGGCATGTCGCCGGGATCCTGATGCTGGCGCTGTCGCTGCTGTACGGCTTCCTGTACCTGATCGTGCGCAAGGCCGAACGGATCATCGGCGCACAGGAGGACGAACGCGCGGCGCGCGAGCAGCAGATCCGGCACCAGGCGTACCACGATGCGCTGACCGGGTTGCCGAACCGGATGTACTTCGCCGAACGTGTCGAGGAGGCGATCGCCCACGCGCAGCGCCACGACGAGACCCTGGGGCTGATGTTCATCGACCTGGATCGGTTCAAGATCGTCAACGACAGTCTCGGCCACGATGCCGGTGACGCGTTGCTGGTCGAGGTCGGACGGCGGCTGAAGGACAGCCTGCGCAAGAGTGATGTGCTGTTCCGGATGGGTGGCGACGAATTCACCGTCATCCTGCCCAAGATCCGCGACCCGGAGGACGCCGCGCTGGTCGCGCGACGGATCCTGTCGGAGCTGTCCAAGCCGGTCCGGATCCACGACCACGAGATCGTCGCCGGTGCCAGCGTCGGCATCGCGGTCTGTCCCGGCGACGGTGACCGGGCCGAGACGCTGGTCAAACACGCCGATGCGGCGATGTACGAGGCGAAGGCGGCCGGGCGCGGCCGGTACACGTTCTTCCGCGAGGAGATGAACCAGCG
>CADEEH010000278.1 GCA_902826305.1 uncultured Burkholderiales bacterium
GGTCGTGTCGCTCGGCGAAGAGGTCGAGGTCATGGTGCTCGAGATCGACGAGGACCGCCGCCGGATCTCGCTCGGCATGAAGCAGTGCAAGCCGAATCCGTGGGAGGAGTTCGCCGACAACCACCGCAAGGGCGACCGCGTCCGCGGCACGATCAAGTCGATCACCGACTTCGGCGTGTTCATCGGGCTGCCCGGCGGCATCGACGGCCTGGTGCACCTGTCGGACCTGTCGTGGAGCGCGCCCGGCGAGGAGGCCGTGCGCAACTTCAAGAAGGGCGACGAGGTCGAGGCGGTGGTGCTGGCGATCGACACCGAGCGCGAGCGCATCTCGCTGGGTGTCAAGCAGCTCGAGGGCGATCCGTTCAACAACTACGCCGGCACCCACGAGAAGGGCTCGCTGGTCCGCGGCAAGGTCAAGATCGTCGACGCCAAGGGTGCAACCATCGACCTGGGCAACGACGTCGAGGGCTACCTGCGTGCGTCGGAGCTGTCGCGCGACCGGGTCGAGGACGCCCGCAACCTGCTCAAGGAAGGTGACGCCGTCGATGCGATGGTGATCAACGTCGATCGCAAGAACCGCGTGATCAGCCTGTCGATCAAGGCCAAGGACACCGTGGAGACCGCCGAGGCGCTGCAGCGGATGCAGGCCGAGAGCGCGGCAGCCTCGGGCACCACCAACCTGGGCGCGCTGTTGCGGGCCAAGCTCGACAGTCAGAAAGACCAGTGAAGTTCGACGAGACCGCGGGCGAGGGCGTCGGGGCCGACAAGTCGGCTCCGACGATGACCAAGTCGGAGCTGATCGCCCGTCTCGCCGAGCGTTATCCGCAGCTGGTCTCCAAGGACGCCGAGTTCGCCGTCAAGACGATCCTCGATGCGATGGCCGCGACATTGGCCGAGGGCCGTCGCATCGAGATCCGCGGCTTCGGCAGCTTCGCGTTGTCGCGACGTCCGCCGCGGCTCGGGCGCAATCCGAAATCGGGTGAACGGGTGATGGTCCCGGAGAAGCGGGTGCCGCACTTCAAGCCGGGCAAGGAGTTGCGAGAACGTGTCGATGCCAGGCTGAGGGACGAGGCCTGACCGAAGGGGTTCGCGCTCGACCCCGCAATCTCCATCAACCGCCTGCCAACGCCTCCATGCGCTTTCTCGCCTGGGTACTTCGGGTCGCGCTGTTCTTCGCCGCGCTCGGGTTCGCCATCACCAACACCGAACCGGTCAGCCTGCGTTTCTTCGGCGTCGACATCGTCTGGCGTGCGCCGCTGGTCGTGTTCCTGCTGGTCTTCTTCGTCGCCGGCTCGGCGCTCGGGCTGCTCGGTGTGCTGCCGTCGATGTTCCGCCAGCGACGCGAGATCGGGCGCCTCAAACGCGAGATCAAGCTGACCGCCAAGGCGGCGCAGCCGCCGATCGCGCCGCTGCCTCCGGACGTGGCTCCCGTGCCGCCCGGCCCGGCTTCGCCAGGGGCGCCGCCGACCCTCGGGGTCTGATGGAATTCGAGTCCTGGTGGCTGCTGGCGATCCCGCTGTTCTTCGGGCTCGGCTGGTTCGCCTCCCGGATCGACACCCGTCACGAGCGTTCGCCGGCGGCGGGCTTGCCCGATGCGTACTTCAAGGGATTGAATTTCCTGCTCGCCGAGAAACCCGACCAGGCGATCGATGCATTCATCGACGTCGTCCGGCTCGATCCGGAGACGGTCGAGCTGCACTTCGCACTCGGCAACCTGTTCCGCCGCCGCGGCGAGACCGACCGCGCGATCCGTGTCCACCAGAACCTGCTCGAGCGGCGTGGCCTGGATGATGTCCAGCGCGAACAGGTGCTGTTCGAACTCGGCCAGGATTTCCTGAAGGCCGGCCTGCTCGATCGCGCCGAGCAGTCGTTCGGGCGGCTGGAGGGGACACGGTACGCCGCGCAGGCGCTGAGGCACCGGCTCGATATCGCGCAGATGGTCCGCGACTGGCCGCTGGCGATCGAACTGGCCCGGCGCCTGCAGGTCGACGCCGGCGAGGACCACGCGCGCCGGATCGCCCACTTCCACTGCGAGCTCGCCGCGCGCGCGCTGGCGGGCGACCGGCCCGACCGGTTCGAGGTCGCCGGCCGCGAACTGGCGGCGGCCCAGGCGGTGGCGCCGGCCCATCCGCGGCCGCGGCTCCAGCTCGGCGAACTGGCCGCCGCTCGCGGCGAACCGCAGGCCGCGATCGCCGCCTGGCGCGAGGTCGCCAGCTCGAACCCGGGCCACCTGTCCCTGCTGGCCGACGAGTGGCTGAAGGCACACGAGTCGCTGGGTCGGCTGCGCGAGGGCATCGAGTCGCTGGAGGCCACCGATCGCGAGCACTCGTCGGTCGACACCTTCGCGGCGCTGGCCGCCGCCCACGGGCGGCTGGACGGACCCCGCGCGGCCAAGAGCTGGGCCGAGGCCCGGCTGCGCGAGACGCCGTCGCTGCTCGGCCTGGATGCGCTGCTGGCACTGCGCGCCCAGAGCGAAGGCGAGGACTCGCGCGGTGACATCGAACTGACCCGCAGCCTGATCCAGACCCAGGCCCGTCGCCTGTCGCGTTATGTCTGCAACCACTGCGGCTTCAAGGCGCGCCAGTATTTCTGGCACTGTCCGGGCTGCCATCGCTGGGACAGCTATGCCCCGCGGCGCAGCGAGGAACTCGACAAGCTATGATCGGACCCATGAGTGGCGCGATCGACTTCTCGGGCTGCCGGATCGTGGTGATCGGCGACGTGATGCTGGACCGGTACTGGTTCGGCGACGTCAGTCGCATCTCGCCGGAAGCCCCGGTGCCGGTGGTTCGTGTCCGGCGCACCGAGGAGCGGCTGGGCGGTGCGGCCAACGTGGCTCGCAACTCCGCCAGCCTGGGTGCACAGAGCACGCTGGTCGGCGTGATCGGCGACGACGAACCGGGCGGTCGGATCGAGGAGATGGCCTGCGCACTCGGCATCCAGGTCCGGCTCGCCCGCGATCCGGGGTTGCCGACGACGATCAAGCTGCGCGTGATCGGGCGCCAGCAGCAGCTGCTGCGGATCGACTTCGAGAACGCGCCGTCGGAGAACGCGATCCGCAGCAAGCTCGACACGGTGCGCGAGGAACTCGCGCGCTGCGACGTGGTCGTGTTGTCGGACTACGGCAAAGGCGGGCTGGCCCAGATCGGTTCGGTGATCGAGCTCGCGCGAGCGGCCGGCACACGCATCATCGCCGACCCGAAAGGTGACGACTACGAACGGTATCGCGGGGTCACGGTGCTGACGCCGAATCGGGCCGAACTGCGCGAGGTGGTCGGCGCGTGGCGCGACGAGGCCGATCTCGCCGCGCGGGCGATGCGACTGCGATCCGATCTCGGCATCGAGTACCTGCTGCTCACCCGCTCCGAGGAGGGCATGACGCTGTTCGGCGCCGGCGAACCGATGCACGTGCCGGCGCAGGCGCGCGAGGTCTACGACGTGTCCGGTGCCGGCGATACCGTGGTCGCGGTGCTGGCGGTGATGCTGGCGGCCGGCCGGCCGATCGAGGACGCGGTCCGGCTGGCCAACCTGGCCGGCGGCATCGTCGTCGGCAAGCTCGGCACCGCCTCGGTGAGCCCGAAGGAGCTGTTCGGATGATCATCGTCACCGGGGCCGCCGGTTTCATCGGTGCCAACCTGGTCCGCGCGCTCAACGAGCGCGGCGAGACCGACGTGATCGCGGTCGACAACCTGACGCGCGCCGACAAGTTCCGCAACCTGGTCGACTGCGAGATCACCGACTACATCGACAAGCAGGAACTGCAGGCCCAGTTGCCGCGGTTCACCCACTTGCGCGCGATCCTGCACCAGGGTGCCTGCTCGGACACGATGGAGTCCGACGGCCGCTACA
>CADEEH010000279.1 GCA_902826305.1 uncultured Burkholderiales bacterium
GCCGACGGCGCCAGCGTGATGCTCGGCCTGCAGAACGAACGCGAATGGGTGAACTTCTGCGAACGGGTCCTGCGGCAGCCGGCGCTCGCCACGGATCCGCGATTCGCCGGCAACGCGCAGCGGGTCGCCGCCCGTTCGGAACTGCGCGAGATCATCGTCGAGGTCTTCCGGCCGCTCAGCGCGCCGCAGGTGGTCGAGCGGCTCGAGGCCGCGCAGATCGCCAACGCCCGGGTCAACACGATGCACGAGGTCTGGGCCCATCCGCAGCTCGAGGCGCGCGACCGGTGGCGGGTCGTGGGCTCGCCGGTCGGACCGCTGCCGGTGCTGCTGCCCCCGGGCAACTGGGACGACGGCGATCCGCGCCTCGACCCGGTGCCTGCGCTGGGGGAACACACCGGATCGATCCTGGCCGAACTCGGCCTCGACGCGGCGGCGATCGACTCGCTGCGCGCCGCCAACGCCATCTGACCCGACCATCACCAGAGACTTCCAGGAGTCCGAACCATGCGCGCCTCGATCATCGATTCGTCCATCTTCCAGGGCATCTTCTCCAGCGACGAGATGCGCCGGGTCTGGTCCGACGAGAACCGGACCCAGAAGTATCTCGACGTCGAACGGGCGCTGGCGGTCGTGCAGGGTCGGCTCGGGCTGATCCCGAAGGAAGCCGCCGACGAGATCGTCCGCCACTGCAGCGTCGAGCGGATCGACATGGCGAAGCTGCGCGAGCAGACCGAGCGCATCGGGTACCCGATCCTCGGGGTGGTCTCGCAACTGAACGCGATGTGCCGCGACAAGCTGGGCGAGTACTGCCACTGGGGCGCGACGACCCAGGACATCACCGACACCGCAACCGTGCTGCAGATCCGCGAGGCGCTGGCGATCGTCGAACGCGAGCTGGCCGGGATCTCGGCCGCGATGGCGACATTGGCGAGGGAACATCGCAACACCCCGATGATCGGCCGCAGCAACCTGCAGCAGGCGATCCCGGTGACGTTCGGCTACAAGATGGCCGGCCTGCTGTCGGCGATCGAACGCCACCGGGTGCGCCTGGACCAGCTGAAGGAACGGGTGCTGGTCGGCGAGTTCGCCGGTGCGGCGGGCACCCTCGCCTCGCTCGAACGCGGTGCGATGCAGACGCAGGCCGGCGTCTGCGCCGAACTCGGCCTGGGCCAACCGGTGATCGCCTGGCACACGATCCGCGACAACATCGCCGAGGTGGGCACGTTCCTCGGCCTGGTCGGCGGCACGCTGGGCAAGCTCAGCACCGACGTCAAGCTGATGATGCAGACCGAGGTAGGCGAGGTCTACGAGCCGTACCACCACGGCCGGGGATCGTCGTCGACGATGCCGCAGAAGCGCAACCCGATCGCCTCCTGCTACATCCACGCGGCGATCAGCGTCGTGCGCCAGCACGCGGCGGCGCTGCTGGACGCGATGGTGGCCGACCACGAACGCTCGACCGGCCCGTGGGAGATCGAGTGGATCGTGCTGCCCGAGGCGTTCTGCCTGATGGCCGGCGCACTGCGGCAGAGTCGCCTGGTGCTCGAGGGACTCACGGTGGACACGGTCGCGATGCGGCGGAACATCGATATCACCGACGGCCTGGTGATGAGCGAGGCGGTGATGATGGGCCTGGGTCCGTACATCGGCCGCGAATACGCCCACGACCTGGTGTACGACCTGTGCCGGCAGGCGCTCGCCGAGAACCGGCCGCTCGTCGACCTGCTGGTCGCCCATCCGGAGATCGCGCGCCACGTTGACCGGCCGGCGCTCGAGGCGATGCTCGATCCGGCCAACTACCTCGGGCAGGCCGGCCACATGGTCGATCGGGTGCTGGCGACGTTGCGCTGAGCTGCCGCAACGCGGCCGGCGCGACCGTCAGCCTCCGCGGCCGCGCCGGTTGGTCGCACGCAGCGCCGGCGTCAGCGCGACGAACTCGTCGTACAGCTGCTGCGCCTCCGGCGACAGCCGCCGGCCCTGCCGTCGGATCAGGCCGATCCGCCGCGTCACGACCGGGTCGCCGAGCGGGACACTCACCAGCAACGGGTGATCGGCCCCGGGCATCGCCAGCGACGGGACGGCGGCCACGCCGAGGCCCGCCTCGACCAGGCCGAGCAGCGTGGTCACGTGCTGTGCCTCGAACACGGGCTGCGGTCGCCCCGCCACATGAGCGAGGGCCTGGTCCAGCAGCAGACGGTTGCCGGACGACTTCGCGACCGACATGAAGTCGTGCTCCGCCAGATCACGCCACGTCGCCTTGCGCTTGAGCGCGAGCGGGTGGTCGCGACGGCAGGCCGCGACGAAGCGCTCCTCGAGCAGCGGCTGGAACTCGATCCCGGGTTCGGATGCACCGATGAAATTCAAGCCGAAGTCCGCCTCGCCGTCGGCGACCGCGGCCAACACGTCGTTGGCACCGGCATCGAACACCCGCACGCGCAGCTTCGGATACCGACTGCGGTAACGGAGGATCACCCGGGACAGGAAGTAGTAGACGGTCGACGGTACACAGGCGATGCAGACCTCGCCCATCCGTGCCGTGCCGACACCGCGCACGGTCAGCAGCGTCTCGTCGAGTTCGTCGAGCAGCGCGCCGATCCGACGCGCAAACGCGCGCCCGACCGCGGTCAGCGTGACCTTGCGCGTGGTGCGGTCGAACAGGCGCGCACCCAACGCCTGTTCGAGCTTGTCGATCCGGCGACTGAACGCCGGCTGCGAGATGTGCACCGCCTCGGCCGCCTTGCGGAAGCTCTCCATCTCCGCGGCGGCGCGAAACGCGATCAGATCATGAAGGTCGAAGTTGACGGCCATGGTCGTATCGCGGGGATGTTACCCCGGGCCGGTGCCGTCGACCGGCGCGCCCCGTCACGCCGGCGCGCCCTGCACGACCGGCCTGCCGGTGCGACGCTGCGAACCGTACCGATCCATCCCGAGGCCCGCGGTGCGGATGTCCGGCCGCCGGCCGGTGACCAGGTCGGCGACGAGCTTGCCGCTGCCGCAAGCCATCGTCCACCCGAGCGTGCCGTGGCCGGTGTTGGTGAACAGGTTCGACAACGGCGTCGGCCCGATGATCGGCGTGCTGTCCGGGGTCATCGGACGCAGCCCGGTCCAGAACGTCGCTGCCGGCAGGTCACCGCCCGGAAACAGTTCGCCGGCGACCTTCTCGAGCGTCGCCCGTCGCGCCGGATTCAGGCGCAGATCGAACCCGCCCAGCTCGGCCATGCCGCCGACGCGGATCCGGTCGTCGAAACGGGTCACCGCGATCTTGAACGTCTCGTCGAGCACCGTCGACTGCGGCGCGAAGTCCGGATCGACCAGCGGCACGGTCAGCGAGTAGCCCTTGACCGGATACACCGGCAGATCGAGACCCAGCGAGCGGGCGACATCCCGCGAGTAGCTGCCGAAGGCCAGCACGTAGCGGTCGGCGGTGAGCAGATTGCCGTCGACGCGCACGCCGGTGATCCGTCCGCCCGCGGCCAGCACCCGTTCGACCCGGGCACCGAAGCGAAACTGCACACCGAGATCGCGTGTGATGTCGGCCAGCCGCTGCGTGAACAGGTGGCAGTCACCGGTCTCGTCGTTGGGCAGGCGCAGCCCGCCGACCAGCGTCGCGCGGCTGTGAGCCAGCGCCGGCTCGACCCGCACCAGGCCATCGCGATCGAGCAGCTCGTACGGCACGCCGCACTCGTCGAGCACGGCGATGTCGCGCTGGACGGCGGCGAGCTGCTTTTCGCTGCGGAACAGTTGCACCGTGCCGCGTGTGCGGTGTTCGTAGCGGATGCCGGTCTCCGAGCGAAGCGCCTTCAGGCAGTCGCGGCTGCACTCGGCCACGCGCATCATCC
>CADEEH010000280.1 GCA_902826305.1 uncultured Burkholderiales bacterium
TCCAGCCCTCGGCATCCGGCATCTTCGCGACCACGGTGCGCATCGCGCGGATGAAGGTCTTGATGTCCTTGATCGGCACCACGCGGCCGATCAGGCACAGCACCGGCGGCGGATCGTCGGCCGAGCGCTTGGCGCGCAGCGCCGACAGTCGCGGCAGGTCGATGCCGTTGGCGATGTTCAGCGTGCGCTCGGTCGGCGCGCCGTCGCCGACCTGGCGCAGGCGGTTGTTCTCGTACAGCGCGACGATCCTGTCGCTCGCCTGGTAACACATCCGGCCGGCGGCCTCGAAGAAGCGGATCCACATCTCGCGGAAATAACCCAGCTGCGCCGCATCCTTGTCGAGCAGGCTCCGGTTGTCGCGGATCCAGGTGCTCTGGAACAGGTCGATTTTGCGTTCCCGGGTGTAGATGCCGTGTTCGGACAGCAGCAGCGGCTTGCCGGTCTTGCGCTTGAGCAACGCGCCGAGCAGGCCGGCGTAGCCGGTGGAGATCGTGTGGTAGACCTCGGCCGGGATCAGCGAGTCGCTGATCCGGGCCAGCAGCCAGATCGGCGAGTGCATGATCCTCACCGTCCAGAAGTAGTCGACGAACGACGGGTCGGTGCAGTACTCGCGATAACACTTCGACACGTAGTCCCACGACGAGCGGCTGTACAGGAACGCCTCCTCCGACAGCGGCTTGCCGCGACCGAGCATCGGCAGCGCCTCGCCGAGCAGGTCGTTGGTCAGCCGCGAGGCCTCCTCGGCGTCCTGCCGGCCGCGACTCGCGCGCAGTGCATCGTGCAGCCGGGCATTGAGTTCGAATCCGCCGGCGTCGCCGTCGGCGGCCGCGACCATCGGCAGGTCGTGGAACTCGTGCATGAAGTGTGTCTCCAGGTGCACGAAGTTGTCCGGCAGCTTGTATTTCATCTCCGCGTAGTCCGAACGCCGGCTGCCGACGAACACCGCGCCGAACTTCAGCTCCGGGAAGCCGCGGATGATCTGGTTGACCCAGCTCGACACGCCGCCGGAGACGTACGGGAACGTGCCCTCGAGCAGCAGCATCACGTCGACCTTGTCGGCGCGGGGCAGCCCGCCGTCGGCGACCGTGCCGGTCTTGTGTGCGGCCGGCGCCGGGGCGGCCGCCGGCTTGCCGCTGTCGGCCTTCACCTCGGGCTTGACTTCGGCCTTCACCTCGGGCTTCTTCCGGGCCGTGTCGTCGGCCTTCACCGGTCCGGCACTCATCGTTCGGCTCTCACGAGAGCCAGTACCGGTAGCTGGCGGTCAGCCGCAACGCCGACGGCGCGCCGGGCAGTTCGCGAAACAGCTGCGCGACGTCTTCGTAACGCCGTTCGCGAAACGCGTATTCGGCTTCGTAGGGGATCAGCTTCTCGCGCGGATAACCGAGGCCGACGCAGCGCGCGAGCGCCTCGCGGCCCTCGTCGATCGAGCCCAGCACCAGGCAGATCCGTGCCAGCAGGTACGACAGGCCGGCATCCTCGGGCCGCACCTTGAGCGCCGCTCGCGCGTGTTCGGCCGCGGTCTGCGCGGAGTATCGGCGCATCTCACCCTGGACCAGGCGCTGGAACACCATCTCCCAGTGCAACTCGGCCAGGCTCTTGTTCAGGCTGTAGCGCTGGTCGTCGTCCTGCGCGTTGTTCAACGCGGTCTGGTTGGCGAAGATCTTCTGGCTGATCGATTTCTCGCTCTGGTCCAGCATGCCGTAGGCGAGCAGGCGGATGTCCTCGAGCGGATCGCCGAGCAGCTGGCGCAGCAGGTCCGCGATCGCGCGACCCGGCAGACCCTTGAGTGCGAGCAGCGCCGACAGTCGTTCGCCGGTCGGCGCCTCGCGCGCGAGCACCAGCGTGCGGATCCGGCCGCCGCGGGCACGGGTCCGCGCCACCGGCCGGTAGGCCTCGAAGCCGGGCTCGCCGAGCACTTCGAGCGGCAACGCGCGTTGGGTGTTCGCGAACCGGCGGCCGATCCGGATCGCGACGACCGCGAAGATCGCCAGTGCCGGCACCGCCGCGTTGCCGCAGGCCAGCAGCAGCATCATCCGCTTGCGGGGCTTCTTCATGTCCGCCGGCAGCCAGCGCCACAACGCGATGCCGAGTGCGGCGCTGAGCAGCAGCTGGGCGGCGATGAACCCGGCCGACGACAGCGGCAACATCGCGACCGCCGGCAGCGCGAGCAGCCAGGCGATCAGCACCGCCTGGACGACCGTGCCGACCAGCACCGTCAGCCAGGCGGCCACCGGCCACCAGCGGCGCCAGCCGATCACAGCGCCACCTGCAGCGGCTGTTCGATGACCTTGCAGCGGTTGAGCAGGTCGTCGAGGATCCACTCGGGCTCGGCATCGGACAACGGCGTGACGTGCACCGCGACGCGCCCGGTGGCGAAATCGACCTCGAACTGCTTCTTGATCGCGCCTTCGATCCGCTGCAGGAATCCCTCGACCGCCGCCTGGCCGGACAGCGCCAGCAGGACCAGCAGCACGTGGCGCTGCGGCTGGGCGATCTCCCAGGACAGGTCCAGGCTGCGCTTGATCCGGCGGACCTGGTCGAACAGTGTGTTGCCCTCTTCGGTCGCCTCGAACGTGAAGCCGACCATCGTCGATTCGACCTTGGCCAGGCGTCGCAGCCGCTGCAGGCGGATCAGCTCCAGTGCGAAGTCGGTCGGGCATCCCGGCCGCAGCAGGGTCACCGGCCGGATCGCCCGTTCATGCACCAGGCCGTCGGCGAAGTAGTTGACCAGCACCGCGATCGTCTGCAGGTTCTCCTGGTTCAACGCGAAGAACGGCATGCTGCGCACCGTGACCACGCCCAGGCGCATCCGGTTGCTCGAGATGATCGGCGCGCAGACCAGGTATTCGCTGAGCCGGCGCGCCGCGTCCTGCGAGCGGACATGGGTCAGCTCGCCGTGCTGCGCGGCCAGTTCGACCAGCGGGTCGGTGCCGACCAGCGGCACCGGCTCGCCGATCGAAGCCGCCGGCTGCGGATCGAAGCCCTGGCCTTCGCTGCGGTAGACCGCGGCGCTTTCCAGCTCGCAACTCTGGCCGAGCAGTCGCAGCAGCTTGGCGGCGCCGGGCAGCTTCTCGTCGGCGATCGGATCGGCGCGGCGCAGGTCGGTCAGCTGGTCGCGCAACGTCACCGGCCGCACCAGGATCTCCTGCTCGAGTCGCTCGTGTGACAGCCGCAGCAGGAAGTGGCTGCGGGTCAGCGAGGTCAGCCGCTCGTTGAGGTACGCATTGACCTCGCGGACCTTGGTCAGGCGGTCGGTCCAGACGTCGGCGAACTGGCCGGCGATCAGCACCAGCACCAGGCCGCCGAGGAAGTACTGCTGCGGAAACGGCATCGTCGCCGGCGCGCTGCGCGCCAGGTAGAACCACCAGCCGAAGACCATCAGCGCCGACAGCAGCCCGTTCAATGTCCCGTAGCGCAGCGCGATCACCGCCGGGATCAGCCACAGCCACGGAAACTGCGCGGTGATGCCGAACGGATCCTCGGGACTCAGCCAGTGGCTGAACGCGATCGCCACCGCCATGAAGCCGCCGAGTTCGGCGAGGTTGTACAGGATCGCGCGCAGGCCGTCCCAGCCGCGCGGCACCGGCGCGAAACGCCGCCGCAACCGTTCGATCACGTCACTCGCGCTTCTCGGCCTGGGCACGGAACGGGACCGCCAATGGTGCGGTCAGTTCGGCCAGCAGCTTCTGGGCGACCCCGGACAGTGCCTCGCGGCTCCATCCGGTCTTGCTGCCCGACGCGGTCCAGATCACCGCGCCGGATTGCAGGTCGAGCAACTGCAGGCTGATGCCGACCGCCGGCTCGCCGTCGACGCCGACCTTGTAGCGCCAT
>CADEEH010000281.1 GCA_902826305.1 uncultured Burkholderiales bacterium
CAGATCGTCGGCAAGTACCGGCTGGCCCACACGCCGTGGCTGAACCACTCGTGGCACGCGACTTTCTACGTCGACTCGCGCGGGCTGTCCACGTCGCTCGTGCCCGATCGTCCCGGCGGGGTGGAGATTTCGTTCGACCTGCTGGGCCACAGTGTCACTGGTGCCGCCACAGATGGACAACGGGCAGCGTTCGATCTCGAAGTGATGTCGGTTGCCGCGTTCCACGCGCGATTCAATGACCTGCTGCGTTCACTTGGCGCCACACCCGCCGATTTCGGCCGGCCCAACGAGGTGCCGAATCCGATCCCGTTCACCGAGGATCGCGCGGAGCGTCCTTATGATGCTGCGGCGGTGGAACGCTTCTTCAAGGCCCTGGTGGCCATCGACCGGGTGTTCAAGCGATTCCGTTCCGGGTTCCTGGGCAAGGTGAGTCCGGTGCATCTGTTCTGGGGAAGCTTCGACCTGGCGGTCACCCGTTTCTCGGGCCGCCTGGCGCCGCGACATCCCGGCGGCATTCCCGCCCTGCCCGACTCGGTCACTCGAGAGGCGTACAGCCACGAAGTGTCATCAGCCGGCTTCTGGCCCGGTGGTAGTGGCGTGGATTTCCCGGCGTTCTACTCGTATGCCTATCCCACGCCTGCCGGCTTCGAAGCCAGGCAGGTGTTGCCCGATGCGGCGCACTTCGACGCGAAACTGGGCGAGTTCGTGCTGCCGTACGAGGCGGTGCGGCGATCGCCGGATCCCGAGGAAGCGTTGATGAGCTTCCTGCAGAGTACCTATGCCAACGCCGCCGAGTGCGCCGGCTGGGACCGGGCGTCCGTCGAGTGCGAGCTCGGCGTCCCACGAAAGCCGCGCGAGGCTTGACGTCTTCGTGGCGTGCGGGTCGGTTCGTTGGTGGCTCCGCGCGGTCAGCGCAGGGGTCCGCTACGAATGGTGGAACAGTTCCTCTGACCCCGAGGTGTCTTGCCGAGTTTGCCGATGCGATCACCGACCTCGCCTTGCTGGCTCGTGTGATAAGTTCGTTGGAGGTGGCCGTCGCGGTGCAGGCACCAACGAGAGGGCCGTCGATCACCACCTGACGGTTGGAGCGGAAACCTTCCATGCTGCTCAAGGTCGGCGAACTCGCCAGGCGGACGGGCGTGACCGTGCGCGCCTTGCATCACTACGACAACATCGGTCTGCTGCGCCCGTCGGGGCGGTCCGAGGGCGGGTACCGGCTCTACGACCGCGACGATGTCGCGCGGCTGCACGGCATCCAGACCCTGCGCCAGATGGGCGTCCCGCTGGCCGAGGTGGCTGAACTGCTGGACGGCGGCGCCAGCGCCTCGCGGGCGATCCTGGCTCGGCAGATCGACACGCTGGACCAGGAGATCGCCCGCGCCAAGGCGCTGCGTGAACGGCTCGGTGTGGTGCAGATGGTTCTTGCCGGTGGTGGTCAGCCGGCGATCGACGACTGGCTCGCCAGCCTGGCGATGATGGGCACCTTCGAACGGTACTTCAGCGTCGAAGAACTCAAGCTGGCTTTCGAGCGCTGGAAGCAGCACGAGGCCGAGTGGCCGCCGCTGGTGCAGGCGATTCGCGCGGCGATGGATCGCGCCGTGCCGCCCGATGCCATCGAGCTCCAGCCTCTGGTGCAACAGTGGATCGACCTGGCGATTCGCTGGATGGATGGCGACCTCGCGTTCCTCGGGCGCTGGGGCAGCATGTTGCGCGAGCAGCCTGGGCTGCCACTGCCCGCGGGCATGGACCTCCAACTGCTCGAATACGTCGATGAATCGATCCGGCGTCGACAGGCCGTCCTCGCCAGGTACGCCACACCGGAACAGCAGCAACGCCTGACGAAGACCCGCCCGCAATGGCGCGCGCTCCTGGAACGCGCCGAGCGCCTGATGGCCGATGGCGTGCCACCGCAGGCCTCGGCCGCGCGTGAACTGGCGCGCGATTGGCAGGCCCTGATGGAACGCACGGTGGGGAGCGACGTCGCCTTGGGCGAACGTCTGATCGCGGCCTACGAGAACGAGCCGCTGCTGCACGCTGGCATGGCCTTCACGCCGGCGCTGAGGAAGTACCTCGATCAGGCCGCAGGCCCTTGACCCTGACGCAGCGTGAGGGTGGACGATGGGATGTCCGCCACACGAAGGGGTTCATCGGATGCCCACGCTGCCCATCAATATCGTTCGCGAGGGCGAGCCGAGCCGCTCGGCCCTGGGCGTCGCGTCCTTGCGCGCCGCGCACCAGCTGCTCGACGAGCCGCTGGTCCTGTCGGACCCGATTGCGCTGCCCCTGCTCGGCGCGTCGGCCGGGGCCGCGCTGCGGGACGATCCGTTCACACTGAACGATCCGATGTCGCGGGGTCTGCGCGCCGCATTGGTCGCACGCAGCCGATTCGTCGAGGACGAGCTGGCGAGATGCGTCGCCGAGGGGGTGCGCCAGTACCTCATCGTGGGCGCCGGTCTGGACACCTTCGCGTATCGCAATCCGTATCACGAGGAGAAGCTGCGGGTTTTCGAGGTGGACCATCCGGGCACCCAACGCTGGAAGCAGCAACTGGTGGCCGAGGCTGGCATCCGCGTGCCCGAGTCGCTGATATTCGTGCCGGTCGACTTCGAACGCGACGACCTGGGGAGCGCGTTGCGGCAGTCAGGGTTTCGTGCCGACCAGGCGGCATGCGTCAGCTGGATGGGCGTGACCATGTATCTGACGGCCGACGCCATTGCGGCCATACTTCGCACGTTGTCCGGCCTTGCTGCCGGCAGCCGACTGTGCTTCGACTACCGTGTGCCGGTGACGATGCTCAACCCGGTCGAGCGCGTGATCAACGAACTGCTCGGACAGCGCGTTGCCGCGATGGGTGAACCCTGGCTGTCGACGTTCGATCCGGCCCACCTGAAGCGGCTGCTGCTCGAACTCGGTTTCAGTACAGCCGAGAGTGCCACGCCGGAAGACCTCAACGCACGCTACTTCGCGCGGCGAAAGGACGGGCTTCGCACGGGCGGTGGCGTAGAAATCATGTGCGCGACGAAGTGATGCGCGAGGCGCTGTCCTCAGCTCTTCACGTCGATCCGCGGCGTCTGCTGGTGCTGCACCACTTTCCAGCGATCGTGTTCGAGGCGCCGGTAGGTCGAACTGCAATGCGCCACGTAGTCCTCCGTGCCCTGCTTCGTCGCATGCGCCGTGTACGCGACGACGATCAGGCCTTCCTGCGGCCGTGACACATGCCGTTCCGACAACTCGATCGATGACCAGCGTGGCGTCGCGCTCACCGCATCGATCGCCTGCGGTCCGCTGATCACGAAAGGTGGCTTGGGCAGCACCATCAGGCACGCCTCGTCGATCGATTCACGGTAGTGTTCCTCGTCCCCGGTCCAGAGGCTTTCCTCGAATGCCCAGATGCGTTGGTCTTCCATCGCGAATCCTTCGATGAATTGTGTTGCGCCGGCGGCCACCGGACGACGCGGGTCGCCGTCCTGTCGACTTTCCGCAAACGTCACCCGCGCAAAGGTCGTGCCTGTCGACCCGCCCGGCACGGCGCGGTCATGGCCGGTGGAGACGCCGTCCCGAGCGGCGCTCGAGGCGTGAATCGAGGGCATTCGACTCGGCCGGTTCGTGCCCGCGGTAACCTCGGCAATATGTGGCACTACACAGGCCGTGGTCGACCGCCGTTCGCGCACCCTGTCGGACCCGGGCAGGAGTCGGTCTGGGACTATCCGCGGCCGCCGCGCATCCAGCTCGACCGGCGCGAAGTGATCGTCGCGGCCAATGGCATCGAGATCGCGCGCACGACACGTGCGCTGCGCGTGCTGGAGACGGCCAG
>CADEEH010000282.1 GCA_902826305.1 uncultured Burkholderiales bacterium
AGGCATGGCATCGCTGGGGTCCGTTCATCGGCCGGTGGCTCGACGCCGCGACCGAAGCGATGCTGGATTCGGCGCGGATCGGCGTCAGCGCGCGGGTCCTCGATGTGGCGGCGGGCGCAGGCGAGCAGTCGCTCCGGGCTGCGCGGCGCGTCGGGACGCGCGGGCATGTGCTCGTCACCGACATCGCCCCGGCGCTGCTCGAGTTCGCCGCCGCCGATGCCCGGCGCGACGGGCTCGTGCAGGTCGAGACGCGCGAGCTCGACGGCGAAGCACTCGACGACCTGCCGGCTGCCGGATTCGACGCGGCGATCAGCCGTGTCGGCCTGATCTACTTCCCCGATCAGCAGCGTGCGCTGGCCGGCATGTGTCGCGCGCTCAGGCCGGGCGGCAGGATCTCGGTGGTCACCTATGCGACGCCGGAGAGCAACGCGTTCTTCTCGATGCCGATCCGGCTGATCCGCGAACGCGCGAACCTGCCCCCGCCGCTCCCGGGCCAGCCCGGACCGTTCTCGCTCGGTGGCGACGGTGTGCTCGCGCGGACGCTCGCCGCGGCCGGGCTGCGCGAGGTCGAAGTGCGCGAGGTCGATTCGCCGGTCCGGCTGCCGAGCGCTGCCGAGTGTGTCCGGTTCCAGCGGGAATCGTTCGGCGCGCTGCACCAGATGATGGCGTCGTTGTCGCCGGCCGAGCGCGACCGGACCTGGATCGACATCGAATCCTCGCTGTCGCGGTTCGAAACGGACGAGGGCTTCGTCGGACCCTGTCGGATGCTGGTCGGGGCGGGCACGGTGCAGGCGCCCTGAGGCCGATGCACGCTTGGGCTGCGCATCCCTTGCGGCCGTGAGGTTGCGCCGGCGGCGTGGCGCGGCGATCATGTCGATCCCGGGACAAGGCGGGCGTCAGCACGGACATCCATGGCATTCGACGAAGGTCTGGCCCAGCGCGTGCGCGAAGCGCTTGAAGGTCGCGCCGCGATCACCGAGCGCCGCATGTTCGGCGGCCTGGCCTTCCTGGTCGACGGGAAGATGTTCGTCGGAATCTCCGGCTCGAAGCTGATGGCCCGGGTCGGCACCGATCGCTATCGGGACGCCCTGGCCCTGCCGCACGTCCGCGAGATGGATTTCACCGGGCGGCCGATGAACGGCTACGTGTACGTCGAGCCCGAGGGGCTGCAGGAGGACCGCGATCTGCAGGCCTGGGTGAACTGGTGCGTGTCGCACGTGGCGAGCCTGCCGGCCAGGCGTTCGGAGCCGGCGAGGCCGTCGAGCCCGGGCGTCTCGCGCCGCGTCCGGCGCGGGGGTTAACCTCGATCCCAGACCACAGGAACGGCCAGCGGTCCGCGAAACGCCCAGCCGCCGAAGCGCACGTCCGCGCCGGGAGCAACCCGCAGGCCGGGCAGGCGCTCGAACACCGCCGGCAGCGCGACCTCGGCGATCAGCGACTTCGATGCCGCAGCGCCCGCGCAATAGTGCGGACCGGCGCCGAACGCGATGTGTGCGCCGCTGTTGTCCCGGCCGACGTCGAAACGATCGGGGTCGTCGAAGAACGCCTCGTCTCGATTGGCCGAGCCGAACATGAAGAACACCCGGTCCTCGGGCTCGAGCGTCACGCCGTCGACCGTATGGCGCTGCGCGACGCGGCGCGGGCTCATCGCGATCGGCGACATCCAGCGCACGTATTCGTCGAACACTCGGCGCCATGTCACGTCGCCGCGCCGCACGCGCGCGAGCTGGTCGGGATGGGCCAGCAGCGCCCACGTCGCCCCGGCGATCGCATCCCGCGGTTCGTTCTGCCCGCCGCTGATCGTCAGCTTGATGTTGGCCCGCACGCTCGCCTCGGACAGCCCGGCGCGCATCATCACCGACAGCAGGCTCCGGTCGGGCGCGCGTGACAGCTCGGGCAGGCGCTCGCTGATGCAGGCGTCGATGCCGGCGGTGGCCGCGTGGCAGCGCGCCTCGATGGCCGGATCACCGGCATAGTTGGCGATGCCGTCGATCATCGCCTGCGACCAGGCGTCCATGTCCTGCCAGCGCATGTTGACCAGGCCGGTGAGCGCGCGCAACGCGTGGGCCGACACCGGCATCGCGTACTCCGGCACCAGGTCGGCCTGCCGCCGCGGCACGAGCGCGTCGAGCACACGCTGCGCATCGGCTCGGAAGATCGGCTCCCACAGGTCGCGGACCGCCTGTGGGCCGAGCGTGGTGAGCATCAGCTTGCGCTCGGCGATGTGTTCGGCGCCGTCCTTGCGCATCATGTTGTGGCCCATCAGGCGATTCATCAGCCCTTGCGGCTGGTGCGAGCTGAAGACCTCGGTCAGCTTCTCCAGCTCGGCGATGTGGGCACGCCGGGTGAACAGCGTCGCGCCGAGCTGGGGCACGAAGGCGATCGGGCGATCGCGCCGCATCGCGGCCAGTGCGGGGTAGGGGTCGCGCCAGAACGCGTCCCGGTCGATCTCCACATGCGGTGCGTTGCTCATGCAGCTCCCGGTGGCGGGGTCAGGCTGCGGGAGAGCATATCGCAGCCGGGACCGATCGTCGCCACAGGACCGGCGCGAAACACTCGCGCAGCTCGGCGATCGGTCGACCGCCGACGATCATCCGATACCGACGCGTGGCGACGACGGCTGCCGGCGAAACGCCGAAGTGCCCGGCCGCGGGCCCGGCCGTGCCGAAGCGCCAGGTCGGCGACTCCTTGAACAGCTCCAGGCGGTGGTCGCGGCAGAGATGCCCGAGCGGCACGTCGCTCGTCTCGAGCGCGCGGCGCAGCGCCGCGGGCATGCGGGCCGCGGCGATGCTGGTCTCGGCGTAGAGCCACACGGTCCGGCTGCGAGCGCCCTGCAGGGCGATCCGCCGCTCGACCAGCGGCTCACCCGCCCCGAGATCCAGTGTGCCGACCGGGTGGGTCGCCGTGCGCGCGCCATGGTCGATCTTGACCAGACGCAGCGGCTCGCCGACCAGCACCGCGATCAGGTCCGTCAACGTTCCGTCCGTGCGCAGCAGCAACTGCTGCACGGCGGTCAGGCCGTCGGCCGCGTCGGCGTTCACGGGCCACACACCGTCCGGACGAGGGGCGGTAACGATCGATGCGGAGGAGGTCATGCCATTTCCTTCTGCAGCAGGGAGACGAGTGCGGCCGCGGCCAGCACCGCGGCCGATGCTGTGAGCGCCATCGAGATCGATCCGGTCGTGTCGGCGATCCATCCGGTGACCACCGGGCCGACACACTGGCCGGCGGCGAAGGCGATCGTGTACGTCGCCAGCGCCGAACCGCCCGCGGCCGGCGGCAGGACGCGACGCACGAAGGCCGTGGCCCAGGCGACCGGCACCATGACGGCCGCGCCGATCATCGCGGCCGACCAGACCATCACCGGCAGGGCACCGCTCGCCAGCGGGACTGCCGCCCCCGACGCCAGCATCAGCAGCGCGGCGGCCAGCGGCATGCCGCCCGATGGGCTGCGCAGCGGCATGCGCCAGATCACCGGCGAGAGCACGATGCCCATGCCGAGCACGGCCCAGACGATGGACACGTCGAGCACGGGGCTGCCGCGTGACGTCATCCAGGCGGTGACGAACGTCATGTAGGCGATGTAGCCGGCGCCGTGCAGGAAGTGGGCCAGCAGCGAACTGGCGAACGGACGCCTGCGCCATCGGGCCGCCACGTCGCGATCGATCGGCACAACGATCGCTGCGCCTGCGCGGACGCAGGGCGCCGCGCAGAGCAGCGCCACCGCACCCATGGTCAGCCAGGCGAGCGGCCAGGCCTGCCCGTCATGGGCATCGAGCAGCCAGGGCAGCGTCGCGCCCGACAGCAGGAT
>CADEEH010000283.1 GCA_902826305.1 uncultured Burkholderiales bacterium
TGGCGGAGGCAGTAGGATTCGAACCTACGATGCCCTCGCGGGCATGCCTGATTTCAAGTCAGGTGCAATCGACCACTCTGCCATGCCTCCGCGACGAGTCAGGCCGCGTTGATTCTAAGCCACCGGCCCGTCGCCTTCTTCCGGCTGCAGGCTCTGCCGCCAGGCGTCGTGCAGGATCGCGGCGTCATGCGCGCCGGAGACCGCGACCCGGCGGTTGAAGACGAAGAACGGGACCCCTTCGACGCCGAGGTCGCGGGCGGCCTGTTCCTGCTCGCGGACTTCGCCGGCGTCCGGGCTCGACAGCATGCGAGCGGCGGCGGCGGCATCGAGACCGGCCTCGCCGGCCAGCCGCGCGAGTTCGTCGCGATCGCCGATCATCCTTCCCTCGAGGAAATGGCCGGCGAACAGCCGCTCGACGAGCCGGTTGGCGTCGCCGCCGTCGCGTTGCGCCCACTCGATCAGCCGGTGGGCGTCGCGGGTGTTCGGCTGCCGGCGGATCCGGCTGAACTCGAACGTGATGCCGGCGGACTCGCCGGCCTGCGCCACGCGGGCGTTGATCTGGGCGACCCTCTCGGGGCCACCGAACTTCGCCTCCAGGTAGTCCTGCCGGTCGACCCCTTGCAGCGGCAGGTCCGGATTGAGCTGGAACGGCATCCAGCGCACTTCGGGCCGCGGCTCGCCCGCCTCGTCCAGACGCGTGAACATCGCCTCCAGCCGCCGCTTGCCGATGAAACACCACGGGCAGACGACGTCGGAGACGACGTCGATGCGGCGGGCGGAGGGCTTGTCGTCGGACGTGGACATCGGTGATCCTCGAAGGTTTCCAGGACTACGATAACAGACGGAACAATGGCCGAATCGAGGAACACCACGATCAGGATGACCGGATGAAACCGTTGCGCCGCCCTCGTTTCTTTCCCGGCCGCCTGCTGAGCGTCGACGACCTGGTCGGCGAGCAGGAGTACCAGCGCGAGCGGATGCGCCGGCACAACCGGCTGCTCCATGGCTGGGGCGTCGTCAGCGGCCTCGACGTCGCGGCGGCACCGAATGAAACGCAGCCGTGGCTGGTCTCGATCACGCCGGGTCATGCGCTGGCGCCGAACGGCGACGAGATCGTCGTCTGCGCGGCCACGTCGTTCGACCTCGCCCCCTGGCAGGCTGCGGCCGCGCGGCCGCTGCTGCTGGTGATCCGCCACGCCGAAGAGGCGGTCGGGCCGATGCCGGTGCCCGGCACGGACATCGAGGCCGAGGCTTCCTGGCTGATCGACTCGTTCGTGCTGGTCGTGATCGAGCCGGAAGACGACTCGGGGGTGCCGGGGATGCTGCCGTGTGATCCGGATGATGAGCGGGCCGTGGAGCGCGCCGGCTCGGTGGTGCTCGCGCGGATCCTGCTTCCCGCCTCGTCCACCGATCCGATCGACTCGATCGACACGTCGGTCCGGCGCGGGCTGGCCCCGTTCGATCCCAACGATGGCCGGTGATCCGCCGATCAGGCGCCTCGCCTCGGCCGCACCCAGATCCAGCTCGCGACCACCATCAGCCCGAACGCGGTGTATGCGGTGACGAAGACCCACGCGGGTGCCCGGTAGAAGAGCAGCCGGGACAACCAGTACTCGATGAAGCTGGCGTCGTACGCGGGAAGCCCGGCCATCCGTCGCAGTGCCTTTTCCCAGGTCGTCAACGGGCAGACATAACCGAACCAGGTCTGCACGACGACGAAGGCGATCGCCGCCAGGTGGACCAGTCGCCAGGCGCGGCCGCGGACCCAGGACCAGCCGCGCCAGCCGCCGATCAGCACCAGCACCAGGCCGAAGATCACGAAGCCGACGAAGGCGACATGGAGCACGAGCACCAGGTCGGCCAGGCCGGCATACCACTGCGACGACATCGCGACCTGTCCGCCCGGCGATTGCTCAGCGGTCCAGCCGGCGGCCGTTGGTGCGATCGAACCAGTGCAGCCGCCCGGGCGCACAGCCGATCGGGATCGTCGCACCCGCCTCGACCTCGCGGTCCGCCGGCACCCGCACCACCAGCGTCTGGCCGGCGATGCTGCCGTGGATCAGCCGGTCGGCGCCGAGGGTCTCGACGGTGTCGACCGTCATCGGCCAGCCGTCATCGGGTGCGGTCGTCTGCAGATCCTCGGGGCGGATGCCGACCGTGACCTCGTCGCCGCCACCACCCGGCCATCCGGCGGGAAGCGGCACCTCGATGCCCGGGCCGATCGACGCGAACCCGGTCCCGGTCATCCGCGCGGCCAGCAGGTTCATCGGCGGCGAGCCGATGAACGCGGCGACGAACGTGGTCGCCGGGCGCTGGTAGACCTCGGCGGGTGTGCCGACCTGCTCGGCGACGCCGCGGTTCATCACGATGATCCGCTGGCCGAGTGTCATCGCCTCGACCTGGTCGTGGGTCACGTACAGCGAGGTCACGCCGAGGCGGCGGTGCAGGCGCTGCAGTTCCAGCCGCATCTGCACCCGCAGCTTGGCGTCCAGGTTGGACAACGGCTCGTCGAACAGGAACACCTGCGGCTCGCGCACGATCGCCCGGCCCATCGCGACCCGCTGGCGCTGGCCGCCGGACAACTCGCGCGGCCGACGCTGCAGCAGCTCGTCCAGGCCGAGGATCGCCGCCGCCTGCCGCACCCGCTCGTCGATCCGGGCCCGGCTCAGGCCGCGGATCTTCAGCCCGTAGGCCATGTTGTCGTACACCCGCATGTGCGGATACAGCGCGTAGTTCTGGAACACCATCGCGATGTCCCGATCCTTCGGTTCCAGGTCGTTGACCCGGCGCCCGCCGATCAGCACGTCGCCGGCGGACACCTCCTCGAGCCCGGCCACCATCCGCAGCAGCGTCGACTTGCCGCAGCCCGACGGACCGACGATGACCAGGAACTCGCCGTCGGCGATCGTCAGCGTCACGCCGTGGATCACCTCCGTCGTTCCGTAGCGTTTGCGCAGATCGCGCAGTTCGACCGTGGCCAAGGTTGCCCGTTCCTATTTCTCGGTTTCCACCAGGCCCTTGACGAACCAGCGCTGCATCAGCACCACGACCAGCGCCGGCGGCAGCATCGCCAGCATCGCGGTCGCCAGGATCAGGTTCCATTCGATCTGTGCATCACCACCGCCGATCATCCGGCGGATGCCGATCACCACCGGATACATGTCCTCGCGGGTGGTCACCAATAGCGGCCACAGGTACTGGTTCCAGCCATAGATGAACTGGATCACGAACATCGCCGCGACGTTGGTCACCGACAGCGGCACCAGCACCGTGAAGAAGAAACGCAGCGGCCCCGCGCCGTCGATCCGTGCCGCCTCGGTCAGTTCGTCGGGCACGGTCTTGAAGAACTGCCGGAACAGGAAGGTCGCGGTCGCCGAGGCGATCAGCGGCAGCGTCAGGCCCGCGTAGCTGTCCAGCATGCCGAGGTCGGAGACCACCTTGTAGGTCGGTGCGATCCGGACCTCGACCGGCAGCATCAGCGTGACGAAGATCAGCCAGAAGCACAGGTGCCGCAACGGGAACCTGAAGTAGACGATCGCAAATGCCGACAGCAGCGAGATCGCGATCTTGCCCAGCGCGATCACCAGCGCACTGACCAGGCTGACCCACATCATCCGGCCGACCGGTGCACGCGACCCGGCGCTGCCGCCCTGGCCGAGTGCGGTCGTGTAGTTGTCGATCACATGGCTGCCGGGAAGCAGCGACATCGGCGCGGCCAGGATCTGCTCGGCGGTCTGCGTCGAGCCGACGAAGGTCACGTA
>CADEEH010000284.1 GCA_902826305.1 uncultured Burkholderiales bacterium
GCAGCTTGAGCTGCGGGCCGACGACGATCACCGAGCGGCCCGAGTAGTCGACGCGTTTGCCGAGCAGGTTCTGGCGGAAGCGGCCGCCCTTGCCCTTGATCATGTCGGCCAGCGACTTCAGCGCGCGCTTGTTGGCGCCGGTCATCGCCTTGCCGCGACGGCCGTTGTCGAGCAGCGAGTCGACCGCCTCCTGCAGCATCCGCTTCTCATTGCGGACGATGATCTCCGGGGCCTTGAGCTCGAGCAGGCGCTTCAACCGGTTGTTGCGGTTGATCACGCGCCGGTACAGGTCGTTCAGGTCGGAGGTCGCGAAGCGGCCGCCGTCCAGCGGCACCAGCGGGCGCAGCTCCGGCGGCAGCACCGGCAGCACCTCCATGATCATCCAGTCGGGCTTGATGCCCGAGCGCTGGAAGCCCTCGAGCACCTTCAGCCGCTTGGCGATCTTCTTGATCTTGGCTTCCGAGCCGGTGGCCGCGAGGTCCTTGCGCAGGTTGTCGATGTCGCGGTCGATGTTGATCGAACGCAGCAGCTCGCGCACCGCCTCGGCGCCCATCATGGCGCGGAACTCGTCGCCGTACTCCTCGGTCTTCGCCAGGTAGTCGTCCTCGGTCATCAGCTGCGCGCGCTTGAGCGGCGTCATGCCGGGTTCGACGACCACGTATGCCTCGAAGTACAACACACGCTCGATGTCGCGCAGCGTCATGTCGAGCACCATGCCCAGGCGCGACGGCAGCGACTTCAGGAACCAGATGTGCGCGACCGGCGAGGCCAGTTCGATGTGGCCCATCCGCTCGCGGCGGACCTTGGTCAGCGTGACCTCGACCCCGCACTTCTCGCAGATGACGCCACGGTGCTTCAGGCGCTTGTACTTGCCGCACAGGCACTCGTAGTCCTTGATCGGACCGAAGATCTTGGCGCAGAACAGGCCGTCGCGCTCGGGCTTGAAGGTCCGGTAGTTGATCGTCTCCGGTTTCTTCACCTCGCCATACGACCACGAGCGGATCTTCTCGGGCGAGGCCAGCCCGATCTTGATCGCATCGAAGTGTTCTTCTTCCTGAACCTGTTTGAACAGATCAAGCAACGCTTTCATCTCGTACTCCCAAAACCTTTCGTGACCGGTCCGTGATCAGCTGCGCTCGAGATCGATGTCGATCCCGAGGGAACGGATCTCCTTGACCAGCACGTTGAACGACTCCGGCATGCCGGCGTCGATCGTGTGTTCACCCTTGACCAGGTTCTCGTACACCTTGGTCCGCCCGTTGACGTCGTCCGACTTGACGGTGAGCATCTCCTGCAGCGTGTACGAGGCGCCGTACGCCTCCAGGGCCCAGACCTCCATCTCGCCGAAGCGCTGGCCGCCGAACTGCGCCTTGCCGCCCAGCGGCTGCTGGGTGACCAGCGAGTACGGTCCGGTCGAGCGGGCGTGCATCTTGTCGTCGACCAGGTGGTGCAGCTTGAGCATGTGCATGTAGCCCACGGTCACCGGCCGGTCGAAGGCGTCACCGGTGCGGCCGTCGTACAGCGTCACCTGGGTCTTGGACGCATTGAAGCCGACCAGCTTCGTGCGCGCGTCGTCGTCCGGGTAGGCGAGGTCGAGCATGCCGCGGATCTCCGGTTCGGACGCGCCGTCGAACACCGGCGTGGCGAACGGGACGCCCGCGCGCAGGTTGTCGGCCAGCTCGAGCACCTGGTCGTCGGTGAGCGCGTCCACCGCGGCCTTCTGGCCGCTGGAGTTGTAGATGCGCTCGATGAACTTGCGCACCTCGGGCGCCTTGCTCTGCCGGCGCAGCATCTCGCCGATCCGCACGCCGATGCCCTTGGCTGCCCAGCCCAGGTGGGTCTCCAGGATCTGGCCGACGTTCATCCGCGACGGCACGCCGAGCGGATTGAGGACGATGTCCACCGGGGTGCCGTCGGCCATGAACGGCATGTCCTCGACCGGCACGATGCGCGAGACCACACCCTTGTTGCCGTGGCGGCCGGCCATCTTGTCACCCGGCTGCAGGCGACGCTTGACCGCGAGGTAGACCTTGACCATCTTCAGCACGCCCGGGGGCAGTTCGTCGCCCTGCGTGAGCTTCTTGCGCTTCTCCTCGAACGCGAGGTCGAACTGGTGGCGCTTCTGCTCGACCGATTCCTTGAGCTGCTCGAGCTGGGTGGCGGCGGTCTCGTCGGCGAGCCGGACCTCGAACCACTGGTAGCGGTCCATGTCGGCCAGGTACTCGGTCGTGATCGCGGCGCCCTTGGCGAGTTTCTTCGGCCCGCCGTTGGCGATCTTGTTGACCAGCAGCCGCTCGATCCGCGAGAAGGTGTCGTTCTCGACGATGCGCAGCTGGTCGTTCAGGTCCAGCCGATAACGCTTGAGCTCGTCGTCGATGATCGACTGGGCGCGTTTGTCGCGCTGGATGCCCTCGCGCGTGAAGACCTGGACGTCGATCACGGTGCCGCTCATGCCCGAGGGCACGCGCAGCGAGGTGTCCTTCACGTCGCTGGCCTTCTCGCCGAAGATCGCGCGCAGCAGCTTCTCCTCCGGGGTCAGCTGGGTCTCGCCTTTCGGCGTGACCTTGCCGACCAGCGTGTCGCCGGCCTGGACCTCGGCACCGATGTAGACGATGCCCGACTCGTCCAGGCGCGACAGCTGCGCCTCCGACAGGTTCGAGATGTCGCGGGTGATCTCCTCGGGTCCGAGCTTGGTGTCGCGCGCGAGCACCGACAGCTCCTCGATGTGGATCGAGGTGAAGCGGTCGTCGGAGACGACGCGCTCGGAGATCAGGATCGAGTCCTCGAAGTTGTAGCCGTTCCACGGCATGAACGCGACCAGCATGTTCTGGCCGAGCGCGAGCTCGCCCAGGTCGGTCGAGGCGCCGTCGGCGATCACGTCGGCACGCGCGATCACGTCGCCCTTCTTCACGATCGGGCGCTGGTTGATGTTCGTGTTCTGGTTGCTGCGCGTGTACTTGATCATGTTGTAGATGTCGACGCCGACCTCGCCCGCCGCGGTCTCGTCGTCGTTCGCGCGGATCACGATCCGGTTCGCGTCGACGTAGTCGACGACGCCGCCGCGGAACGCGGTCACGACCGTGCCGGAGTCGACCGCGCAGGTGCGTTCGATGCCGGTGCCGACCACCGGCTTCTCCGGGCGCAGGCAAGGCACCGCCTGGCGCTGCATGTTCGAACCCATCAGCGCGCGGTTCGCGTCGTCGTGCTCCAGGAACGGGATCAGCGAGGCGGCCACCGACACGATCTGCGACGGCGCGACGTCCATGTACTGGACGTGCTCGGGCGCGGTCAGTTCGGTCTCGCCGGCCTTGCGGATCGACACCAGGTCACCGGACAACTTGCCGGTCTCGTCGAGCGCGGCGTTGGCCTGCGCGATCACGTAGCGGCCTTCCTCGATCGCCGACAGGTAGTGGATCACGTCGGTGACGCGGCAGTCGACCACCTTGCGGTACGGCGTCTCCAGGAAGCCGTATTCGTTCAGGCGCGCGTACAGCGACAGCGAGTTGATCAGGCCGATGTTCGGGCCCTCGGGCGTCTCGATCGGGCAGACCCGGCCGTAGTGGGTCGGGTGCACGTCGCGGACCTCGAAGCCGGCGCGTTCGCGGGTCAGGCCGCCCGGACCGAGCGCGGAGACGCGCCGCTTGTGCGTGATCTCCGACAGCGGGTTGGTCTGGTCCATGAACTGCGACAGCT
>CADEEH010000285.1 GCA_902826305.1 uncultured Burkholderiales bacterium
GCAGCAGCGTCGTCTTGCCCATCCCGTTGTGGCCGACGATGCCCAGCGCCTCGCCTTCGTTCAGGGTCAGCGATACACCGTGCAGCACCGGCACGTGCCCGTAGCCGGCGCGCAGGTCGTGGGCCTCAAGCAGCGTGCGCGCGGCGCCGGGCGCCTCGACCCCGGCCGGAGCGACTCGCGGGACGACGGGACGGTTCACTTGGCGCGGTTCCCCATGTAGACCTCACGCACGCGGGCGTCGTCGAGCACCCGGTCGGCCGGTCCCTCGACCAGCACCGCGCCCTGGTGGAAGACGGTCACGCGCGAATTGAGCAGGCGGACGAACTCCATGTCGTGGTCGACGACGATCAGCGACGAGGTCTGGTTGATGCGCCGGATCACCGCGACCAGGCGTTCGACCTCGTCGCCGGTCATGCCGGCGGCCGGTTCGTCCAGCAGCACCAGCCACGGCCGCTGCACCAGCACGATCCCGATCTCGACCATCTGCCGCTGGCCGTGCGACAGTTCGCCGACCAGCCGCCGGTCGATCGGCCCAAGCCGCAGCTCGGCGATCACCTCGTCCATCGCGCCCGCGGCGCCGCTCCAGCCGTGGATCCGGCGCGCCGACAGCCACAGGTTCTCACGCACCGTCAGCCCGTTCATCACCGAGGGCACCTGGGTCTTGATGCCGACCCCGAGGCGAACGATCTGATGTGAACGCCAGCCGGTGACGTCGTGGGCGCGGATCAGCACACGACCGTTGTCGTGACCGAGGCGGTACTGGCCGGTCAGGCAGCGGAAGAACGTGCTCTTGCCGGCACCGTTGGGCCCGATCAGGCAGCGCAGCTCGCGTTCGCGCAGCGAGAAGTCGACATTGTTGACCGCGACCACGCCGCCGAAACGTTTGGTCAACGCGTGGGTCTCGACCACTCCCACGCTCACGCCGCAGGCTCCTTCGCGTCGGCCACCATCGCCGCCTTGCCCCGGCCGCGGCGCACGCCGCGCCGGCTGCCGCCGCGGTCGAACCAGCGGGCCAGCGACGGCACCACGCCGCGCGGGATCGCGAGCACGACGACGATCAGGATCAGCCCGAACACCAGCGAATTGTTGATCGTCGTCTGCTCGCCGAGTCCGAGCTTGACGATGCCGAGCGCGATCGCGCCGAGGATCGGGCCGATCAGCGTGCCGACGCCGCCGACGATCACCCAGATGATCACCTCGGCGGCGGCACCGAGCGCGAACACACTCGGGGTGACGATCTCGGCCCAGTTCGCGAACAGGCAGCCGGCCAGCCCGGCCATCGCCGCACCGATCGTGAAGATCGCGGTCTTGTAGGCCGGAACGTCGTAGCCGAGCAGTTCACACCGGCTCTCGTTCTCGCGGATGCCGACCAGCACCCGGCCGAACGAGCGCGCGAGGATCCAGCGCGAGACCAGGTAGCTGCCGAGCAACGCGACCACGCAGACGAAGTAGGTCGGCACGCCGTACAGCGAGACCTCCGGCATGCCCGGAACGTTCAACGTCTGGAAACCCGGGATGCCGTTGAAGCCGCCGAGCCGTGCGTTGCCGATCACGTACTGGTCGCCGGCGGTCGCGTTCATGAACTTGTTGAGGATCAGCGAGACCACCAGCGTGATCACGCCCATGTAGACGTCGCTGATCCGGCCGTAGAACATCATCGCGCCGATCACCGCGGCGACCAGCGCCGGCACGATGATCGCCAGCAGCATCGGCAAGGTGCTCTCGCCGATGTTGACCGCGGAGATCGCGTAGGTGTACGCACCGAGCCCGAAATACGCCGAGTGGCCGAACGACAGGATCCCGGCATACCCCCACATCAGCCCGAGCGACAGCGCGAACAGCGCCCAGATCAGCAGGATCGACGGCGTGTGTGTCTCGTGCACCAGCGGCAGCAGCACCAGCGCCACCGCGACGGCGATGAACCAGCCCCAGCGCACCCGGCCGATCGAACGGAAGTCGTTCAAGTGCCGTTCCTGAAGAAGCGGCCGGTGATCCCCTGCGGCATCAGGCGCAGCAGCACGATCGCCAGCGCGAGCATCGCGATCTCGCCGATCACCGGCGTGGAGGCGAACGAGACCACCTGGTTGATCGCGCCGAACAGCACCGAGGCCGACAGCGTGCCCGAAATCACCGCGGCCCCGCCGGTGATCACGGTGATGAACGACTTGGCGATGTACAGGCCTCCCGACGACGGCAGCAGGCCCGTCAGCGGCGCGAGCACGCCGCCGGCCAGCCCGGACAACGCGGCCCCGATGGTGAAGGTCACCATGTAGACGGTGCGCGGGTTGTAGCCGAGCGCCGCGGCGACCTCGGGCCCCTGCATCGCGCCGCGGGCGATCAGCCCGGCGCGCGTGAAACGCAGCACCGACCACATCGCCAGCACCAGCAGCACGGCGACCAGGATGATGAACAGGTTGTATCCCCCCATCTGGTAGGTCCCCAGCTGGTAGCCGGGGATCGGCGAGGGAATGCTGACCGCGGTGTTGCCGAAGATCAGCGTGACGATGCCGACCAGCAGCAGGCTCAACCCCCACGTGGCCAGCATCGTGTCGATCATCCGCCCGTAAAGGAAGCGGATGATCAGCCGCTCGACGATCAGGCCCACGATCCCGACCACCAGCGGCGAGAACACCAGCATCGCCAGGTAGACGTTGATGCCGGCCTTCGCGCAGGCGATCGTCGTGTAGCCGCCCAGCATCACGAACTCGCCATGGGCGAGGTTGATCACCCGCATCATCCCGAACACCACCGCGAGCCCGGCGCTGGTCAGCACCAGGAACGCAATCATGTACAGGATCTCGAGAAGAACGACGCCGGCGTAGTCCATCGATGCTTCCGGGCGCAACGGCCGCGCCGTCGGCGGGCGCGACCGTTCGCGGTGGACGAAGTCAGATCTTCACTTCGTATTGCTTGTTGTCGGTCGGATTCTTCTGCAGGTCGCAGAACTGCAGCGTGTCCGACGGCGCACGACCCTTGACCGTCTGCTTGATCGTCAGCTTCTGGCCCTTGACCTCCATCAGGTGGATGTCGAGTGCGGTGTGGTGCGTCTTGGACTCGAGCGCGTAGGTGCCGGCCGGTCCCTCCCAGGACACGCCGGACTCGATCGCCTTGATCACCGCCTCGCGTTCCATCGAACCGGCCTTCTTCACACATTCCGCCCACAACATGATGCCGCTGTACTGCGACACCGCGATCTCGTGGACCACCTTGGTGTCGCCGAACTTCTTCGCCCAGCGCGCCAGGAACTCCTTGTTCTGCGACGTCGTCGCCTCCTGGCTGTAGTTGCCCGCGATCAGGATGCCGTCGCCTTCGGCGGCCGACAGCGCCAGGTGTTCGTTGCCGACCCCGAATGTCGTCGAGGCGAGCGGGATGCGTTTGTTCATCCCCGAGGCGGCCCACTGCCGGTAGAACGACATGTGCGCGCCGCCGACCAGCGCCGAGATCACCCAGGCCGGCTTCTCCTGCTGGATCTTGGCGATCGTCGAACCGAAGTCGGCGACGTCGAGCGGGAAGAAGTTGGTCTGGGCGACGCTGCCCTTGCGCTGCGCCACGTAGTGCTGGATCCACTTCGCGGTGATCTGGCCGTAGTTGTAGTCGGCGGCCAGGATGTAGACCTTGTCGCCCCACTGCTTCATCGCCAGCTCGACGATCGGCTCGACCGCCTGCGCCGGC
>CADEEH010000286.1 GCA_902826305.1 uncultured Burkholderiales bacterium
TCGCCCGGCTTCGGCGCGATGCGGCAGATCACCTCGCTGCGCGGTGCCCTCAACATCCTGGGCTACCGGCAGCTCGTGCGCTGGCTCGCGTTGTCGCTGGTCACCGCCGACGTCGGCAATGGCGTCAAGCTGGCACTGGGCCGGGCCGCGGTCGTCCGCGGCCGGATGCTCGAGTCGCTGGCATCCCACTTCGCCGAGCCGAACGCCGCCGAGGAGCTGTTCCTGGTCGGCACCTTCTCGCTGCTCGATTCGATCCTGGACACACCGATGGCCCAGGCGCTGGAGCGGGTTTCGCTGCCGGCACCGGTGGCCGCCGCGCTGACCGATCGCAGCGGGCGCTACGGACCGATGCTGCAACTGGTCGAGGCGATCGAATTCGCCGACACACAGACCGTCGGTGCACTGATGGGTCCGCTGCAGATCGACGCCCCCTCGATGAACCTGACACAACTCGAGGCACTCGCCTGGGTCGAGGCACTGACCGGCTGAAGGTTCGTGCGACACGCGGTCGATTGCCCGTGTCCGCCCGTCGATCATGCCGGCCGCCGCGGGTCGGCACACTAGAATCGGATGATGTTCTCGTCGTTGCCGCCGGCCACGCGCGCGATCCTGCTGGCCAACCTGGCGGTGTTCGCCGCCGAGATGCTGCTCGGCACGTCGTTCATCGACACGTTCGCCCTCTGGCCGCTGGGTCCCGGATTCGCCCCCTGGCAACTGGTGACCTACGGCTTCCTGCACGGGTCGCTGCTGCACCTGGGCGCCAACATGCTCGGTCTCTACATGTTCGGCAGCGACCTGGAACGCGTCTGGGGCAGCCGGCGCTTCACCAGCTACTACCTGGTCTGCCTGCTGTCAGCCGCGGCGACGCAGATCGTGGTCACCGCGTCGACCGGCAGCGAACTGCCGACCCTGGGCGCCTCGGGCGCGGTGTTCGGCCTGCTGCTGGCCTTCGCACGCCACTTTCCGCGCCGGATCATCGTGCTGCTGATCCCGCCGATCCCGATGCCGGCGTGGCTGTTCGCGACCTTGTACGGGGCGCTGACGCTCTACCTCGGCCTGACCGGGTCCGACGCCGGGGTCGCCCATTTCGCGCACCTCGGCGGCATGCTGGGCGGCTGGCTGATGTTGCGCCAGCGGACCAAGGCCCGCTGACGGTACGAGGGCCCGCGCGCTACTGGAAGAAGTCCTTGACCCGGTCCATCCAGCTCTTGTGCTGCGGGCTGTGCTTGGGATCCTTCAGCGACGCATCCAGGTCCTTCAGCAGTTGCTTCTGCTTGTCGGTCAGCCGCACCGGCGTCTCGACCAGGATGTGGGCGTACAGGTCACCCGGGTAGCTGGACCTCACGCCCTTGATGCCCTTGCCGCGCAGGCGGAACTTCTTGCCCGACTGCGTGCCCTCGGGCAGTTCGATCTCGGCGCGGCCCGCCAGCGTCGGGATGCGCACGGTGCCGCCGAGCGCCGCGGTCGTGAAGCTGACCGGCACCTCGCAGTGCAGGTCGTCGGCGTCGCGCTGGAACACCGTGTGCGGCTTGACGTGGATCTCGACGTACAGATCGCCGGGCGGTCCGCCGTTGACCCCGGGCTCGCCGTTGCCGGCCGAACGGATCCGCATGCCGTCGTCGATGCCCGCCGGGATCTTGACCTCCAGCGTCTTGTTGCGCTTCACACGCCCGATGCCTTCGCAGCTGGTGCACGGATCCGGGATCACCTTGCCGGTGCCGTGGCAGGTCGGGCAGGTCTGCTGGATCGAGAAGAAGCCCTGCTGGATGCGCACGTTGCCCTGCCCGCCGCAGGTGGTGCAGGTCTTCGGCTTGGTGCCGGGCTTGGCGCCGCTGCCCTTGCACGCCTCGCAGGTCTCCCAGCTCGGCACGCGGATCTCGGTGGTGTGGCCGTTGGCGGCCTGCTCGAGCGAGACCTCCATCGAATACCGCAGATCGGCGCCGCGATAGACGTTGCGCCCGCCCCCGGCGCGCGCGCCCGCGGCGCCGCCGAAGATGTCGCCGAAGATGTCGCCGAACACGTCGGCGAAGCCTCCGTAGTTGCCGCCCGGTCCGCCGCCGGCGCCGGCGGCCGCGTCGACACCGGCATGCCCGAAGCGATCATAGGCTTCGCGTTTGGCGGGATCGGTCAGCACCTCGTACGCTTCCTTGGCCTCCTTGAACTTCTCCTCGGATTCCTTGTTGTCCGGGTTGCGGTCCGGATGGAATTTCATCGCGAGCTTGCGATAGGCCTTCTTCAGCTCCTCCTCGGAGGAGTTCTTCGGCACGCCGAGGACGTCGTAGTAGTCGCGTTTGGCCATGATGGTTCGTGATGTTCCGTGTTCTTTCCGCGCCGGTCAGTGCGGACCCGGGCCGCTGCGCTGGCACAGCTTCTCGTGCACGACCAGCGCACGCACCGTCGCGCGGGCCTCCTCGGCGCTGGGCACACGCGCGGGACGCACCCCGGCCAGCTTGTAGATGCCGAAGCCCAGCGTGCCCTTGACCGGGTTCGGACCGTGCTCGCCGACCTTCAGCGACCTGAGCAGGCCCAGCGTCTGCGCCCCCCACCGGTCCTCGCCGTGATAACCGCCCAGGTCCACGCGAGGTTCCTTGGCCAGGTGCGCCGAATGGGCCAGCGCGAGCTTCTCGAAGTCCTCGCCCGCGTCGAGCCGGCGGATCAGCGCACGCGCCGCCTCCTCGGTGTCGGTCCGGATGTACAACACCCGGTACTCCTTCTTGCCTTCGATGCCGGCGGCGTAGGCCCGGTAGCGATCGGCGATCTCCTGGTCGCTGACCTGGACCTCGCCGAGCTTCGAATAATCGCAGGCGAAAGAAACGGACACGGCCGCGCCGAGGATCGACGCGGCCGCAGCCGTGCGCACGGGGCGGGCGAACCGTCTCATCCGGTCCGCCGGCCCGCCCGGGGGGCCTCAGGCATCGCGCTTGACTTCCTTGAAGTCCGCATCGACGACGTCGTCCTCGGCCTTGCCCTGCTGCCGCGCGCCGGCCTGCGCCTGGGCCGATTCGGCGGCACCCGCCGCGGCGCCGGCGGCGGCGCCCGCACCGGCGCTCTCGGCCTGCGACTTCGCGTACATCGCCTCGCCCAGCTTCTGCGACGCGGTCATCAGCGCGGTGCTCTTGGCCTCGATCTCGTCCTTGTCCTCGGTCTTGAGCGCTTCCTCGGTCGCCTTCAGCGCATCCTCGATCTTCGACTTCTCGGCGGCATCGATCTTGTCGCCGTACTCGGTGAGCGACTTGCGCACCGAGTGCACCATCGCATCGGCCTGGTTGCGTGCATTGGCCAGGTCGACGCGCTTCTTGTCGTCCTCGGCGTTGAGCTCCGCGTCCTTGACCATCTTGTCGATCTCGGCCTCGGACAGGCCCGAGTTCGCCTTGATCGTGATCTTGTTCTCCTTGCCGGTCGCCTTGTCCTTCGCCGACACGTGCAGGATGCCGTTGGCGTCGATGTCGAAGCCGACCTCGATCTGCGGCGTGCCGCGCGGCGACGGCGGGATGCCCTCGAGGTTGAACTCGCCGAGCAGCTTGTTGCCGGTGGCGACGTCGCGTTCACCCTGGTAGACCTTGATCGTCACCGCCGGCTGGTTGTCGTCGGCGGTCGAGAACACCTGCGCGTACTTGGTCGGGATCGTGGTGTTCTTCTTGATCATCTTGGTCATCACGCCGCCCAG
>CADEEH010000287.1 GCA_902826305.1 uncultured Burkholderiales bacterium
GCGTGTACGCGGTGTACCAGCCCGGGTTCTCGAGCACGTTGCGACGGATCGGCTCGGGAGTGATCGTGCCGTGGTAGCCGGCGCCGATGTACGAGCGCCAGACCTGGTTGCGAGCACACAGCGCGGCCAGTTCGGCGAGTGCGCCCGCCTCGGTGACCGGCCCGTCGATCGCCAGCGGCTGATCGAGCAGGATCGCCGGCGGCACGGTCGCGCGGATCAGGTCCCGCCGCGACGCGTAGCCGAGCAGCGACAACATCGCGGTCTCGTCGGTGGCCGACGGGCCGAGATGTCGGGCATGGAATTCATCGGCGGCGAGCAGCGCGTCCAGGCCGAGAGGGGTGGATTCGGGAATCATCGATCGGATCCTGCGAGAAGGGTGAGGACACACGGCATCACGGGGCGCCGTCGGCTGCGGCCGCATCGGCGACCGGGCCGGCGTTCGGCGCAACCGGCTGTCGATCCGGATCGCCGTTCAGGCGTCCTGCGCCTTGGCGTAGTCGGCGGCCGACAGCAGTCCGGTGGACTGCGACGGGTCACTCATCTTCAGCCGGAACAACCAGCCGTCGCCGTACGGGGACTCGTTGACCGTCTGCGGCTGGTCCGCGAGTGTGCCGTTGATCTCGATCACCTCGCCGGCGACCGGTGCGTAGACATCGGAGGCCGCCTTGGTCGATTCGACCACGACACAGGCCTCGCCGGCCTCGACCCGGCGGCCAACCTCGGGCAACTCGACATACACCAGTTCGCCGAGGGCTTCCTGCGCGTGCGAGGTGATGCCGATGGTGGCACTGCCATCGCCGGCAACGCGCAGCCATTCGTGACTGGTGGTGTACTTCAGATCGGTGGGATCGGACACGAGCGCTCCAAGGTTCGTTGAGACGAGCGCCCCCTCTGTCCTTGTGCCTGAGACATTCCGGCGCATCCGCTGCACCTTAGTCCTTCGGCGAGGCCATCGACCCGGCGCGTGCCGGATGTCGCCTGCTCTCCAGAGGGTCGAATCGCGACGGTCCTTTTGCCTGAGAGTTTCCGGGGCGATACACCTTCGGCGCTGCCCCGGGCCACGACGGCTGGGCAGTCTCTCCCGACGCGATGGGACGACCAGGGCGTTAGCCTGCCAAGCAGGGCAGGGTGTGTCAAATCGAACCTGCGACCGGCGGGTCGATCGTGGCGCACTTGCCGACGAACGTCATCCGGATGCCCGACGGCCGTGCGTGATGGTCCGTGATCGGTGCCGGCCGCACGCTGCAGGGCTCGCGCCAGCGACGGTCCGGCCGTGGGCTGCAGGGCTCGCGCCAGCGACGATGCCGCGCGCGGGCGACTCAGCCCGGCGTCGTGCTCGCCTTGCGCGCCTTGTCCTTCGGCGCCACGAATCCGATCGGACGCTTCGACGCTGCCGGCGGATTCATCAGCGAACGGATCGCGTCCAGGATCGTCGCGATCGCCTGGTCATGGCCGGCGAGTTTGCGTTCGAGTTCGTCGAAGCGGGCCGCCAGCGCCTTGTTCGAGCCGAGCATTTCGCGCAGGCGGACGAATGCCCGCATCACCTCGATGTTGACCGCGATCGCGCGCGGGCTGTTCAGCACACCCGAGAGCATCGCCACCCCCTGTTCGGTGAAGACGAACGGGGCGAACCGACGGCCGCCCCAGCTTGAGGTCACGATTCGTGACCTCAAGGCGGCGAACTCCTCGCTGCTGAGCCGGAACGCGAAATCCTCCGGGAACCGGTCGATGTTGCGTTTGACCGCCTGGACCAGCACCTTGGTCGCGACCCCGTACAGCTGGGCCAGGTCGGCATCGAGCAGCACACGCTGACCGCGGACGACCAGGATCCGGCCGGTCACGGCTTCGAGGGCGAGGATCGGGGCTGGCGCGTTCACGGCATCATTATACTGTATATATGTACAGTTTTCCGACTGCTTCGTCTTCCGGCTGATTCGTCTTCCGGCTGATTCCCCGAACGGCGGTCAACGACGGCGGGGGTGGCCTGCGGCAGGCTCCGAAACTCCCGCCGCCGCCTCGGCGGCCAGCTCCGCCGGACCCGGCGAGGCACCGCCGCGCCCCGGCCAGGCGATCAGGGCGATGCCGGCGGCCGCGCAGCCGAGCGCCAGCGCATGGACCATGGTGAAACGCTCGCCGAGCCAGGTCACCGCCACCAGCGAGGAGGCGATCGGCAGCGCGATCATGAACACACCGCTGTGACTGGCCGGGACGTGTTCCAACCCGGTCATCCATAACCAGACCGCCCACATGCTGGCGGCCAGCGAATAGAACACCAGCAGCAGCCACAGGCCCGCGTCGAACGACGCGAAATCGAAGGTGATCGCCTGCCACAGGCCGAACGGTGTCATCAGCGCCAGGCCGACCAGGTTGATCAGCGCCGAGATCCGTTTCGGCGACAGGCTCGCGGTCAGCCGCTTGCCCAGGATCACGTACAGCGATTCGCAGATCGCGGCGCCGAACACCAGCAGGTTGCCGAGTGCGGACACACCCGCACCCTGGGCCGGGCGAACCGTCGTCAGCGCGGCGACGCCGGCGACCGCGAACAGGATCGCCAGCAGCGTGCGCCGGCCGAGGCGCTCGCCCAGCATCAGCCAGGAGAGCACCGCGACCACCGCGGGCAGGCTGGCGAAGATCAGTCCGGCCGCGGTCGCCGAGGTCAGCGACACGCCGTACAACATGCAGACCGAGAACAGGAAATTGCCGAAGAAGGACAACCGGAACAGCGTCGATCGTTCCCCGGCGGTCAGCGGCGCCTCGCCCGGTGCGCGCCGGGTCCACGGAATCATCGCCAGCGCGGCGATCGCGAAACGCAGCCAGGCGAGCAGGAACACCGGCATCGCGGAGGTCAGCGGCTTGGAGAGCGCGACGTAGCTGCCGACCAGCGCCATGCTCGAGAGCAGCAGCAGATATCCGCGCAACGCACCCATGCCTGTTCCTGTAGCCGCGGGACCCCGATCCGCCGGCCGGGCCGCCACCGGTGCACAATGGCGCCTCGTCGACAGCCGCAGGGTCCACTCCCGGACTCGCGGCCCGGACACCGGATTCGTTTATATCATCGGTCTTCCGACGCAACGGAACAGGACCCGAGGCCGCACGATGAACTCACCCGCCGAACTTCGTTTCGCCGACACGGCGGCGACGGTCGATGCGCCGCGCCGGGCGCTGGTGGTCTCGCGGCTGCGCGAGATCCTGCCCGCGCACTGCGTGCTGGCGCGCGTCGAGGACACGGTGCCCTATGAATGCGACGGCCTGTCGGCGTATCGGCAGGTGCCGATGGCGGTCGTGCTGCCGGAGAGTGAGGCCCAGGTGCAGGCGATCCTCGCCGAGTGCCGCGCCCTCGACGTGCCGGTGGTCGCGCGCGGCGCCGGCACCGGCCTGTCCGGCGGCGCGATGCCGCACGGGGCCGGCATCGTGCTCTCGCTCGCCAAGCTGAACCGGATCCTGTCGGTCGACCCGAAGGCGCGGACCGCGCGGGTCCAGCCCGGCGTGCGCAATGCCGCGATCTCCGAGGCCGCGGCCCCGCACGGCTTGTATTACGCGCCGGATCCGTCCTCGCAGATCGCGTGTTCGATCGGCGGCAACGTCGCCGAGAACTCCGGCGGCGTGCACTGCCTGAAGTACGGCCTGAC
>CADEEH010000288.1 GCA_902826305.1 uncultured Burkholderiales bacterium
AGGCATGGCATCGCTGGGGTCCGTTCATCGGCCGGTGGCTCGACGCCGCGACCGAGGCGATGCTGGATTCGGCGCGGATCGGCGTCGGCGCACGAGTCCTCGACGTGGCGGCGGGCGCCGGCGAGCAGTCGCTTCGGGTCGCGCGGCGCGTCGGGGCGCGTGGGCATGTGCTCGTCACCGACATCGCCCCGGCGCTGCTCGAGTTGGCCGCCGCCGATGCCCGGCGCGACGGTCTCGTGCAGGTCGAGACGCGGGAGCTCGACGGCGAAGCACTCGACGATCTGCCGGCTGCCGGGTTCGACGCGGCGATCAGCCGAGTCGGCCTGATCTATTTCCCCGATCAACAGCGTGCGCTGGCCGGCATGCGTCGCGCGCTCAAGCCGGGCGGCAGGATCTCGGTGGTCACCTATGCGACGCCGGAGAGCAACGCGTTCTTCTCGATGCCGATCCGGCTGATCCGCGAACGCGCGAACCTGCCCCCGCCGCTCCCGGGCCAGCCCGGACCGTTCTCGCTCGGTGGCGACGGTGTGCTCGCGCGGACGCTCGCCGCGGCCGGGCTGCGCGAGGTCGAAGTGCGCGAGGTCGATTCGCCGGTCCGGCTGCCGAGCGCTGCCGAGTGTGTCCGGTTCCAGCGGGAATCGTTCGGCGCGCTGCACCAGATGATGGCGTCGTTGTCGCCGGCCGAGCGCGACCGGACCTGGATCGACATCGAATCCTCGCTGTCGCGGTTCGAGACGGACGAGGGTTTCGTCGGACCTTGTCGGATGCTGGTCGGGGCGGGCACGGTGCCGGCGCCCTGAGGTGTCGCATTCGGTCTCGCCGTGCCTGGCGTCGTGTATCCGGCGCCGGGTCTAGCTTCGATCCCAGCACACCGGCACGGCAAGCGGCCCCCGAAACGCCCAACCACCAAAGTGCACGTCCGCTCCGGGCGCGATCCGAAGGCCGGGCAATCGCTCGAACACCGCCGGCATCGCCACCTCCGCGATCAGCGACTTCGACGCCGCCGCCCCCGCGCAATAGTGCGGGCCGGCGCCGAACGCGATGTGTGCGCCGCTGTTGTCCCGGCCCACGTCGAAGCGATCCGGGTCGTCGTAGAACGCCTCGTCGCGATTGGCCGAGCCGAACATGAAGAACACCCGGTCCTCGGGTTCCAACGTGACGCCGTCGACCGTGAATCGCTGCGCGATGCGGCGCGGGCTCATCGCAATCGGCGACATCCAGCGCACGTACTCGTCGAACACGCGGCGCCACGACACCTCGCCGCGCCGGACGCGCGCGAGCTGGTCGGGATGGGCCAGCAGCGCCCACACCGCGCCGGCGATCGCATCGCGCGGTTCGTTCTGTCCGCCGCTGATCGTCAGCTTGATGTTGGCCCGCACGCTCGCCTCGGGCAGCCCGGCGCGCATCATCACCGACAGCAGGCTGCGGTCGGGTGCACGCGCCAGCTCGGGCAGGCGCTCGTCGATGCAGGCGTCGATGCCGGCGGTGGCCGCGTGGCAGCGCGCCTCGATGGCCGGATCACCGGCATAGTTGGCGATGCCGTCGATCATCGCCTGCGACCAGGCGTCCATGTCCTGCCAGCGCATGTTGACCAGGCCGGTGAGCGCGCGCAACGCGTGGGCCGACACCGGCATCGCGTACTCCGGCACCAGGTCGGCCTGCCGCCGCGGCACGAGCGCGTCGAGCACACGCTGCGCATCGGCTCGGAAGATCGGCTCCCACAGGTCGCGGACCGCCTGTGGGCCGAGCGTGGTGAGCATCAGCTTGCGCTCGGCGATGTGTTCGGCGCCGTCCTTGCGCATCATGTTGTGGCCCATCAGGCGATTCATCAGCCCTTGCGGCTGGTGCGAGCTGAACACCTCGGTCAGCTTCTCCAGCTCGACGATGTGGGCGCGGCGGGTGAAGAGCGTCGCGCCGAGCTTGGGGACGAAGGCGATCGGGTGGTGCCGGCGCATCGCGGCGAGCGCGGGGTAGGGGTCGTGCCAGAACGCGGCCGGGTCGATGTCGACGAGTGGGGCGTTGCTCATTCGTGGCTCCCGGTGGTGGGGTCGGGCTGCGGGGGAGCATATCGCAGCCGGGACCGACTGCTGCCACAGGACCGGCGAGAAACACTGGCGCAGCTCGGCAATCGGTCGACCGCCGACGTCCAAGCCCCGTTCTCGACGGACATGATCGTTCCTGGTGATCGCATCCGCCGCTGGCGCGTGGCGAACATCAGCTGTCATGCGATTACATCGAGTTCGCGCCCCTGTAGACGGCAACGGTGATTCCCTACGTCGACCGACGGTCCGTGAGCCTTGCAGTTCTTGGAACGCCGCCCGGGACCGATTGCCGCCACAGAACCGGCGCGAAGCATTCGCGCAGCTCGGCCATCGGCCGACCGCCAACGAACATCCGATACCGGCGCGTGGCGACGACGGTCTCCGGCACCACGTCGAGAGGCCCGGCGGCGTGCCCCGCCGCGCCGAGCCGCCAGGTCGGCGGCTCCTTGAACAGCTCCAGGCGGTGGTCGCGGCAGAGGTAGCCGAGCGGCACGTCGGTCGCCTCGAGCGCACGACGCAATGGCGCGGGCACGCGGGCCGCGGCGATGCTCGTCTCGGCATAAAGCCACACCGTCCGGCTGTGTGCGCCCTGCAGCGCGATACGTCGCTCGACCAGCGGCTCGCCTGCCCCGAGATCCAGCGCGCCGACTGGGTGGGTCGCCGTCCGCGCGTGGTGGTCGATCTTGACAAGACGCAGCGGCTCGCCGACCAGCACCGCGATCAGGTCGGTCAGCGTTCCGTCCGTGCGCAGCAGCAGCCGCTGCACGGGGCTCAGGCCATCGGCGGCGTCGACGTTCACCGGCCACGCGCCGTCCGGGCGAGGAGAGGCGACGGTCAATGCGTATCGGGACATGGCACTTCCTTTTGCCGGAGGGAGACGAGCGCGGCTGCGGCCAGCACCGCGGCCGACGCGGCGAGCGCCATCGAGATCGAGCCGGTCGTGTCGGCGATCCAGCCGCTGACCACCGGCCCGACGCACTGGCCGGCGGCGAATGCGATCGTGTAAGTCGCCAGCGCCGAACTGCCCGCGGCCGGCGGAAGCACGCGGCGCACGAAGGCCGTCGCCCAGGCGACCGGCACCATGACCGCCGCGCCGATCATCGCGGCCGAGGAGACCATCGCCGGAAGGGCGCCGTTCGCCAACGGCACCACTGCGCCCATCGACAACATCAGCAGCGCGGCGGCCAGCGGCGCGCCACCCGACGGGCTGCGCAGCGGCAGGCGCCAGAGCAGCGGCGACAGCACGATGCCAATGCCGAGCACGGCCCAGACGACCGACACATCGAGCGCCGGGCTGCCACGGGACGTCATCCAGGCGGTGACGAAGGTCATGTAGGCGATGTAGCCGGTGCCGTGAAGGAAGTGAGCCAGCAGCGAGCTGGCGAACGGACGCCTGCACCATCGGGCTGCCAGGTGGCGATCGATCGGCACGACGATCGCCGCGCTTGCGCGGACGCAGGGCGCCGCACAGACCAGCGCCACCGCACCCATGGCCAGCCATGCAAGAGGCCAGTCCTGCCCGTCATGGGCATCGAGCAGCCAGGGCAGCGTCGCGCCCGACAGCAGGAT
>CADEEH010000289.1 GCA_902826305.1 uncultured Burkholderiales bacterium
CATCGAAAGACCCATCGAAAAACGCTCCTGCGCCTGCTGAAGACTTGCCTGAACTTGTTTCGACTATAGGATATGACTTCCCGAACAAGCAAGTGACCAGCGAGTCAAAAAACATCAAACTCCCGAGGCTCAACATGTCTTCAGCCGTTCTTGCCGAAATCCGCAACGGAGCGATGTGGATCACCCTCAACAGGCCGGACGCCTTGAACGCGCTCACGCCGGAAGTGGTGTCAGGCGTCAACGCGGCGCTCGACCGGGCTGTTTCAGACAGCGAGATAAAGGCTGTCGTCCTGACCGGTGCGGGTCGGGCTTTTTGTGCCGGCGCCGACCTGAAATTCGTGCGCAACCAGCCGGGCGCTGAGGCTGCCATCGGGCCGTTCCTGAATTCGGTGCTGGAGATGATGACGCGTATCGAAACCTGCCCGCGTCCGGTAATCGCCGCCCTGAATGGTCTCGCTCTCGCCGGCGGACTGGAGCTGGTGCTGTGCTGCGATCTGGTGCTGGCCGTCCGTTCGGCCAAGATCGGCGATGCACATGCCAATTATGGCTTGTTGCCCGGCGGCGGCAGTTCGGTTCGACTGCCGCGCAAGATTGGCCCGACACGCGCCAAATACCTTCTCTTCACGGGCGAGTTCGTGCCCGCAGCAGATCTCGTCGCCCCCGGTCTGGTCAACGAAGTCGTCGAGGACGGCGAGCTGATCACTGCGGTCGAGCGGTTAGTCGCCAAGCTCGCGGCCAAAAGCCCGCTGGTGCTGCGCCGTATGAAGGCTTTGGTCGACGACGGGCTGGAACAGCCCAGCGCCACCGCCCTGCGACTTGAGATTCTCGCGAGCGAAGTGCACGCGCACAGCCACGATATGAAGGAAGGCCTTGCCGCCTTCGAAGAAAAGCGCAAGCCGCATTTTATCGGACGCTAATGCGCCACGTCAGCCGAGCCAGCGCTTGCGCCGACGGGATGGCTTTACTCCGCGGTAGCTGTTGCGGCCACCTCCGAGGTTGAGCCCGAGATAGAACTCGCGGACGTCTTCGTTGGTGCGCAGATCCTCGCCCGGACCTTCCAGCACGATACGCCCGTTCTCCATGACGTAGCCGTAATCGGCGATGTCGAGCGCGACGCGGGTGTTCTGCTCGACGATCAGCAGGGTCAGGCCTGAGGCCTTCAACTTGCGCAGCAGTGCGAACACTTCTTCGACCATCAGCGGCGCCAGTCCAAGCGACGGCTCGTCGATCATGATCAGCTTGGGGTCGGCCATCATCGCCCGGCCGATCACCAGCATCTGCTGCTCGCCTCCGGAGAGATAGCCCGCGGTGCGATCCTTCAACGCTGCGAGCCGGCCGATATGGCCATAGACCTTGTCGAGTTTCTCGCGCACCACCCGCAGTGAGCTCTGCATGTGGCCGCCGACGATGAGATTCTGCTCCACCGTCAGATGGCGCAGCACACGGCGGCCTTCCATCACATGGATGATGCCGGCTTTGACTACCGCCACCGGATCTTCATTGTCGATGGGTTTGCCGTGGAAGCTAATCGAGCCGGCGGTGACGCGCCCATCTTCCGTGCGCACGACATTGGAGATCGCCTTCAACGTCGTGGATTTGCCGGCGCCGTTGCCGCCCAGCAGCGTCACGCACTGGCCCTCGGGCACCTTCAGCGAAATGCCCTTCACCGCCAGGATGACGTCGCTGTAGATCACTTCGACATTGTTCAATTCAAGCACGGCGCTCTCCGGATCGGGATGGCCGGACCACGAGGGTCCGGCCGATCGACTGTCCTACCACTTGTTCAGCACGGGAACCGGCGCATCCTGCGCGGCCGCCGCATACTTGCCGTCCTTGATCGTGCCGATTCCAGCCTTCAAGCCTTTGACCGGGAACGGCGCCTCGTTGGTGAAATCGAGATCCGACAGCACCGAGAAGATGCGGTCGCTCTTGATGTCGTTGGCCAGCATGGCATCGCGGATCGATTCGCCGGTGATCTTGTCGGCACCCACCTTGGCCGCCGCCGCTTCGATGGCGCGCAAGGCCACCAGCGTCTGCGCCAGGCCTTGCACCGCGGTGACGGTCCACTGTGCCTTCATGTTGTACTTCGCCGTCAGCATGTCGAAGAAGGCACGGGACGGCGTCTTCTCTTCGGTCGGCACCGCCATCGCATAGACTTCGAAATCGCCTTCCATCTGCTTGACGTCCCCCACCGCGCGGCCTGAATCGAGCACGCCGTTATGCGAGCTCATCAGAATCGGCACCTTCTTGCCGACAGCCTGCATGGCGCGCTTCGTCGCAACAACCGCCGCCGTATTGGTCTGGATCGAGATCACTTCGGCGCCCTTGCGCAGCACGCGATTGATCTGCGTCGTCAGATCGGTCGGCTGGACTTCGGTGAAGACGATCTCGACTACTTCGACCTTGTCGGGGTTGTCCTTGGCGTATTTTTCTATGCCCTTGTGCTGATCGACATAGGCAGGCGAGGCTTCCGAGGAAATCACCGCAACTTTGAGCGGACCGGTACCACCGCGCTTGCCGCGATACCACTCGAAGAACGCGGCGGCTTCATGCGAATAGGTTGGGCGCGGATTGAAGATCCAGGGATCGGGCTTCCAGGCGAAGCCGTAGCCCGCGGTGGACATGATCATCGGGACCTTGTCGGCCGGCAGCCGGCCCTGCAGCGCAGCCACGTCAGGTCCGCCCACGCCGAGAACGACGATCGGGTTCAGTTCGGCCTTGATCCCCGGCCACAAGCTTGCGACCTGCGCCGCATCGTAGCGGTGATCGTAGTCCTTGCTGTTGAGCTTGATACCGAGCTTAGAGCCGACTTCGGCGTTCCACCATTCAATGGCGGGACGGCGCGCGCCGATCAGATCCTTCATCACGTCGGCGTATGGCCCGGTGAAATCGGCCATCGAGGCGATGTTGTAGGTCGTCTGCGCGCTGGCCGCAGTCGCAGTCGATAGAATTCCCAGAGCGGCGATCGCTCCGGCGATGTTATGACGATTGAAGACTTTCATCCTGTTACCCTCCCGTGCGATGCGTTGCGCTACCCAGCGTTTGTCGCGTTCCTCAGTAGGGGAACGGCCACAAGCGATAGGATCTCTTCAGTATGGTCCAGCGGTGCATCAGGCCGCGGGGCTCGAAGATGAGAAAGGCTGCAATGATGCCGCCCAGAAAAACGTTCATCAGCGCGAACACCACGTCGCCGCCCAAGGTGGGGAAGCTCTGAACCAGGCTAGGCCCCAGAGTGACGAAGCTCTCGCGCACTGCGGTGATGATGAAGACGCCGATCAGCGCGCCGGTCACCGAGCCCATGCCGCCGACGATGATCATGGCGATGAACCAGATCGAGTGGAACAACGTGAACTGGTCGACTGCGACGAAGCGGACGTAATAGGCCCATAGACCTCCGCCAATACCGGCATAGAAAGCGCCGATCAGGAACGCGGTGGCTTTGGTGCGCACCACGTTGACGCCCATCATGCCCGAGGCGACATCGTCGTCGCGCAC
>CADEEH010000290.1 GCA_902826305.1 uncultured Burkholderiales bacterium
ACATCATGGAGTTCTGCAAGGCGTTCAACGCGCAGACCCAGGGCCTGGAGCCCGGGCTGCCGGTGCCGGTGGTGATCACCGCGTATGCCGACAAGAGCTTCACGTTCATCATGAAGACGCCGCCGGCGTCGGTGCTGATCAAGAAGGCGGCCAAGGTCGACAAGGGATCACCCAAGCCGCATACCGACAAGGTCGGCAAGATCACCCGCGCGCAGGCCGAGGAGATCGCCAAGTCCAAGCTGCCCGACCTGACCGCGGCCGACCTGGACGCGGCGGTACGCACGATCGCCGGCTCGGCGCGCAGCATGGGCATCACCGTGGAGGGTCTGTGATGGCTGCTTCCAAACGCGTCAAGGCACTCAAGGGCAAGGTCGATCCGCAGAAGAGTTATCCGCTGGAGGCCGCGCTCGACATGGTCAAGGACTGCGCGACCGCCAAGTTCGACGAGTCGATCGACATCGCGGTGCAGCTCGGCATCGACGCCAAGAAGTCCGACCAGGTCGTCCGCGGCTCGGTCGTGATGCCCTCGGGCACCGGCAAGTCGGTCCGGGTCGCCGTCTTCACGCAGGGCCCGAAGGCGGACGACGCCCGCGCGGCCGGTGCCGACATCGTCGGCATGGAGGACCTCGCCGAGCAGGTCAAGGCGGGCAACCTGAACTTCGACGTCGTGATCGCCTCGCCGGACGCGATGCGGGTCGTCGGTGGCCTGGGCCAGATCCTCGGTCCGCGCGGCCTGATGCCCAACCCGAAGGTCGGCACGGTCACGCCGGACGTCGTCACTGCGGTCAAGAACGCGAAGGCCGGCCAGGTGCAGTACCGGACCGACAAGGCCGGCATCGTGCACGCGGCGATCGGCCGCGCGTCGTTCAAGCGCGAGGCGCTGGAGGCGAACGTGAAGGCGCTGATCGAGGCGTTGAACCGGGCCAAGCCGGCGGCCTCCAAGGGCATCTATCTGCGCAAGGTCGCGGTGTCGAGCACGATGGGCATCGGCGTGAAGGTCGATACGGCGATGTTCTCGACACAGGCCGCGGCCTGAGGGCGCGGCAAGGAACGAAGGAACCCGATTCGAAGCGCCGCGCGAGCGGCTCGAGGCGGGTTCGATGAACTTTGGGCCGTCCGCACGAACCGGGAGTGATCCCGGCCAGCGCGGGCGGGTTGTCAAAGACCGCAGGGGGATCGGCGGCCGCGGTGCCGCCGGCCGGGCGAGGGAGCTCACCAGTTCCCGGGCCCGGCCCGGATCCCGAAATGCCACCGGCGACACCCGGTGGTGCCCTGCGCAGATGGCGGTCCCGAAGCGAGAGTTGTAGTGGCGGATCCGGCCCATACCTGAGAGGGTGTGTGTCCGGACCCGTACGAAGACTCCCACTCGGTCGCCTGGTCGTCATGGGCCCGAAGCCGCAAGGCCGAGGGCCGCAACTGGAGTAGGACCGTGGGTCTCAATCGTGAAGAGAAAGCGGCAATGGTCGCCGACGTCTCCGCCGCCATGGCGGGGGCGCAGGCGATCGTCGTCGCCGAGTACCGTGGTCTGGGAGTGGAAGCCATCACCGCCTTGCGCAAGCAGGCGCGCAGCCAGGGGGTGAACCTGCGTGTTCTGAAGAACACGCTGGCTCGCCGTGCGGTCGTCGGAACGCCGTTCGAATCGCTGGCCGACAAACTCGTCGGTCCGCTGATCTACGGCATCTCCGCCGACCCCGTGGCCTGCGCGAAGGTGCTCAACGAGTTCGCCAAGAGCAACGACAAGCTGGTCCTCAAGGCCGGTGCCATGCCCAACGAGCCGCTCGACGCGGCCGCGGTCAAGGCGCTGGCCTCGCTGCCCAGCCGGGACGAGCTGCTGGCGAGACTGATGGGCACGATGCAGGCGCCGGTCGCGCAGTTCGTGCGGACGCTGAACGAAGTGCCGGGCAGGTTCGTCCGGACACTGGCAGCGGTGCGCGACGCGAAGGAACCGGCGGCGGCAGGCTGATCACCCGGAACCCGATACCAACACTACAACCGATTCATAACGGAGTTCGACATGGCACTGAGCAAAAGTGAAATCCTCGACGCGATCGCCGGCATGTCCGTGCTGGAGCTGAGCGAGCTGATCAAGCTGATGGAAGAGAAGTTCGGCGTGTCCGCCGCTGCCGCGGCCGTCGCCGCCGCCCCGGCCGCCGCCGCCGCCGCGGCACCCGCCGCCGAGGAGAAGACCGAGTTCACCGTCAACCTGCTGGCCGCCGGCGAGAAGAAGGTCGAGGTCATCAAGGTCGTCCGCGCCGCCACCGGCCTGGGCCTGAAAGAGGCCAAGGATCTGGTCGACGGTGCCCCGAAGCCGGTCAAGGAAGCGATTCCGAAGGCCGACGCCGAAGCCCTCCGGAAACAACTGGAGGATGCCGGCGCCAAGGTCGAAGTCAAGTAATCTGCAGTCAGACCCACAAGGCGACATCGCGACGAGTCCCGCCACTTTGTCCGACGGCCCGATCCCGAACCCCGACCTGCGGTGCGCGCTGCGCACCCGGTCGGGTGTCCGTGTTCGTGCCGTCGCATCGCGTGGCGGACTGGCGACGGGTCGTGTCGCGGCCGGTGCCCGTCGGGATCCCGATCCCGGCGCACCGGACACCCGGCTCCCGCTCCCCATCAAGTCAGACATGAAGGTACGGTAAGTCCATGGCAACGACGACCTATTCGTTCACCGAGAAGAAACGCATCCGCAAGAGCTTCGCCAAGCGGCGCGTCGTCCTCGACGTTCCGTACCTCTTGACGACCCAGCTCGAGTCCTACCAGCAGTTCCTGCAGGCGGACACGGCATCGTCGACACGCAAGAACGAAGGCCTGCAGGCGGCCTTCACGTCGATCTTCCCGATCAGCTCGCACAACGAGATGGCGCGGCTGGAGTTCGTCGGCTACGGCCTGGGCAACGCGCCGTTCGACGTCAAGGAATGCCAGCAGCGCGGGCTGACGTTCTCCGCGCCGCTGCGCGCCAAGGTCCGGCTGGTGATCATGGACCGCGAGGCCGCCAAGCCGACGGTCAAGGAGATCAAGGAGCAGGAGGTGTACATGGGCGAGATACCGCTCATGACCTCGACCGGTTCCTTCATCGTCAACGGCACCGAGCGCGTGATCGTCTCGCAGCTGCACCGCTCCCCGGGTGTGTTCTTCGAGCACGACCGCGGCAAGACCCACAGCTCGGGCAAGCTGCTGTTCTCGGCGCGGATCATCCCCTACCGCGGCTCGTGGCTGGACTTCGAGTTCGATCCGAAGGACGTCCTGTACTTCCGCGTCGACCGTCGCCGCAAGATGCCGGTCACGATCCTGCTGAAGGCGATCGGCCTGACGCCGGAGCAGATCCTCGCCCACTTCTTCGTCTTCGACAATTTCCATCTGATGAACGAGGGTGCGCAGATGGAGCTGGTGCCGGAGCGGCTGCGCGGCGAGATCGCGCGCTTCGACG
>CADEEH010000291.1:0-1075 GCA_902826305.1 uncultured Burkholderiales bacterium
GATGCGCCGGCGCTGATGGTCGCCTGCGGTCTGGCGATGCGGAGGTTCGACGCATGATCAGGATCAACCTTCTCCCGCACCGGGAGATGCGCCGCGAGCGGCGCAAGAAGGAATTCGTCGGCCTGATCGGGCTGACCGGGGTGGCCGCCGCCGCGGCGGCGTTCGCCGTCGGCATGGTGATCAACGGGAAGATCTCGATCCAGACCGAGCGCAACGATTTCATCAAGACCGAGAACGCCAAGCTCGACCAGCAGATCAAGCAGATCGCGACGCTGCGCCAGGAGATCGAGAGCCTGAAGACGCGCCAGCAGGCGGTCGAGGCCCTGCAGTCGGACCGTACGGTGCCAGTGCACATCCTGGACGAGCTGGTCAAGCAGACACCCGAGGGCATCTTCCTGAAGCAGGCCAAGCAGGAGGACAAGAAGGTGACGATGATCGGCTGGGCGCAGTCGCAGGACCGCATCGCGGAACTGTGGCGCAACTTCGCCAATCGCACGCCGTGGCTCGAGCGTCCTGACCTGATGGAGAGCAAGGCGGTCACGATCGGTTCGGCCACCTCGAAGGATCAGCGCCAGGTCTTCGAGTTCGCGATCAACGTGCTGGTCAAGAGCAATGCCGCCAAGGATGCGAACGCGGCGGTGCCCAAGGCCCCGGGCAAGTCGATGGTCCAGGCCGCCAACAGCGTGAAGTAAGACGACATGGCCAAACTGAATCTGAACGTCGATTTCTCCCGCGTCTCCGCGCAGTTCCAGGGGCTGCAGGGACGGCACCCGGGCCTGTGGCCGGCGCTGCCCAAGGGCGCGCTGCTGGCCGGCGTCGTCGCGGTGATCCTGGCGCTGGCCTACACCTTCTACTGGCGCGGCCTGATCGAGGAACTCGATGCCGGCCGCCAGCAGGAGGAGCAGCTCAAGGCCCAGTTCACCGACAAGATGAAGCAGGCGGTGAACCTCCCGGTGCTCGAGGCGCAGCTCTCGCAGGTCAAGAAGTACGTGAACCTGCTGGAGAAGCAGCTGCCGAGCAAGGCCGAGATGGACGCGCTGCTGTCGGACATCAACCAGGCCGGCGTCGGCCGCGG
>CADEEH010000291.1:1175-3426 GCA_902826305.1 uncultured Burkholderiales bacterium
AACCGCCGCCGCGAACCGCTCGAGAACTATCCGCTGGACGCGATCAAGATGGTCGGCCACCTGGCCAACGGCAAGCAGAGCTACGCGCTGCTGCAGGTCGACAACCTGGTCTTCCAGGCGCGCGTGGGCAACTACGCGGGACAGAACTTCGGCGTGATCACCAAGGTCAACGAGGCCGAGATCAAGCTCAAGGAACTGGTCCAGGACGCCGCCGGCGATTGGAAAGAACGAGAGACCTCCCTGCAGATCCAGGAAGGAACGAGGAAATGATTCAGTTTGATTCGGGGAACGTGATGAGACTTCTCGGTGCCAGCCTGACGGTGGCCACTGCGCTGTACGCTCAGGCCGCCTGGGCACAAAACAACTCGATCGAGTCGATCTCGAGTTCGCAGCAGGGCGCCACCACCTACCTGCGGATCAACCTGAAGAACGCCCCCGCGGGTTCTCCGGGCGGGTTCTCGGTGAACAATCCGCCCCGGGTCGCACTCGACTTCCCGGACACCGACAACGCCACCGGCCAGAGCTCGCTCGAGCTGTCGCAAGGTGACGTGCGTTCGGTCGCGGTGGTCTCCACCGGCGCCCGCTCGCGCGTGGTGCTGAACCTGAAACGTGCGCTGTCGTACACGACGACGGTCGAGGGCAACTCGATCATCGTCGCGCTCGAGCCGGTGGCCCAGGTGGCCAACTCGGCGCAGCAACCCAGCGCCTACAGTTTCAACAAGGCCGAGTCGACGACCGCCGCGTACGCGCTGCGCGACATCGACTTCCGCCGCGGCAAGGAAGGTGAAGGCCGGATCGTCGTCGACCTCTCGGACCCGGGCATCGGCGTGGACATCCGCCAGCAGGGCCAGTCGGTGATCGTCGATTTCCAGCGCTCGAAGCTGCCGGAGAACCTGCGCCGCCGCCTCGACGTCGGTGACTTCGGCACCCCGGTCAAGGCCGTGCGTGCGTTCCAGCAGGGCGACAACGCCCGCCTGGTGATCGAGCCGCAGGGTCTGTGGGAACACAACGCGTACCAGAGCGACACGCAGTTCGTCGTCGAGGTCAAGGCGATCAAGGAAGACCCGAACAAGCTTGCGCAGGGCACGCGCCCGGAGTATCGCGGCGAGCGGCTGTCGCTGAACTTCCAGAACGTCGACGTGCGTGCGCTGCTGCAGGTCATCGCCGACTTCACGAACCTGAACATCGTCACCAGCGACTCGGTCGCCGGCAGCCTGACGCTGCGCCTGAAGGACGTGCCCTGGGACCAGGCCCTCGACATCGTCATGCAGTCCAAGGGCCTGGACATGCGCAAGAACGGCAACGTGATCCTGATCGCGCCGCGCGAGGAACTGGCCACCAAGGAGAAGCTGGACCTCGAGTCCAAGCAGCAGATCTCCGAGATCGAGCCGCTGCGCACCGAGACCTTCCAGCTCAACTACCAGAAGGCCGAGAACCTGTCCAAGCTGCTGGCCGACGACAAGCAACGTGTGTTGTCCAAGCGCGGCAGCGCGGTCATCGACGCCCGCACCAACAAGCTGTTCGTGCAGGACATCAGCACACGGCTCGAGGAAGTCCGCCGGCTGATCCAGCAGATCGACGTGCCGGTGCGCCAGGTGCTGATCGAGGCGCGCATCGTCGAGGCCGACGACCGCTTCTCGCGCAACCTGGGTGCGCGCCTGGGCTACAACGACCTGCGGTCGACCGTGTACCGGACCACCAGCATCACCGATCCGGTGACCGGGCAGGCGACCGCGCTGAACGTGCCGGTGTACGGCGCCGGTTCGCGCACGATCGGGGGCACCTACAGCACGGTCTCGGGCAACCTGGACGGCGTGTCGGACCTGTCGTCGCAGAACGGTTCCAGTGTCGACGGCCTGAATGCACAGGGCCTCGGCCGCACGACCGCGCTGGCCAACACCAACTTCATCAACCTGCCGGCCGCGGCGATCTCGGGTGCTTCGCCCGGAACGTTCGCGATCAGCCTGTTCGGCTCGAGCCTGACCCGCTTCCTGAACCTGGAGCTGTCGGCCCTCGAAGCCGACCAGCGCGGCAAGGTGGTCTCCAGCCCGCGTGTGCTGACCTCCGACCAGGGCAAGGCGACGATCGAGCAGGGTACCGAGCTGCCGTTCCAGCAGGCCACCTCGAGCGGCGCGACCTCGATCTCGTTCCGCAAGGCGAACCTGCGCCTGGAAGTCACGCCGCAGATCACGCCGGAAGGCAACGTGATCATGGAAGTCGCGGTCAACCGCGACTCGGTCGGCCAGCTGAC
>CADEEH010000292.1 GCA_902826305.1 uncultured Burkholderiales bacterium
TCAGCTCCAGGACCGGCTGCGCTGCGGAACGCAATGCGGCTCCTGCCTGCCGGCCGTGCGCACGCTGGTGCGTCAGCCTCGACGAAGCGAGGCCGCGGCATGAGCGACGTCTTTCCAGTCACATTGGTCGGCGCCGGCCCGGGTGATCCGGACCTGCTGACCGTCAAGGCGATCCGGGCGTTGCGTCGGGCCACCGTCGTGCTGGTCGACGACTTGGTCGATCCCGGCGTGTTGCGCTACACACGCCGCACGGCGCGGGTGATCCACGTCGGCAAACGTGGCCACTGCAAGAGCACACCCCAGGTCTTCATCCACCGGCTGATGGTCGCCGAGGCGAAACGCGGCGAACGGGTGGTCCGGCTCAAGGGCGGTGATCCGTTCGTGTTCGGCCGTGGCGGCGAGGAATGTGATGCCTTGCGCGAGGCGGGCATCGAGGTCGAGGTGATCGGTGGCATCACCGCCGGCATCGCCGCGCCGGCATCGATCGGCATACCGGTCACCGATCGGCGCTGCACACGCGGCGTCGCGCTGGTGACGGGCCATGTCGGCGAAGGATCCGAGCCACCGGACTGGGCGGCGTTGGCCGCGAGCGGCCTGACGCTGGTGATCTACATGGGGATCGCCCGGCTCCAGGACATCGTCGACGCGTTGATCGATGGCGGCATGGACCGCGCGACGCCCGCGGCGGTGATCAGCCGCGCACACACCCCGCAACAGCGACATCGGGTGTGCACGCTGGCGACGCTTCCCGATACGGTGACCCGCGAAGGCCTGGCGAGTCCGTCGATCGTGGTGATCGGCGATGTCGTCGCTGCCGCGGCGGCAATGACCGGGGCCGCGGCCTGCCCGGACGGCGCTCTCAAGCCTGCGCCCACTGCCGCAGCAGGTTGTGGTACACGCCGGTGAGCTTCAGGATCGCCTCGTGCACCTGCGGCGTCGCCGACGAACCGGCCGCCGGCTGAAGCCCGACGATCGCCACGTCCAGTTCGAACAGCAAGCGCCGCCGCTCGTCCTCGCCAATCCGGCTCTCGACCCAGAAGAAGCTCGCCAGCCGGGCACCACGGGTCACCGGCTGCACGCGGTGCAGGCTGCCCGACGGATAGAGCACCGCATCACCGGCCGGCAGCTTGACCACCTTCGAACCGAACGTGTCCTCGATCACCAGTTCGCCACCGTCGTATTCGTCGGGCCGGCTCAGGAACACGGTGCACGAGACATCGGTGCGGATCGCCGCCGAACCGTCGGGCAGGTTGCGGATCGCATTGTCGACGTGATTGCCGAACGCGTTGGTCCGCCCGCCGTAGCGGTTGAACAGCGGCGGGTAGATCCGGCGCGGGATCGCCGCGGCGACGAAGGTCGCGTGACGCTGCAGCGCACGCAGGATCTCGCCGCGCAACGCCGGCAGGTGCCGTTCGTCCTCGCCGAGCTGTTCGTTGTTCTTGACCCGGGCCGACTGCAGGCCCGCGGTCATCCGGCCGTCGCACCAGCGCGACGCGGCCAGCAGTTCCCGGCAGCGGGTCACCGCGGCGGCGTCGAGCACCTGTTCGAGATGGATCATCATCACTCGTCCGATCGACGACGCGGCACGGCCGCAACCCATGTCTGCATCAGAACTTGTACTCCCCGGTCAGCAGCACCGTCCGGCCGATCGCCGGCACCACGTGGCCGCCGCTGTCGTAGACGCTGTCGTAGTAGCGTTTGTCCTGCAGGTTCAGGAAGTTGAGGCGCATCGCCCAGCGCGGCTGTTCGTAGGCGGCCATCAGGTCGACACGGTAGAACCGGGGAACGACGTTGGGCTGGATCGGCGTGGTGCCGGTGCCGGTCGCGCCATAGGCGTAGCGGAATCCCTTGGCATCGACGCCGCCGCCGACGCGCCAGCCGGGGGCCACCCGGTAGGTCGTCCACAGATTGAATGTGTAGGGCGGCGTGTTGCGCGGTCGCAGGCCGACGTAGTTCGGGTTGCTGTTCGGCGCCGGGTCGTCGACCTCGGCCCGCATCAGCGCCAGGCCCGCGAACACCTGCCAGGCCTGGGTGATCGCGCCGGACACCTCGAACTCGACGCCGTCGGTGTGGCGCCTGCTCGACAGCAACTGCGCCGTGCCCGCCGAGTCGATGTCGGTGTTGCGTTCCCAGGTCTTCGTCGCCCGGTAAATCGCCGCGCGCAGCGACAGGCCGGCGTCGACCAGGTCCCACTTCGCACCCAGTTCGATCGTGCGTGAGCGCTCCGCCGGGAACACCGCGGTCGCGGTGCTGAACTGGTACAGGTCCGCGGTCGGATTGAACGTGTCACCGTAGCTGAGGTAGTACGTCGTGAACGGGTCCGGCTGTTTCAGGATGCCGGCACGCCAGCTGTTCTCGTTGTAGTCGACCTTCGCGCCGTTGGTGTAGTCGGCATCGAGCCGATCGTGACGCACACCCGCCAGCACCTTCCAGCCCGGCAGCACCTCGACCATATCCTGCGCGTAGAGACCGACCGAGGTGCCGTCGTAGTCGACCTGCTGGTTGCGGATCCGGTTGCCATAACCCGCAGGCAGCGGATCGTCCGGATTCGGGTTGCCGACGGTGGTCGCCGGCGCGACCGCATTCGTGATCGCGTTGTAGCTCCAGCGTCCGGCCTTCTCCTTCAGCAGTTCCAGCCCGGCGAGGATCTCGTGGCGCATGCCCGCGGCGTGCAGCTTCGTCGTGAAGTCGGTCTGGCTGGTGAGGGTCGATTCCTCGCCGCCGCGTGCCTGCCGTTGCCTGTTGAGCAGCGTGTCCGGCGTCAGGATGCCGCCGGTGGTGGCCAGGCTTTGTGCGTTGAGCCGCGGCGCCACGCCCCACAGGTCGCGTTCGTATTGCGCGGCGCGCAGGACCGTGCGGATCCCGGTGTCCGGACCGAAGCGATGCGTGTAGCGCGCGGTCAGCATCTCCGTCCTGTTGCGCTCGAAGTCGCTGCCGGTACCGTAGAAACGGTTCGCCGGCACGTCCAGTGGCGCGAAGTTGTAGTAGGGCACGCCGTAGTCGAGTGTGTTGTCGGTCTTCACGTAGTAGTAGCCGATCACGAACTCGTCGTTCGGCGTGATCCGCCACGCGAGTGTCGGGGCGATGCCTTCGCGTCGGCTTTCGACGACGTCGCGTGTGCTGCCGGCATCGGTCTTCATCAGGTTCAGGCGCAGCGACAGGTTCTCGGTCAACACCCGGTTCAGGTCGGCGGTGACCCGTGCGTAGCTGTCGCTGCCGACGGTCGCCGACACGCTGCCGCGATCGGTTCGAAGCGGCACCTTGCTGACCTGGTTGATGACACCCCCCGAGCCGCGTCCGAACAGCATCGACGCGCCACCGCGAAGCACGTCGACCTGCTCCAGGTTGAAGCTCTCCCGGTTGTACTGCGCGAC
>CADEEH010000293.1 GCA_902826305.1 uncultured Burkholderiales bacterium
CCGTCGGCCGCGGGAACGGCCTGCATGTTGTCGAAGTACGCCCGCCACGCCTCCGGCACCGAGCCGGGGTTGTTGAGGTAGCTCTCGTAGAGTTCCTCGACGTAGGGGGCGTTGCCGCCGAACAGATACGAGTTCGACTGGAACGCTTTGAGCATGGTAGTGACCTTTCTTGGCGAGTTTCTCGTCAAAGAGGTTCGGTGACCAGCGGCCTGACGTTGTGCAGGCCGAGGTCCCGACGACGGCTGCACCGGTTTCCGGCGCGGACGTGCGTTACCTGGCTATGAACAGCGGGATTTACGTCATAGATGAACTTTGGCGATGGACGGCCAGCTTACCATCGATGCCGCATTGCGCAAACGCCGGCCGGAAAAAAGAACCCGCGATGACACACAGTCATCGCGGGCACCGGCCGATCCGCCGATCCGGTGCTAAGAGCCGCTGCGTGCCGCGGTGAGGAACTCCACTTCACGCGCCCTGACGACCCCGCCTTGCACCGAGCCGTGGATCTTGACCAGCGCGCCGTCGGCGAGTGACGCCGCCGTGCCGTTCTCGAACTCGACGCCTGCGCCCGACGCGTCGACCGGCACGCCCCGCACCGTGAAGCTGGCGGGGCTGACGAACTGGGTGACTTGCCCGGTCATCTCGGCCTCGCCATCGCCCTGGTCGCGGAAGAACCGGACTTCGGTGGCGAGCAGCCGGCCGTTGTTCCAGGTGCCGCGGACATGCACCCGCCGTCCGTCAGCGAGATCGTTGGCGGTACCGCGCGCGTAGACGGCCGCCGAGGCGTCGACCGGCACGCCGTCCAGCGAGAAGGTGCGCGCGGTCGCATCCAGCGCGCGGATGCGACCGCCGATGCGGATCCGGTCATTGGCCTCGGGCTGCAGCTGCTTGACCCGGATCACCTTCGCCGTCAGCACGTCGCCGACCGGCGCCGCGTCGCTCCACACCACGACCCGCAGGCCGTCGGCCAGGATCGCGCCCGTCGGCCACAGCCGCGCCGACGCATAGTCGACACGCAGCGCACCGAGTCTGAAGGACGACCCGGCCGCATCGAGCGCACCGACCGAACCCACGACGCGGACGAACGGCACCGATGCCCCGTTCCGACGCTCGATCCGCGAGGCGATGACCACACCGGCCGCATCACGTTGCCCGTGCACCTCGACCCGATCGCCGACCACCAGTGCCGACAGCCCGGAGACATCGTCGAACACCGTCGGCGAGGACGGGTCGTCCGACACCTTGACCGTCTGGCCGGCGACGACAAATCCGCCGGCAACGAGCGACGTGATGCGGCCGGCGACCTCGGCCCCGAAGGCGATCGTCCGCGCCTGCGAACCGGAACTCTCGAGCTCGACCCGCATGCCGAGCTTCACCTCCGACGAGGACACGTCCCGTGGCTGCGACGGATCCTCGTCGCGGATCACCCGCGCGGCACTGTCGTCGTAGCGCACGCCGTCGACCAGCACGCTGCCGAAGCCGGTCACGATGCCGCTGACCGATTCGTCGTTGTCGGCGACGGCGGCCGTGCCGCCGGATCCGCCGCCTCCGCCACAGGCGGCGAACAACCAGACGGCGCCGGCCAGAGCGGCGAGCCGGGTACGAAGGAACGTGGTCATCGAGGTCTCCAGGAGTCCAGGGGAGCGGCGGCGTGCCGGGGTCCGTCGCATGATCGGGCCCGACGCCGGAAATGAAATGGAAGTTTTTCCCATTTTGGCCGAGAACACAAGAATATTCATTGTGTCGGTCGGTAACCGGGGGATCGGCCGGATGGACGGTCCGTGGCGGGGGACACGCGCAGTGAAGACGCGCAGGGGGAACGCGCGGGGGGACGCGCCGAGCGCGTCAGGACACACGCCCCGGTCGCAACGGGTCCTGTGCCCCGCGCACCGGGCACACCGGGTCGCAGGACCCGTGCCGAAGGTCAGCGGCCCAGTCCGGCGGCCAGCGCGGCGGACAGGGCAGCCAGGTCGGCTTCGTCGTTGTAGACGTGCGGCGAGATCCGGATCGCATCACCCCGGATCGACACGTGCACCCGGGCCTGGGCGAGCGTCGAGCGCAGGTGTTCGGCGTCCACCCCCGCGGGCAGGCGCAGGCCGAAGATGTTGGCGGCCCGTTCACCCGCGGGCGCCAGCGACAGTCCGAGCGCGCGGGCGTCCTCCTGCAGGCCACGGCTGATCCTGGCGCAGTGGCGCTGGATCGCGGCCGGGTCCCAGTCGAGCAGCATCCGCACGGCTTCGGCGAGCATCCGGGGCAGCACCGGCGAAGCGCGCGAACCGCCGTCGAATCGTCGGGCGCCGGCCGCGTAGTCGTCGCGATAGTCGACCAGCCGCGCGAAGTCCTCGGCGCCTCGCCGCATCAGCCAGTTGTCCTCGAGTGGTCGCAAGCCGAGCATCCGCTCCGAATAACAGGCGAAGCCGAGACCGTGGCCGGCCAGCATCGCCTTGTAGCCGTGGGCGACCAGCAGGTCGGCCCCGATGGCGGCGGCATCGACCGGATCCGCGCCGGCACTCTGTGTCGCGTCGACGATGAAGACCGCACCGACCTCGCGTGCGCGGGCGCCGATTGTCGCCAGGTCGAAGCGGGTGCCATCGGTCCAGTGCACGGTGTCGACCGCGACGACCAGCGTGTCGGGGTCGATCGCTTCGGCCAGGCGCCGGCTCCAGCCCGCCGCGCGCGGCTCGGCGTCGGGCGGAGGCGGCACGAACCGGACTTCGACCCCGTGCTCGCGCCAGCGCGTCCAGGCGTGGACCGTGCTCGGGAACTGCGCCTGCGGCAGCACGACGTTGCCACCGCGCCGCGGCGTGACCTGCGCCGCCACGCCGGCCACCGCATAGGCGACCGAAGGAACCAGCGCGATGTGCTCGGCATCGGCGCCGACCAGTTGCGCACACAGCCGCCGCGCCTGTTCGGCCGGCTCGAAGAAATCGCGGGCGGTGATCGACGTCGGGCAGGCCTTGCGACGCAGTTCGGCCACCCCGGCGTCCTCGACCCGCCGCGGCAGCGGGCCGATGTACGCGCAGTTCAGGTAATGGATGTCGGTCGGCAGCGAGAATTCGGCCCGCTGGCAGCCCAGCTCGCGCACGCCGGGCGCCGGCGACGTCGCGGCCGACCCGTGCTCCGCCGACCGGTCCGCCGCCGACACGTCGCGATCAGCGCTGCGCGATCGGCTGGACCTTGCGCCGGACCGCGCCGGTGAACAGCTGGCGCGGGCGGCCGATCTTCTGATCGGGTTCGGAGATCATCTCGCCCCACTGCGAGATCCAGCCGACGGTGCGTGCAAGCGCGAAGATGCAGGTGAACATGTCGGTGGGGATGCCGAGGGCGCGCTGCACGATGCC
>CADEEH010000294.1 GCA_902826305.1 uncultured Burkholderiales bacterium
GCCGGGATGGGCAAGCGGATGAAGTCGGACCTGCCGAAGGTCCTGCATCCGATCGCCGGCAAGGCCCTGGCGGCGCACGTCCTCGATTGTGCCCGGACATTGAATCCCGCGCGGCTCATCGGTATCTATGGTCATGGCGGCGAGATCGTGCCGAAGACACTGGCCGCGGCCGACCTGACCTGGGTCAAGCAGGAACCCCAGCTGGGCACCGGGCACGCGGTGATGCAGGCGCTGCCCCACCTGGATCCGTCCCAACCCACGCTGGTGCTCTACGGCGACGTGCCGCTGACCCGCGCCGAGACGCTGCACACGCTGCTCGCGGCGGCCGGCACCGACAGACTCGCGATCCTGACGGTGAACCTGCCCGACCCCACCGGCTATGGCCGGATCGTCCGCGAGGCCGGCCGGATCGTGCGCATCGTCGAACAGAAGGATGCGAGTGAAGCCGAACGCGCGATCACCGAGATCAACACCGGGATCATGGTGCTGCCGAGCCGGCACCTGGCGACGTGGCTCGGCTCGCTGTCGAACACGAATGCACAGAAGGAGTACTACCTGACCGACGTCGTCGCCTGCGCGGTGAGGGACGGCATCGAGGTGGTCTCCTCGCAACCGTCGGCCACCTGGGAGGCCGACGGCGTCAACAGCAAGGTCCAGCTCGCCGAACTCGAGCGCATCCACCAGCGCAACCTCGCGGTCTCGCTGATGGAAGCCGGCGTGATGCTGGCCGACCCGGCGCGCATCGACATCCGCGGCTCGCTCACCTGCGGGCGTGACGTGTCGATCGACGTCAACTGCGTGTTCGAAGGCACCGTCACGATCGCCGACGGCGCGAAGATCGGGGCCAACTGCGTGATCCGCGACGCGACGATCGCCGCCGGCGCCGAACTGATGCCGTTCACCCATGTCGACAGCGCCGAGATCGGTGCCGGTGCACGCGTGGGCCCGTACGCGCGGCTGCGCCCGGGCACCGTGCTGGGCGAACATGCTCACGTCGGCAACTTCGTGGAGATGAAAAACACGAAGATGGCCGCATATTCGAAGGCGAACCACCTGGCCTATGTCGGCGACGCGGTCGTCGGCCAGCGCGTGAACATCGGCGCCGGCACGATCACCTGCAACTACGACGGCGCCAACAAGTACCAGACCGTGATCGAGGACGACGCGTTCATCGGCAGCGATACCCAACTGGTGGCGCCGGTGCGGGTCGGCCGGGGCGCCACGCTGGGCGCCGGCACGACGCTGGTATCGGATGCACCGGCCGACAAGCTGACGATCTCGCGGGCGCGGCAGACGACGATCGAGTCCTGGAAACGTCCGGTCAAGAAAAGCAAGTGAGTTTTCCGGCGGGGCGCGCCGTCCGTGGCGCCCGGCCCCCGAACAACGATATTGGAAGGTCAGTCCTATGTGCGGCATCGTCGGCGCGGTAGCGCAACGCAACGTGGTCCCGATCCTGATCGAGGGCCTGAAGAAACTCGAGTACCGCGGCTACGACTCCGCCGGTCTCGCGGTGATCAGCGGCGGCCTGCATCGCGTGCGCGCGGTCGGTCGCGTGGCCGACCTGGAAGCCCGCGCCGCCGAAGCGAAGGCCGAGTCCCCGACCGGCATCGCCCACACCCGCTGGGCCACCCACGGCGGCGTCACCGAAGACAACGCCCATCCGCACATCTCCTCGCGCGGCGGCATCGAGGTCTCGGTCGTGCACAACGGCATCGTCGAGAACCACGAGGACCTGCGCGCTCGGCTCAAGGGCGAGGGCTACGAGTTCACCTCGCAGACCGACACCGAAGTCATCGCGCACCTGCTGCACTCGTACCTGGCCAAGGGGTTCCGGCTGTTCCAGGCGGTGCAGGCCACCGCCCGCGAACTCGAAGGCGCTTACGCGATCGCCGCGATCTGCAAGAGTGAACCGCACACTTGCGTCGGCACCCGCAAGGGCTCGCCGCTGTTGCTGGGCCTGGGCAACGGCGGCTCCGGCAAGGGTGAGAACTTCCTCGCCTCCGACACCTCGGCGCTGCTGCAGGTCACGCGCCATGTCGCGTACCTGGAAGAAGGCGACGTCGTCGAGATCCGCCTGGACGGTTATTCGATCGTCGATCGCAACGGCTCGGTCGTCGGTCGTCCGGTGATCGAGAGCCAGCTCTCGGCCGACGCGATCGAACTCGGCAAGTACTCGCACTACATGCAGAAGGAGATCTTCGAGCAGCCGGGTGCGCTGGCCAACACACTCGAGATGGTCACCCACGCCCGCTCGCTGTCGTCGAGCCTGTTCGGCAGCGACGCCGAACCGATCTTCAAGAAGACCCGCCAGGTGCTGATCATCGCCTGCGGCACGAGTTTCCACGCCGGCCTGGTCGCCAAGTACTGGCTGGAAAGTGTCGCCAAGCTGCCCACCGCGGTCGAGATCGCCAGCGAGTACCGCTACCGCGACTCGGTGCCGCAGCCGGACACCCTGGTGCTGACGATCTCGCAGTCCGGCGAGACCGCCGACACGCTGGCCGCCCTGCAACACGCGAACTCGCTGAGCCTGAAGGACACTTTGTCCGTGTGCAACGTCGCCGAATCGGCGCTGGTGCGCGGCTCGAAACTGAACTTCCTGACCCGCGCGGGCCCGGAGATCGGCGTCGCCTCGACCAAGGCGTTCACCACCCAGCTCGCGGCGCTGTTCGTGCTGACGCTGGTGCTCGCCAAGGCCCGCGGCCGCCTGACACTGGAGCGCGAACGCGAACTGCTGCCGCAGCTTCGCCACCTGCCCGCCGCCGTGCAGAAGGTGCTCGAGTGTGAACCCGCCGTGCGCCACTGGGCCAACCGCTTCGCCCCGCGCCACCACGCCCTGTTCCTCGGCCGCGGCGTGCACTTCCCGATCGCGATGGAAGGTGCGCTGAAGCTGAAGGAGATCAGCTACATCCACGCGGAAGCCTACGCCGCCGGCGAACTGAAACACGGTCCGCTCGCGCTGGTCGACCGCTTCATGCCGGTCGTGGTCGTCGCACCGAACGACTCGCTGATCGAAAAACTGAAGTCGAACCTGCAGGAAGTCCGCGCCCGCGGCGGCGAGTTGTTCATCTTCGCCGACCGTGACACCCACATCGAACCGTCCGACGGCGTCAACATCATCAACCTCGGCGACCACGCCGGGTTGCTGTCGCCGATCCTGCACGTGGTGCCGCTGCAGTTGCTGGCGTATCACACAGCCCTCGTCCGGGGGACGGATGTGGACAAACCGAGAAACCTGGCGAAGAGCGTGACGGTCGAGTAGACCGGCACGCTCTTCGAGCGCGGCGGGATACCGCCGCGCCCGCGC
>CADEEH010000295.1 GCA_902826305.1 uncultured Burkholderiales bacterium
AGACCGTCCAACTCGTGCTGATCTCGGCCATCCTCGCCGTGGCAGGCGGTTGCGCCAGCACCAAGCTCGATGAAAGCGAAGGCGCCAAGATCGAGCAGCGCGGCGAAGGCACGAAACCCGACGATGCCTCGGCCTCGGGTGCCGGCAGCGGTTCGCGGACGGTGACACCGGTCGAGGTTCCGGCGCAGCGCGACGAACTCAACACCAACCCGGCGCTGGCCAAACGCAGCATCTACTTCGACTTCGACAGCTTCGTGATCAAGGACGAGTTCCGCCCGACCGTCGAGGCGCACGCCCGATACCTGGTCGCCAACAAGGGCCGGCGCGTCGTCCTGCAGGGCAACACCGACGAGCGCGGCAGCCGCGAATACAATCTGGCCCTCGGCCAGAAGCGTGCAGAAGCCGTCCGCCGCGCGCTGTCCAGCCTGGGGGTGACCGAGTCGCAGATGGAGGCGGTCAGCTTCGGCGAGGAAAAGCCGCAGTCGTCGGGCACCGATGAGGCCGCCTGGGCGCAGAATCGTCGCACCGACCTGTCCTACCAGTGAAAAAACGGCGGATCGCCATGACGCTGAAACGGGCCGCGAGCGCGGCCGGCCTGACACTGGTGTTGGCGCTGGCCGCCGCGCCCGCGCACGCGCTGTTCGGCGACGACGAGGCCCGCAAGGCGATCCTCGACCTGCGAGCCCGTGTCGACGCGCAGATCCGGCGCATCGACGAGATGAACGCGCGCCTGGACCGCATCGAGCAGACCAGTCGCGGCCAGTTGCAGCTGCAAGGCGAGATCGACGGCCTGAAGCAGGAGATCGCGCGGCTGCGCGGCCAGATCGAGGTGCAGTCCAACGAGCTGTCGCAGACCCAGCGCCGCCAGAAGGACATGTTCACCGATGTCGACGGACGGCTGCGTAAGTTCGAACCGGTCGGGGTCAGCATCGACGGCCAGAATGTCACCGTCGACCAGACCGAACGTCGCACGTACGAAGCGGCGCTCGCGCAGTTCCGGGCCGGTGATTTCCGCGAATCGGTCAATGCGTTCCAGGGGTTCCAGCGCAGCTACCCGGACAGCGCCTATTCGGCCAACGTCCTGTTCTGGATCGGCAGCGGGCACTTCGCGCTGAAGGACTACAAAGCCGCGATCACCACCCACTCGACCCTGCTCGCGAAGCACCCGGACAGTCCGCGGGCCCCGGATGCGATGCTGAACATGGGACTTGCCCAGGCCGAGAGCGGCGATCGTCGCGCCGCCCGCAAGACCCTCGAGGACGTGGTCGCCAAGTACCCGGACGCCGCGGCCACGCAGATGGCCAAAGACCGGCTCGCCGCGCTCAAGTGAGCGGCGCCGCCCAGCCGCCGCGCGCGGTCGTGCTGCTCTCGGGTGGTCTCGATTCGGCGACGGTGCTCGCGCTGGCGCGCGAGGCCGGGCGCGAGACCTTCTGCCTGTCGATCGCCTACGGCCAGCGGCACCGGGCCGAACTCGACGCGGCCCGCCGCGTCGCCCGGGCGGCGGGAGCGGCCCGGCACGAGATCGTCGAGCTCGACATCGGCCGGCTGCTGACGGGCGAGCGCGGATCGGCGTTGACCGATCCGTCGATCCCGGTACCGACGAGCGGCCACGGCGCGGGCATCCCGGTCACCTACGTGCCCGCCCGCAACACGATCATGCTCTCGCTCGCACTCGGCTGGGCCGAGGTGCTCGGCGCGCGCGAGATCCATTTCGGCGCCAACGCGGTCGACTACTCCGGTTATCCGGACTGCCGCCCCGAGTTCGTCGCGGCGTTCCAGGCACTGGCCGACAATGCGACCCGCGCCAGCGTCGAAGGCGAGACGCTGCGTGTGATCGCGCCGCTGATCGCGATGAGCAAGGCACGGATCATCCACGAGGGTTCGCGGCTGGGTGTGGACTTCGCGCTGACCGTCTCGTGTTATCAGGCCGATGCCGACGGCCGGGCCTGCGGCGCCTGTGAATCGTGCCGGCTTCGCCGCGACGGATTCGCCGCCGCCGGCGTGCCCGACCCCACCCGCTACGCCTGAGCGCGGCAAGTGCCCGATCTCGACATCCCATCACTGCAGCGAACCGTCGTCTGGATCACGTTCGCGCTCGGTGCAGTGCTCGGCGCGGTGATGAACCGGACCAACTTCTGCACGATGGGTGCCGTGTCGGACATCGTCAACATCGGCGACTGGACCCGGATGCGGATGTGGCTGGGGGCGATCGGCGTCGGCATCGTCGCCACCCAGCTGCTCGGCGCCGCCGGGCTGGTCGACCTGTCGAAGGCGATCTACACCGGGCCCACGTTCAGCTGGCTGGCCTATGTCGTCGGCGGGCTGCTGTTCGGGTTCGGGATGGTGCTGGCCTCCGGTTGCGGCAGCAAGACCCTGGTCCGCGTCGGCGGCGGCTCGCTGAAGTCGCTGACGGTGTTCATCGTGCTCGGCCTGTTCGCGTACATGACGCTGCGTGGCGTGTTCGGCGTGCTGCGGGTCGATCTGATCGAGCCGGTGAACGTGCAGATCCGACCGGGGCAGGACCTGCCGCGAATCGTCGCCGGAAGCGATCCGAACGCGGTGCCGATGATGCGCATCGCCTTCGGCCTGTTCATCGGCCTGGGCCTGATCGCGTTCGCACTCGCCGGGCGCGAATTCCGCCGTCTCGACCCGATGTTGTCGTCACTGGTCGTCGGCCTGGTGATCGCCGGCGGCTGGTTCGTGACCGGTTCGATCGGTCACGTCGCCGAACACCCGGACACGCTGCAGGAGGCCTTCGTCGGCACGAACTCCGGTCGGCCGGAATCGTTCACCTTCGTCGCGCCGATCGCCTACACACTCGAACTGCTGATGTTCTGGAGCGACAAGAGCAAGTTCGTCTCGACCGGCATCGCCGCGGTGGCAGGGACGATCGCCGGCTCGATGGCCTACGCGCTGGCGATGGGGCGCTTTCGCTGGGAGGGGTTCCGCGACGCCGAAGACACCGGCAATCACCTGGTCGGCGGCGCGTTGATGGGCATCGGCGGCGTCACGGCACTCGGTTGCACGGTCGGCCAGGGCCTGTCGGGCATGTCGACCCTCGCGGTCGGCTCGCTGGTCGCGTTCCTCTCCATCATCGCCGGCTCGATGATCGCGCTGCGATACCAGATCTGGCGCGTGGAGCGGATGGCCTGAAGCGGCGCCCGTCGATTTGCCGCGGGTTGCCCTATTCCCTATAATCGCGGGCTCTGCGACAGGCGGCCACTCGGGTGCTTGCGCAAGTCTCCCCCGGGGTCGTTAGCTCAGTCGGTAGAGCAGCGGACTTTTAATCCGTTGGTCGCAGGTT
>CADEEH010000296.1 GCA_902826305.1 uncultured Burkholderiales bacterium
GTTGCGCATGACCGACGTCGAGTCGGTCGGCGGCAAGAACGCCTCGCTCGGGGAAATGATCAGCCAGCTCGCCGCCTCCGGCGTGCGGGTGCCCGGTGGCTTCGCCACCACGGCCCAAGCCTATCGTGATTTCCTCGCCGACAGCGGGTTGACGACCCGGATCGCCGAGCGGCTCCAGGGCCTGAACACCGAAGACGTCAAGGCGCTCGCCCGCTGCGGCGCGGAGATCCGCGACTGGATCGTCGCCGCGCCGCTGCCGGCCCGGCTCGAGACCGAGATCCGCGAGCACTTCGAGACCCTGGCCGAGGGTGCCGAGATCTCGGTGGCGGTGCGCTCGTCGGCCACCGCCGAGGACCTGCCCGACGCCTCGTTCGCGGGCCAGCAGGAAACCTACCTGAACGTGGTCGGTGTCGACGCGGTGCTCGACCGGATCCGGCACGTGTTCGCGTCGCTGTACAACGACCGTGCGATCTCGTACCGGGTCCACAAGGGGTTCGCCCACGAGACGGTCGCGCTGTCGGCCGGTGTGCAGCGGATGGTGCGTTCCGATGTCGGTGCGGCCGGTGTGATGTTCACGATGGACACCGAGTCCGGATTCCCCGACGTCGTCTTCATCACCAGTTCGTACGGCCTGGGCGAGACCGTCGTGCAGGGCGCGGTCAATCCGGACGAGTTCTACGTCCACAAGCCGATGCTCGCGGCCGGCAAGCTGCCGATCATCCGGCGCCAGATGGGCAGCAAGCTGATCCGGATGGAGTTCGCGCCACCGGGCGGTGGCGGCGAGGAGACGACGGTGGGCCGCAGCGTGGTCACCGTTGACACACCGAACGAACTGCGCAACCGGTATTCACTCACCGACCCCGAGGTGGTCGAACTGGCCGGTTATGCGACGATCATCGAGCGGCACTACGGGCGGCCGATGGACATCGAATGGGGCAAGGACGGCGTCGACGGGCGCCTGTACATCCTGCAGGCCCGCCCCGAGACGGTGAAGTCGCAGCGCAGCGAGGGAAGGCAGCTTCGCTTCAAGCTCAAGGGTTCGTCGGACCGTCTCGCCTCCGGCCGGGCGATCGGCCAGCGCATCGGTGCCGGTCCGGTGCGCATCGTCGCCGACGCCTCGCAGATGGATCGGGTGCAGCCCGGCGACGTGCTGGTGACCGACATGACCGATCCGAACTGGGAGCCGGTGATGAAACGGGCCGCGGCGATCGTCACCAACCGCGGCGGCCGTACCTGCCACGCGGCGATCATCGCGCGCGAGCTCGGTATCCCGGCGGTGGTCGGCTGCGGCGACGCGACCCATCGGCTTGCCGACGGCGCGCTGGTCACGGTCTCCTGCGCCGAAGGCGACACCGGTTATGTCTACGACGGCCTGCTCGAGACCGAGGTGTCCGAACAGTCCGGTGGTGCGCTGCCGCCGCTGCCGGTCAAGATCATGATGAACGTCGGCAATCCGCAGCTCGCGTTCGAGTTCTCGCAGATTCCGAACGATGGTGTCGGCCTGGCGCGCCTCGAATTCATCATCAACAACAACATCGGCATCCACCCGAAGGCGATCCTCGACTATCCGAACGTGGATGCGGACCTGCGCAAGGCGGTAGAGAGCATCGCCCGTGGCCACGCGACCCCGCGGGCGTTCTACGTCGAACGGGTCGCCGAGGGTGTGGCGACGATCGCCGCCGCGTTCTGGCCCAAGCCGGTGATCGTCCGTCTCTCGGATTTCAAGTCCAACGAATACCGCAAGCTGATCGGCGGCTCGCGCTACGAACCCGAGGAGGAGAACCCGATGCTCGGCTTCCGGGGCGCCTCGCGTTACATCGCGGCGAGTTTCCGCGAGTGCTTCGAGCTCGAGTGCGAGGCGATGAAGCGGGTTCGCAACGACATGGGGCTTACCAACGTCGAACTGATGGTGCCGTTCGTGCGTACCGTGCGCGAGGCCTCCTCGGTGGTCGAACTGCTGGCCCGCAACGGCCTGCGGCGCGGCGACGGCGCGGGTCCGGACGGGCAGGGCGGGCTTCGCATCATCATGATGTGTGAACTGCCGTCCAACGCGATCCTGGCCGACCAGTTCCTGGAGTTCTTCGACGGTTTCTCGATCGGCTCCAACGATCTGACCCAGCTCACACTCGGGCTCGATCGCGACTCCGGGCTGGTCGCCGAGGGTTTCGACGAACGGGATCCCGCGGTGCTCGCGCTGCTGCAGCGATCGATCCAGGCGTGCCGCAAGGCCGGCAAATACGTCGGCATCTGCGGGCAGGGACCTTCGGATCACCCGAACCTGGCGCAGTGGCTGACCAAGCAGGGGATCTCGTCGATCTCGCTGAACCCCGACACGGTGATCGACACCTGGCAGCGGATCGCCGCGCTGCCGCCGGGGGACGACTGAGGCGCAGGCCTCGCGTCGCCAACGACGCGGCGGGGCCCGCAGTGCGGGCCTGACAAGCGCTGCGAACCGGTCAGCGCTTGGCGGCGCGGGTCCTGGCGGCGGCCGGTTGTGTGCGCCGGGCCCTGAGCGCCTTCCATGCGTCGTACAGCGCGCGTTCGTCCGCGTTCAGGCGCGGGCCCGCGTCATCCTGACCGCGGTCCAGACGCTCGAAGCGCTCGATCAGCTCGGAGGTCACCGGCATGCCGTCGATCAGGGTGTGAACCGTTTGCATCTGCGCTGGGCGCCCGTCGGGCGCGATCGGACTGGAAGTGCGCACAGTTCAGCATCCCGGCCCGAGCCTCGCCAGTGGCCGGCGCCGGACGGCGGCACACGGGCGACGAAGCCGCACGGCCCCGCTGCGGCCCGTGACCGTGTTCACGGCAGCGCACACAAATGGCGCATCGTGGACGAAAAAAGGGCGCCCGCGGGCGCCCTTTCGGCGATCTGCACCGGCCCCCGCGCGGCGGGCCGGCCCGGATCACTCGATCACTTGACGACCATCATCTGTTCGCGTTTGCCGCCCTTGTAGGTGTACAGCGTCAACGCGCCGTCCTTGATGTCACCCTTCGGGTCGAAGCTGATCTTGCCGGTCACGCCGTCATAGCTGATCTTGGCCAGTTCCGGCAGGTACTTCGCCGGATCGACCGAGTTCGCCTTCTGCATCGCCGCCACCATCACCATCGTTGCGTCGTACACGTACGGGGCGTAGATCTGGACGTCGGCGTTGAACTTCTTCTTGAACTTGTCGCGGAACTCGTCCATGCCCTTGGCCTTGTCGGCGGTGACACCGCCGGCCTCGGCGCAGATCACCTGGCCGTCGGCCATCGCGTCGCCGGCCAGCT
>CADEEH010000297.1 GCA_902826305.1 uncultured Burkholderiales bacterium
GATCGACTGGCGCGGGCGCGGCGCGACCCTCGGCTTCCTGACCGACATCAGCCACCGTCGGGCGCAGGAGGAGGCGCGCGCGCGATCAGAGGAGCAGTACCGGCGGCTGGTGGAGAACGTCAGCGAAGGCATCATGATCGTGCAGGACGGTCGCATCGTCTTCGCGAACCCGCGTGTCGCGCAGATCCTCGGCCATCCGATCGAGGTGCTGATGACGCAGACGTTCCCGCGCTTCATCCATCCCGACGACCGGGCCGCCGCGGTCGAACGTGCGACCCGCCGATTGCGCGGCGATACGATGGATCGGCACTCGGCGTTCCGCGTGGTCGCCGCCGACGGCCGGGTGGTGTGGATCGAGTTGTCGGTCGTGCTGATCGACTGGGAGGGCCGCGGCGCCTCGCTGTCGTTCGTCACCGACACCAGCGAACGGGTGGCGCTGCAGGAACGGCTGAAGCACACGCTCAGGGAGCGCGAGACGATCCTCGACAACTCGATCGTCGGCATCGCGTTCCTGAATACCGCGGGTCGGCTCGTCTGGGCCAACGCCGCCGCGCATCAGATGTTCCGCACCCCGCGCGACGGCCTGGCCGGCCAATCGATGGAGCCGTACTACCCGAGCCACGAGGAGTACGTCCGCGTCGGGGGCGAGGTCGCCAAGGCGGTGGCCGCCGGCAAGACCTATCGCACCGAACTGCCGATGCGCCGTGCCGACGGCACCGCGATGTGGGTCCACCTGTCCGGCAAGGCGGTCAATCCGTACGACCTGTCGCAGGGCACAGTCTGGTCGATGCTGGACATCAACGAGCGCAAGCGGCTCGAGGAGGACCTGCGCCGGACCACCTCGCAGCGCGAGGCGATCCTGCAGAGCACGCTGGTCGGCATCACCTACACCGTCGATCGCAAGCGGCAGTGGGTCAACAAGCGCTTCGCCGAGATGCTTGGTTTCGAGCCGGCCGAGTTGATCGGCGAGGATTCCCGGCGACATTTCCCCGATGCCCAGCGGTGGCGCGCGATCGCCGACGACGCGTACCAGGCACTGACCTCGCACGGCAGCCACGTCACCGAGTGCGAGCTGATCCGTCGCGACGGCACCTCGATCTGGGTGGAGGTCCACGGCTCCTGCCTCGAGCAGGGGCATCCCGAACGACGGGCGATCTGGACCTACCTCGACGTGACCGAACGGCGGCGCGCGGCGGAGGAGATGCGGCTGTCGCTCGAGCGCCAGCGAGAGCTCGCGTCGCTGAAGTCCCGATTCGTGTCGATGACCTCGCACGAGTTTCGTACGCCGCTGGCCGCGATCCTGTCGTCGGCGGAACTGCTGAAGGACTATGGCGACCGGCTGCCCGCCGCCGAACGCATCGAACTGATCGACATCGTCCGGTCGTCGGTGCGGCGGATGACGGCGATGATCGAGAATGTGCTCACCATCGGCCGGGCGGAGGCCGACCGGCTCGAGTTCGCGCCGCGACCGGTGGATCTGGTCGCCCTTGCGCAGAAGTTCGCCGTCGAAGCCACCCGCGCCGTCGATCCAGCACCCACCGCAACGATCCGGACCGCGGTCACCGACGTCGGCGGATGTGCGTGCCTGGATGAAGCGTTGCTCGGTCACATCCTGGGCAATCTGCTGTCGAACGCGTTGAAGTACTCGCCTGGCGGCGGGACGGTCACCTTCGAGGTCGACGGGCGCAGTGACGAGATCGAGTTCCGGGTGGTCGACGAGGGCATCGGCATCCCGGCGGAGGACCTGCCGGCCCTGTTCCAGACGTTCCATCGCGGCCGCAACGTCGGTGGCATCACCGGCACCGGCCTTGGACTGGCGATCGTCGATCGCGCGGTCCGGGCCCACGGCGGCCGGGTCAGTGTCGACAGCGCGCCGGGGCGCGGCAGCCGGTTCACGGTGGTGTTGCCGAGGGGCTGAGCGATGGGGCGGATCCTGGTCATCGAGGACGACGCGCAGATCCGCGCGAACCTGGTCCGGATGTTGCGGTTGGAGGGTCATCAGGTCGACGAAGCGGCCGATGGCGAGGACGGTGTCGAACGCGCGCTGCGCTCACCACCGGACCTGGTGCTGTGTGACGTGATGATGCCCCGGCTCGACGGGTTCGGTGTATTGCAGCGACTGCGAGGCGATCCGCAGACACGAGACGTGCCGTTCGTTTTCCTGACCGCCAGCGCCGAGCGCGAACGCGCCGAGGAGGCGCTCGCCGCCGGTGCACAGGACTACCTGGTCAAGCCGTTCACGCTGGACGAGATGCGGCAGCTGCTGCGGCGGTACGGCGACGCGGCGGGCTGAATGGCGACCGGGCGGTGCGACGCCCGAGGGACCGGGATGGACCCGGTCGCCGGCACGTGCCTGCGACCGGCTTCCTGGGTCGACGGGTCCCGCGTCAGAAGACGAAGTCCGAGGCGGTCAGCTGACCATTGCCGTTCGCCGTCACGACGATGCCGACGTCGATGCTGGCGTCCATGTCCGTGTTGATCCAGACGAAGGCGGCGTCGATGCCGTACTCGACATTGACCGAGTAGGCACCGGCGGCCTCGCCCGGGTGATAGTCAGCGTCTCCGAAGTGGAGGTTGCCCGGGATCTTCGACACGTCGATCTTGTCACCGTCGGCGCGACGGAAGTCGTGGATATAGTCGAACGCGCCCGGCAGATTGTTCGCGCTGAATTCGAACCGGTCCGCGCCGCCCTCGCCGTACAGGTGATCGCCGCCATGGCCGCCGTTCAGCACGTCGTTGCCTCCGCCGCCATACAACGTGTCCGCGCCCATGCCGCCGTCGAGCCGGTTGTTGCCGAGGCCGCCTCGCAACGTGTCGTCGTACGAACTGCCGCTGGCGTTCTCGAACAGGATCAGCGTGTCGCCGTCGGATGCCGTGCCGGCACCGAGGTTGACGCTGACCGCGCTCGATGCGCTGGTATAGGAGACCGTGTCGGTGCCGTCGCCGCCGGACAGCAGGTTGGCGCCACTGCCGCTGATCACGAAGTCGTTGCCGCCACCGGCCGAGATCTCGGTGGTGGCGCCCGCGCGGAACCAGTCGCCGTGCGAGGTGCCGATCACTTCCTCGATACCCTCGAAGACGTCGTTGCCCTGTCCGGCCGAGGTGCCGGCGAGCATGTCGACCTGCACGGCCGCCTGGCTGCCGGTGAAGCTCATCGTGTCGTGGCCGGCGCCCCCCTGCATCACGTCGTCGCCGGCGCCGCCGGACAACACGTCGTCTCCGGCATCGCCACGCAGTCGATCGTTGCCGCTGCCCCCATCGAGTGTG
>CADEEH010000298.1 GCA_902826305.1 uncultured Burkholderiales bacterium
AGCGGAACAGGCTCGACGGGTCGTGCATCAGCACGTTGGTGTCGAGCACGAACAGCCGGGCGGCCCGCGATGCGGCGGGCGCGGCGCGACGCGTGGTGCGGGCGTGCACCGGCTGCGCAGGTGCCGGCTGCGCAGGTGCCGGCTCCGCGCGCGCGGCGGCCGGTGCGCGTCGGGCAGTCGGCTGCGCCGTCGCGTCGTCCGGCACCGGCTCGCGCACGACCGGCAGCTTCAGGATCGCGGACACGGGCGCCTGGCGTCCCCGAGCCGGGCGAGCGGGCGCGGGCGCCGCGGTGTCTGCCGACTCGTCGCGCGGCTCGGCGATCGTCGGCGCCGGGTCGTTGGCCGGCAGCGGCGCGGTGGCCGCGCCTTTCGTCGCACTCCGTGGGCGGCGTGCGGTGGCCTGGACGGCGGTCGACAGGTCGAGCAGGGTGGCCGGCTTGTTCGGTGCTTTCGGCAGGGGCATGCGTCGGATCGGGTCAGAGGCTCTTGACGAATTCCAGCACCTCGGCGACGTGGCCGGGGACCTTCACCCCGCGCCACTCGCGGGCAAGCCGTCCTTCGCCGTCGATGACAAACGTCGACCGCTCGATGCCGCGCACCTGCTTGCCGTACATGTTCTTCATCTTGATGACATCGAAGCGTTCGCACCAGGCTTCGTCGGGGTCGCTCACCAGGTCGAACGGCAGGCCCTGCTTCGCGCGGAACCCCTCGTGCGACTTCAGGCTGTCCCGCGAGACGCCGACGATCACCGCGCCGGCGCGGGTGAACGCCTTGTGCTGGGCCGCGAAGTCGCCGGCCTCGGTGGTGCAGCCCGGTGTGTTGTCCTTGGGATAGAAGTACAGGACGACCTTGCTTCCCTTGTGCGCCGACAGATCGAACTTGCCGCCGGTGCCCTCGCCCTCGAGCTTGCCGACCTTCTTTCCGACTTCGATGGTCATCGAGCGTCGCGCTCCACGTGCGGATCCTGGAAACGACGATAGCACATCCGATTCGCGCGCCACACGCTCGCGCGACCGGCGCCGGCCGTGCGCCACGGTGCCGGATTCGCGACGCGACGGGTGACCGTTCAGGCGACCAGCAGCGCGGCCAGCACGTCGCGGCCTTCGGCCATCAGGATGTTGTACGTCCGGCAGGCGGCCGGTGTGGCCATCGTCTCGACCCCGATGCGCGCGGCGGTCAGTGCGGCCGTCAGTCGGGGGTGAGGGAACCGCTGGCGATCACCGGTGCCGAGGATCACCAGCTGCGGCCGTTCGGCGAGCAGTGCCTCGAAGTCGGCCGGCTCGAAGCCGTCGAATCCGGCGACCGGCCAGGGCCGGACGTCGCCCTCCGGACGGACCAGCACCGGCGTGTCGAAGCGGCGCTTGTTGATCTCGATCCAGCCCGGCCCGTAGGCCGTGACGGTGTTCAGCGTGTCGCGGGAATCGGCTTGCAGTTTCATCGAACGGGGAGTGCGCGGCGGCTCGGCGGGCCTCGCATCGGGCAGGGCGCGCCGTGCACCAATCAGGGAGGCCCTAAGTGACTGATAGTGCTACATTAACAGTTTGCGCCGGGACGCCGGCCTTCGACCGGATCCCCTCGATGGACAAGCCTCGCCAGCCGATGCTCAAGCCGATCGCCAAGTCGGCCAAACTCGCCAACGTCTGCTATGACATCCGCGGTCCCGTGATGGCGCGGGCCAAGCAGCTGGAGGAGGAGGGCCACCGGATCATCAAGCTGAACATCGGCAACCTCGCGCCCTTCGGCTTCGAGACACCCGACGAACTGCGCCACGACGTCATCGTCAACCTGGCCAATGCATCCGGGTATGCCGATTCCAAGGGCCTGTTCCAGGCGCGCAAGGCGATCATGCAGTACGCGCAGGAGAAGCGGGTCGCCGGCGTGCAGCTCGACGACATCTTCATCGGCAACGGCGTCTCGGAACTCATCGTGATGGCGATGAACGGCCTGCTCGACGCCGGCGACGAGGTGTTGATTCCGGCGCCGGACTATCCGCTGTGGACCGCGGCGGTCAGCCTGTCCGGCGGCACGCCGCGCCACTACATCTGCGACGAAGGGGCCGGCTGGCTGCCGGACCCGGCCGACATCCGCTCGAAGATCACCGACCGCACGCGGGCGCTGGTGGTGATCAATCCCAACAATCCGACCGGTGCGCTGTATCCGGTCGATCTGCTCAAGGACCTGGTCGCGATCGCGCGCGAACACCAGCTGATCGTGTTCGCCGACGAGATCTACGACAAGACGCTGTTCGACGGCGAGACCCACACGTCGATCGCCTCGCTCGCCGACGACGTGCTGTTCGTGACGATGAACGGCCTGTCGAAGAACTACCGGGCCTGCGGCTATCGGGCCGGCTGGATGATGGTGTCCGGCGAGAAGCGCCACGCGTCCGATTACATCGACGGGCTCAACATCCTCGCGTCGATGCGGCTGTGTGCCAACGTGCCGGCGCAGTTCGCGATCCAGTCCGCCCTGGGCGGCTACCAGACGATCAACGACCTGGTCGCGCCGGGCGGCCGGCTGCGCAAGCAGCGCGATCTCGCCTACGACCTGCTGACGTCGATCCCCGGGGTCAGTTGCGTCAAGCCGAAGGCGGCGCTCTACATGTTCCCGCGGCTGGACCCGGCGGTCTATCCGATCACCGACGACCAGCGCTTCATCCTCGAGCTGCTCGAGGCCGAGCACGTGCTGGTGGTGCAGGGCACCGGTTTCAACTGGCCGCGCCCGGATCACCTGCGCGTGGTCTTCCTGCCCAACGCCGACGACCTCACCGAGGCGTTCGGCCGCATCGAGCGGTTCCTGGGCCACTATCGTCGACTGCACGCCTGACGATCCCCCCGGGGATCCGCAGGCGTTGCGCATGTTTCACATCGAATGAACAAGAGCATCGAGAAGTTCGGTCCGGTCCGTGTCGGGCTGATGGGCATCGGCACGGTCGGCGGCGGCACGTTCGAGGTCCTGCGCCGCAATGCCGGCGAGATCCAGCGCCGTGCGGGTCGCCGGATCGAGATCGTCAAGGTCGCCGACCTCGACATCGAGCGTGCGCGTGCCATCGCGGGCGAGGGCGTCGAGGTGGTCGGTGATGCCCGGCAGGTGGTCGCCGACCCGTCGATCGACATCGTGATCGAGCTGATCGGTGGCACGGGCATCGCGCGCACGCTGGTCCTGGAGGCGATCGAGCAGGGCAAACACGTGGTCACCGCCAACAAGGCGCTGCTGGCGGTGCACGGCAACGAGATCTTCGCGGCGG
>CADEEH010000299.1 GCA_902826305.1 uncultured Burkholderiales bacterium
TGCGCAGCTATGTCTACGATTTCATCCAGACGTTCGCCCCGCCGCTGACCCGCGCGGTCGTAGAAAGCGCGCTCGACGGCGTCGACGAGGGTTGACGCCGCGCCGGCAGCGTCGCACCGCCAAGGTCAGAACGCGAGGTGCGGGTTCCGCCCGTCAGATCATCGACGCCGGATCGGGCAGCGTCTGCCCCACCGGCGACTCGCCGAAACGGGTGACCCGGCGCGGCCGAAGGTGCACCCGCGCCCCGACCGACAGGTCGATCCGCTGGCGCAACTCGTTGTACCGGTCCCGGGGCATCTCCACCTCGACGTAGCCGTCCTCGTCGCGCTTGAACTCGATCCGCGTGTTCGGGCCGACGGTCAGCGTCTGCGCGAGTGTGACCGGCCAGGTGTCGCCGGCCGGTTCGCCGACGATCTCGAGTTCGTGCGGCCGGACGAAACCGACGCCGTCCTCGCCGGCACCGAAGCGGCCGTGGAACAGGTTGACGTCGCCGAGGAACTGCAGCACGAACGGGCTGGCCGGGTGGTCGTACACCTCGTCCGGTGTGCCCTGCTGCTCGATGCGGCCCTGGTTCATCACGACCACCCGGTCGGCGACCTCCATCGCCTCCTCCTGGTCGTGGGTCACGAAGACGCTGGTGACGTGCACCTCGTCGTGCAGCCGCCGCAGCCACCGCCGCAGCTCCTTGCGCACCTTCGCGTCGAGCGCGCCGAACGGCTCGTCGAGCAGCAGCACCTTCGGCTCGGCCGCGAGTGCCCGGGCGAGCGCGATCCGCTGGCGCTGGCCGCCGGAGAGCTGATGCGGATAGCGATCCGCGAGCCAGTCGAGCTGCACGAGCTTGAGCAGCTGCATCACCTTGTCTCGGATCGCGGCCTCCGGCGGCCTCGTCGCGCGCGGCCGCACGCGCAGGCCGAACGCGACATTCTCGAAGATCGACATGTGCCCGAACAGCGCGTAGTGCTGGAACACGAAGCCGACGTGGCGATCGCGCACCGACGTGCCGGTCGCGTCCTCGCCGTGGAATGCGACCGTGCCGGTGTCCGGCACCTCGAGCCCGGCGATGATCCGCAGCAACGTCGTCTTGCCGCAGCCCGACGGCCCCAGCAGCGCGACCAGCTCCCCGGACGGGATGTCGAGGGTCAGGTTATTGCAGGCGACAGTTGCGCCGAAGCGTTTGTTCAGGTTGCGGATCTGGATGCTCATGGTCCGTCGCTCGTGTTCAGTGGTCGGCCGCGGCGGCGGCAAGACTCTCGCGCGCCTGCCGCCTGACGCGCTGCTCGACCAGATACTTGAGCACCAGCGTGACCAGCGCGAGACCGGCCAGCAGCGACGCCACCGCGAAGGCGGCCGCGAACTGGTACTCGTTGTAGGCGATCTCGATGTGCAGCGGCATCGTGTTCGTCTGGCCGCGGATGTGGCCGGAGACGACGCTGACCGCACCGAATTCGCCCATCGCCCGCGCATTGCACAGGATCACGCCGTACAGCAGCGCCCACTTGATGTTGGGCAACGTCACCCGGAAGAACGTCTGCCAGCCGTTGGCGCCCAGCACGCGGGCGGCCTCCTCCTGCTCGATGCCCTGCGCCTGCATCAGCGGGATCAGCTCGCGCGCGACGAACGGGAACGTGACGAACAACGTCGCCAGCACGATGCCGGGCACCCCGAAGATGATCTTGATGTCGTGGTCCCGCAACCACTCGCCGAACCAGCCCTGAAGCCCGAACACCAGCACGTAGATCAGGCCGGCGATCACCGGCGAGACCGAGAACGGCAGGTCGATCAGCGTCAGCAGCACGTTCTTGCCGCGGAAGTCGAATTTCGCGATCACCCAGGCCGCGGCCACGCCGAACACCAGGTTCAGCGGCACGCTGATCGCGGCCGCCAGCAGCGTGAGCCGGATCGCCGACAGCGCGTCGGCTTCCGTGACGGCGGCGACGTAGACGTCGACCCCTTTCTTCAGCGCCTCCACGAACACCGTCAGCAGCGGGATGAACAGGAACAGCGTCATGAACCCGAACGCGAGCCCGATCAGTGTCCACTTGACCCAGGTCGGCTCGGTGGTCGCTCCGGCGATGCGGGGCGGCTCGGCGGATCGCCGTCCCGCGATCACGTCCGATCCCTCGGCTGGCGGCTGCCCGGCGGGCACGGGCAAGGTCACGCTGTTCACAGCCGTCCCTGGCGCTTGCGCGACCAGGCTTGCAGCAGGTTGATCAGGAGCAGCAGCAGGAACGACACCACGAGCATCACCACCGCGATCGCGGTGGCTCCGGCGTAGTCGTACTGCTCGAGCTTGGTGATGATCAGCAGCGGCGTGATCTCGCTCACCATCGGCATGTTGCCGGCGATGAAGATCACCGACCCGTATTCGCCCAGGGCCCGCGCGAACGCAAGCGCCAGGCCGGTCAGCAACGCCGGTATCAGGATCGGGAAGATCACCCGGCGAAACGTCTGCCAGCGGTCGGCGCCGAGTGTCGCCGCGGCTTCTTCGAGCTCGCGGTTCAGATCCTCGAGCACCGGCTGCAGGGTCCGGACCACGAACGGCAGGCCGATGAAGACCAGGGCGACGAACACACCCACGGGCGTGAAGCTGACCTTGAAGGGAAGCAGTTGACCGATCCAGCCGTTGCCCGACCAGAGTGCGGTCAACGCGATGCCGGCGACCGCGGTCGGCAGCGCGAACGGGAGATCGACCAGCGCATCGACCAGCCGTTTGAACGGGAAGTCGTATCGCACCAGCACCCAGGCGGTGATCAGACCGAAGAACGCGTTGAGCAGTGCCGCCAGGAACGATGCACCGAACGTCAGCCGGTATGAGGCCATCACCCGCGGCGTGGTGGTCGCCTCCAGGAACTGGGCCCAGGACAGCGACGCGGTCTTCAGGAACGCCGCCGACAGCGGCACGAGCACGATCAGGCTGATGTAGAGCAGCGTGAATCCCAGCGCGAGATCGAAACCCGGCAGCACCGAGTGGCGCTTGAGCAGGGTCCGCGAGAACAGCACCGCGCGGCCTCAGCGCTTGCCGGCGGCGATGACCTGGTCGTAGATCGCCCCGTCGTTGAAGTGTTCCTTCTGGGCGGCCGCCCAGCCGCCGAAGACCTCGTCCACGGTGAAGGTCTCGACCTTCGGGAAATCCTTCGCGTACTTCGCCAGCACCTTGTCGTGACGCGGGCGCAGGTGGTGCTTCGCGGCCACTTCCTGGCCGGCCTCGCTGTACAGGAACTGCAGGTACG
>CADEEH010000300.1 GCA_902826305.1 uncultured Burkholderiales bacterium
TGACCTCGGCGATCGTCCAGGGCGACCCGGCGGCCAAGGACCGGATGCGGGCGTTCCTCGAGAAACGCGCACCCAAGGTGAGCAAGTCATGAGCAAGGGACTGTTCAATCGCTTCGACGACGTCTTCGTCCTGGACGGCGTGCGCACGCCGCAGGTCGACTACAACGGCGCGTTCGCCGACGCGAACCCGATCGACCTCGGCATCAAGGCCGCGCGTGCGGTGTTCGAGCGCACCGGCGTGGCACCGGCGCAGGTCGACTCGGTGATCGCCGGCAACATGGCTCCCGGAGGCTTCGACCAGTTCTACGTGCCGCGCCACATCGGCCTGTACTCGGGTGTGCCGCAGGAGGTTCCGGCGCAGATGGCGCAGCGGATCTGCGGCACCGGCTTCGAACTGTTCCGGCAGGCCGGCGAACAGATCACGCTCGGCAGCGCGTCGCTGGTGCTGGTCTGCGGCACCGAGTCGATGACTCGCAATCCGATCGCCGCGTTCGATCACCGGCAGGGGTTCCGGCTCGGCGCGCCGATCGGTTTCAAGGACTACATGTGGGAGGCGTTGACCGATCCGGCCGCGGCGATCTCGATGATCCGGACCGCCGAGAACCTGGCGACCCGTTACGAGATCACCCGCGAGGAGGTCGATGCGTTCGCCTCGGCCTCCTTCACCCGGGCGGTGGCCGCGCAACAGGCCGGCTGGTTCGCCGGCGAGATCGTCCCGGTCACCAGCGAGACCTTCGAACTCGCCGGCTACAAGCCGCGCGCGCTGCGGCTGAGCGGCAAGGTGGCGCTCGTCGACAGCGACACCCATCCGCGTGTGACCCCGCCCGAGGTGCTGGCCAGGTTGCGCACCGTGTTTCCCGACGGCGTGCAGACCGGCGGCAACAGTTCGGCGCTGACCGATGCGGCGGCGGCCGCGCTGGTCGCCTCGGGGGCGATCACCCGTGCCTGGGGCCGTGCGCCGCTGGGCCGCGTGGCCGCGGCCGCGGTGGTCGGCGTGCCGCCGGAGATCATGGGCATCGGCCCGGCGCCGGCGATCCGGCTGCTGCTCGAGCGCGCCGGACTGCGCCTGGACGACATCACCCGCTTCGAGATCAACGAGGCGCAGGGTGCGCAGACGCTCGCCGTTCAGCGCGAGCTCGGCCTCGATCCGGACCGGCTCAACGTGCACGGGGGTGCGATCGCGCTCGGCCACCCGCTGGCCGCCACCGGGGTGCGGCTGACGATCACGGTCGCCCGCCAGTTGAAGCAGGCGCGTGCGCGCTGGGGCGTGGCCTCGGCCTGCATCGGCGGGGGCCAGGGCATCGCCCTGCTGATCGAGAACCCGGAACACGCCGGCGCATGAACATTCCCCCGAGCAGCCGATGAGCCGCACCCACATCCATCGGGTCGACGTGCATTTCGGCGACTGCGATCCGGCCGGCATCGTGTTCTTCCCGAACTTCTCGCGCTGGATGGACGAGGCCTCGCTCGGCTTCTTCGTCGCCTGTGGTGTGCCGCCATGGCGCGAACTGGTCAAGACCCGCGGCATCGTCGGCACCCCGCTGCTCGAGATCCACACGAAGTTCTTCCGCCCCGCGACCTATGGCGAGACGATCGAGGTCCACACGTCGGTCGAGCAATGGGCCGCCAAGACCTTCCGCCATCGCCACCAGGTCCGCCGCGGCGAGGACCTGCTGTGTGAAGGCACCGAGGTGCGCGCGTTCGTGATCCGCGACCCGGCCGACCCGGAGCGCATCCGCGCGATCCCGGTGCCCGAGGACATCCGCCAGCTCTGTTCCTAGGCCCCCTCTTCCGATCAACGACAACCCAGGAGACAACCGTCGTGAATCGCCTGTCCCAACTCATCGCGGCGCTGGCCGCATCCCTGCTGACGACGAGTGCGATCGCCGAGCTCACCGTCGGCGTCAGCGTGTCGCTCACCGGCCCGGGCTCGGGCCTCGGCATCCCGATGAACAACGGCCTGAAGATGTGGCCGGAAACGGTCGGCGGAGAGAAGGTCCGCATGGTGGTCCTCGACGACGCGAGCGACCCGACCAAGGGCGTGCAGAACGCGCGCCGGCTCGTCAGCGAGGAGAAGGTCGACGTGATCATCGGCTCGGGCATCACACCGGTCGCGATCGCGATGGCCGACGTCGCCGCCGAATCGAAGACGCCGCAGCTCGCGCTCTCGCCGATCCAGCTGCCGCCGGGCAAGGACGCCTGGAGCTTCCGGATGCCGCAGTCCAACGACGTGATGGCCAACGCGATGGTCGCGCACATGGTCAAGAGCGGCGTCAAGACCGTCGGCTTCATCGGCTACACCGATGCCTACGGCGAGCAGTGGCTGCAGGCGCTGACGCCCAGGCTCGAGAAGGCGGGCATCAAGCTGCTGGCCACCGAGCGCTTCGCACGCGCCGACACCAGCGTGACCGCGCAGGCGCTCAAGCTGGTCGCGGCGAACCCGGACGCGATGGTCGTCGTCGCCTCAGGCAGCGGCGCGGCGATGCCGCAGCTCGGCCTGGTCGAGCGCGGCTTCAAGGGCAAGTTCTACCAGACCCACGCGGCCGCCACGCGCGACCTGATGCGGGTCGGCGGCAAGGCGGTCGAGGGCACCTACGTCACCTCCGGCCCGGTGGTCGTGGTCGAGCAGCTGCCCGACAGCCATCCGTCCAAGCAGCTCGGCCTGAAGTTCGTGGCCGACTACGAGAAGGCCCAGGGCGCCGGATTGCGCAACCAGTTCGCGGCGCACTCGTACGACGCGTATCTGCTGCTCGACAAGGTCGTGCCAGTGGCGCTCAAGGCCGGCAAGGCGGGCACGCCGGAGTTCCGCGCGGCGCTCAAGGACGCACTCGAGGCCGCGCCACCGTTGCCGGTGACCCACGGCGTCATCGACTTCACGCCGACCGACCACTGGGGCTTCGTGCCGGACACCGGCGTCGTGATGAAGGTCGTCGACGGCGACTGGAAGCTCGAGAAGTGATCGTCCCGGGCGGCCGACGTGCCCGGTCCGGGCATGTCCGCCGCCCGTCGCGGATGCGCGGGCCCGTCCCAACTCCGCCCCACCCGCCCGCATCCCCCCTTCCGCACCCAGGCTCGCGGCCACGATGGATCTGACGATCGCCGGCATCCTCGCGCTCGACGGCGTCACCAATGGCGCGATCTATGCGCTGCTGGCGATCGCGCTGGTGCTGGTGTTCTCGGTCACCCGGATCGTGTTCATCCCGCAGGGCGAGTTCGTCGCGTTCGG
>CADEEH010000301.1 GCA_902826305.1 uncultured Burkholderiales bacterium
CGGGCGAGCCGCTGGCCCCCGGGGCGATCTACAACAGCAACCGCTTCGTGCTGACGGCACTGCTCGCCGGCTACGGCTGCGAGGTCACCGATCTCGGCATCGTGCCCGACACCCTCGATGCCACGCGCCGGGCGCTGCGCACCGCGGCCGCCGGCGCGGATCTGATCGTCACCTGCGGCGGCATGTCGGTCGGCGAAGAGGATCACGTGAAGCCGGCGGTCGAAGCCGAAGGCAGTCTCGCGATGTGGCAGATCGCCATCAAGCCCGGCAAGCCGCTCGCCTACGGCACGGTCCGCCGCGACGGGGCCGGATCCGCCCACTTCATCGGCCTGCCGGGCAATCCGGTGTCGGCGCTGGTCACCGCGCTGCTGTTCGTTCGTCCGTTCGTCCGCCGCCTTCAGGGCCGGGGCGAGGTCGCCGCGAAAGCGTTGACCGTGCGGGCCGGATTCGACTGGCCCCGGCCGGACAGGCGGCGCGAGTTCCTTCGCGTTCGGCTCGACGCCGACGGTTCGCTGGTGTTGTTCCCCAACCAGGGCTCGGCGGTGCTGACCTCGACGGTCTGGGGTGACGGGCTGGCGGAGATCGCGCCGTCGAGCGCCGTCACCCGCGGCGACCCGGTCCGTTTCCTGCCGTTCGCCCATCTGCTGCATGATTGAACGATGAGCCGGGTGACGATTCTTTATTTCGCCGGTCTGCGCGAGGCGCTGGGCGTCGGTCGCGAGGAGATCGACCTGCCGTCCGGAGTCTCGACCGCAGCCGAACTGCGGACCTGGCTCGCCGGTCGCGGTCCGGCGTGGGCCGAAGCCTTCGCCGCGCGGCGCCCGGTCCGGATCGCACTCGACAAGGTGATGGTCGAGCCCGACGCCCCGCTCGCGGGCCGCCACGAGATCGCGTTCTTCCCGCCGGTCACCGGCGGCTGACCGGACGGGGCGATCATGCCGGTACGTGTGCAGAGCGACGACTTCGACGTCTCGGGCGAGATCGCCGCGTTGCGCGCCGGCCGGCCGGGGGTCGGGGCGATCGCGGTGTTCGTCGGCACGGTACGCGACCTGAACGAAGGCGACTCGGTCGCGACGATGACCCTCGAGCACTATCCGGGCATGACCGAGATCGCCCTCGAGGCGATCGTCGACGAGGCCCGGACCCGCTGGGATCTCGACGACCTGCTGGTGATCCACAGGATCGGGGAACTGCGACCGGCCGACCAGATCGTGCTGGTGGCCGTCACTTCGGCACATCGCGGCGAGGCGTTCCGTGCCTGCGAGTTCGTGATGGACTACCTGAAGACACGGGCGCCGTTCTGGAAGAAGGAACAGACGCCGCAGGGTGACCGCTGGGTCGAGGCGCGCAGCGACGACGATGCGGCCGCTGCGCGCTGGATCCGCCCCGAGGACTAGAACCCATCTCAAGACTGCTGCGCGTCCCGATTTGTGCGTTCCGGTGCTCAGCGTACTGGAGTACGCTTCCGCTCCTCGCACGCCACTCGGGCCTGCTCGCGACGTCTTGAGACAGGTTCTGGCTCGAAACTGCTGCGCGTCCCGTTGCGCAGGCTCCGGTATCTAGCGTTCGAAATTCTTCAGGCAGTCGGTGCCCGCTTCCTGTCTCGCCTTCAGCTGGCCTTCGGCGCGTTCGGCTTTCGGCGGCGAGAACTCGTCGTTTTCGATCCGGGTCAGGATCCTGTCGTAGACCTGGTTCAACCGATCCTCGGCTTCACCACGACCCGTCAGCTCCTTGCGGATGTGTGCACGGATCTCGGCGTAGGTGCTGCTCGCCCCGCTGGCGCGCGTGTTGTACATGAATCGCACGTTGCGCTGGACCGCATCGCAGATTCGGATCGGGTCGCCGCGCGCGTCGAGCCTGAACTCGTCGGCGCGTGTGGTCACGGGGGTCAGCAGCACGATGGCCGCGACCGCTGCCAGCACGGTCCGCCGCGCGTCCACCGGTGGTGCAATCGCGATCATCGATCGTCCGGGCATCGGTGCTCCCTTCATCGCTGGCCGAACGTCAGCCCGTCGAACAGGTCCGGGTACTCGCGCGGCTGGCTGCGCCAGTACTGGCGGGGCGCGGCGACGCTTGCACCGAGCTTCGCGGCCGCATGCCACGGCCAGCGCGGGTCGTACAGCAGCGCCCGGGCGAGCATCACCGCATCGGCCTGGCGGCGCGTGATGATGTCGTTGGCCTGTTCGGGTTCGGTGATCAGACCGACCGCGAACACCGCCGCGTCGACCTTCTCACGGATCGCCTGCGCGAACGGCACCTGGTAGCCGGGTCCGAGCGCGATCTTCTGTTTCGGCGAGACGCCGCCCGAGGAGACGTCGATCCAGTCGGCGCCGGCGGCGACGGCCGCCTGCGCGAACCGGATCGACTGTTCCAGATCCCAGCCGTCATCGACCCAGTCCGTCGCCGAGAGCCGGACGCCGAGCGGACGGCCGGCGGGCCAGGCCGCGCGCACCGCCGCGATCACCCGCAGCGGAAACCGCATCCGGTTCTCGAGCGAGCCGCCGTACTCGTCGCGGCGCGGGTTGGCCAGCGGCGACAGGAACTGGTGCAGCAGATAGCCGTGGGCCGCGTGCAGTTCGATCGCGTCGATGCCCAGTTGCAGGCAGCGCCGGGTCGCCTGCGCGAACGCCGCGATCACCCGCTCGATGTCGTCGGCCGTCATCTCGTGTGCCGGCGGCTCGATCTCCAGGTGCGGCCTGGCCGACGGCCCGATCGGCTGCCAGCCGCCCTCGGCCGGCGGCAGCAGCTGGCCGCCGTCCCATGGCGCCCGGCTCGATCCCTTGCGTCCGGCGTGGGCCAGCTGGATCGCGATCGCGGTCGGCGAATGCCGGCGGATCGAGGTGATGACACGACCAAGTTCGTTCTCGCAGCCGTCGTCGTACAGCCCCAGGCAGCCGGGCGTGATCCGACCGATCGGTTCGACGGCGGTCGCCTCGATCATCAGCATGCCGGCGCCGGACAATGCGAGCTGGCCGAGGTGGATCTGATGCCAGTCGTTGGCCCGCCCTTCGAGCGCCGAGTACTGGCACATCGGCGAGACCACGATCCGGTTGCGGATCGTCAGTCCGCCGAGTGTCAGCGGGCTGAACAGCGGTACCCTTGAAAACTCGCTCTCGATCCGCATATGCCCGGCAACCCCCTGATTCTGAAAAGACATCGCGATGCGTGCCGACAAGCTTACCACCCAGTTCCAG
>CADEEH010000302.1 GCA_902826305.1 uncultured Burkholderiales bacterium
TACATGCCGCCGAAGTAGATGCCGGCGAACATGATGATCGAGCCGGTCGGGTCGAGCTTGAAGGTGACCGGCAGCAGCAACGCGACCGTCAGCGACGGACTGATGCCGGGCAGGATGCCGACCAGCGTGCCGAGCAGCACACCGATCGCGGCGAACAGCAGGTTGCCCGGCTGCAGCGCGACACTCAGCCCGCCGGCCAGTGCGATCAGTGATTCAGGCATCGTCCGCGGCCTCCGCTCGTTCGGTGTCGCCGGTTCATCGGATCGCCGCGGTCACTGCAGCAGGCGTTCCAGCGGCCCGCCCGGCAGCGACAGCGACAACGCCCGTGTGAAGAAGGCCCAGGCGAGGCCGGACAACACGAGGCCGATTGCCAACGACTTGGGTGACAGCTTCTCGCCGAACGCACGCGCGGTGGCCATGAACAGCCAGGTCGAGCCGACGATGAATCCGCCGCCCACCTCCAGGATCACGATCAGGCCGATCAGCGCGGCGAGCACCCAGCCGAGCGCGGCCAGGTTGCCGCCGGAGGCCTCGCCGCCGCGAAAGCCGCGCGCACGGGCCCGCCAGGCGGCCACGCCGTGGGCGACGCCGAGTGCACCGACCAGCGCGGCGATGATCCGCATCGCCGCCGCCGGACCGGCGCCGACGGTGGGCGCCGCCGGCATGCGCTGGGCATCGAACACGATGACCACCGCGATCACGACCAGGAAGATGCCGATGCCGGCCAGCGTGCCCGGACCCGGGCCGCTGCCATCGACCGGGTCGCTCACTTGACCAGGCCGACCGAGGTCAACACGTCCTTGACCCGGACCTGTTCGGTCTTCAGGAACGCGGCGAACGCATCGGCGTCCATGTAGGCGTCCTCCCAACCCCGGGCCTTGAGCACCTTGGCCCATTCGTCGGACTTGAGCGCCTTGGCGACCGCCCCCGACAACGCGGCCTTCTGCGCCGCGGTGATGCCCGGTGCGGCAACCACGCCGCGCCAGTTGACCAGTTCGATGTCCAGGCCCTGTTCCTTCAGCGTCGGCACGTCGATGCCGGCGATCCGGCTCGCGTTGCCGATCGCCAGCGCGCGCAGCTTGCCGGCCTTGATCTGGCTCTCGAACTCGCCGTAGCCGGAGATGCCCGCGCTGACACGCCCGCCGAGCATCTCGGCCAGTGCTTCGCCGCCGCCGGAGAAGGCGACGTAGTTGAGCTTGGCCGTGTCGCCACCGGACGCCTTGGTGATCAGTGCCGACAGGATGTGATCGACGCCACCGGCCGAGCCGCCGGCCCAGACGATCTTGGCCGCGTCCGCCTTGACGGCGTCGGCGAGTTCCCTGGCGTTCTTGTACGGCGACTTGGCCGGCACCACGATCACCAGCGGATCGGCGGTCAGCCGCGCGAGCGGGGTCACCGACTCGAGTGTGACCGGCGACTTGTTGGTCAGCACCGCGCCGACCATCACCGAACCCATCGTCATCAGCTGGTTGCCGTCACCCTTCGCGGTGTTGGCGAACTGCGCCAGCCCGACCGTGCCGCCGGCGCCCGGGATGTTGACCACCTGCACACTCTTGGCGGCACCGGTCGCGGTCAGCACCTGCTGCAACGAGCGTGAGGCGGTGTCCCAGCCGCCGCCCGGCGCGGCGGGAGCGATGATCTTCAGTTCGAGCGGGGTCTGCGCAAACGCGGGTCCGGCAAGTGCCCAGGCCAGCAGGCAGGTGGTCGCGGCGCGCATCGTGTGGCGCCGGAAGCGGTCGTGTGTCATCCGGTCTCCTCCGGTGATCTGATCGGGATCCGGCCCGCGGAGCCGGTTGGCCACAGCATAGCCGAAGGGCCACGATCCCACGTCCATAATGGCCCCGATGGACTTGTTGCCCCTGTGCGATCGGATCGATGCCGTGGTGTGCCCCGGGTGATGACGCAGCGGGCGCAGCGCTCCGCGCGGGCCTCCGGTGGGGACTCGATATCGGGGTCCGTGCTCGAGGTGCTGCTGGTGTTCCTGAAGCTCGGCCTGACCTCGTTCGGCGGACCGATCGCCCACCTCGGGTATTTCCGCGCCGAGTTCGTCGAGCGACGCCGCTGGCTCGACGACCGCGAATACTCGGACCTGGTCGCGTTGTGCCAGTTCCTGCCTGGCCCGGCCAGCAGCCAGGTCGGCATCGCGCTCGGGCTCGGGCGGGCCGGATGGGCAGGATCGCTGGCCGCCTGGGTCGGGTTCACGCTGCCGTCGGCGCTGGCCATGATCCTGTTCGCGCAGGGTGTGGCGCGCTGGTCCACACTCGCCGGCTCGGGTGTCGTGCACGGGCTGAAGGTGGTCGCGGTCGCGGTGGTGGCCCAGGCGGTCTGGGGCATGGCCCGATCGTTGTGCCCGGATCGGCCGCGTGTGGCCATCGCGATTCTCTCGGCGTTGCTGGTGCTCGTGTTGCCCGGCGCGGTGGGCCAGGTCGGCGCGCTGCTGCTCGGCGCACTCGCGGGGCGCTGGGCCGTGCCGACGGCGGACCCGATGCCGGCGAAGCCGATCGAAGCCGGCGTCGGTCGGCGCACCGGGGCGATCCTGCTGGTGGTGTTCGCGCTGCTGCTGCTGGCGGCGCTCGGGGTCTCGGGCGGCTCGTCCACACTGGCGGCGATGGCGGTGTTCTACCAGGCCGGCTCGCTGGTCTTCGGCGGTGGCCATGTCGTGTTGCCGCTGCTGCAGGCGGGCCTGGTGCCGGCGCAGTGGATCTCCAACGACGTGTTCCTCGCCGGCTACGGCGCCGCCCAGGCGCTGCCCGGGCCGCTGTTCACGTTCGCGGCCTATCTCGGCGCGGCGATGTCCTCGGTGCTCGGCGGCTGGTCCGGTGGGTTGATCGCGCTGCTGGCGGTCTTCGCGCCGGGTTACCTGCTGGTGGTCGGTGCGCTGCCGTTCTGGGCGACGTTGCGGCGAAGCGGATCGGCGCAGCGGTCGATGGCCGGTGCGCAGGCCGCGGTCGTCGGTGTGCTGGGTGCCGCGCTGATCGATCCGCTGTGGCCCGCGGCGATCACGTCCGGCGCCGATGTCGGCCTGGTGATCGTGTCGTTCGGGCTGCTCGTGTCCGGCCGGGTGTCGCCGGTGATCGTGGTCATGGCCGGCGCGGCGGCCGGTTGGCTGATCGGCGGCGGCCAGGGAATCTGGTCGGGGTGAGAGGATTCGAACCTCCGGCCTCTACGTCCCGAACGTAGC
>CADEEH010000303.1 GCA_902826305.1 uncultured Burkholderiales bacterium
CCCATCTTCTGCGCCTGCGCCTCGCGCCGCTTGTCCTCGTCCTCGACGATGATCCGCGCCGGGATGCCGACCGCGGTCGCATGTGCCGGCACCGCCTTGATCACCACCGAGTTCGAGCCGATCCTCGCCTCGGCGCCGACGGTGAACGGTCCGAGCACCTTCGCGCCCGCGCCGACGACCACGCCCCGTTGCAGCGTCGGATGGCGCTTGCCCTTGTTCAGCGACGTGCCGCCGAGCGTGACGCCCTGGTAGATCGTGCACTCGTCGCCGACCTCGGCGGTCTCCCCGACCACCACACCCATGCCGTGATCGATGAACACGCGCCGGCCGATGGTCGCACCCGGGTGGATCTCGATGCCGGTCAGCGTGCGGCACAGATTGGAGATCGCCCGCGCCAGCGTGCGGAATCCGGCCCGCCACAGCACCGACGACACCCGATGCATCTGCAGTGCGTGGATGCCGGGATAACAGAGCAGCACCTCGAGCGACGTCCGTGCGGCCGGATCACGCTCCAGCACGGTGGCGACATCCTCGCGCAATCGCTCCAGCAACACGGTCTTCCTCCCGCCCCGCCCGATCGGCATCGTCGCCGGGGCGCCGGCCGGGGATCGCTGCAGCGCCACGATCACCGAGGGTACACGAACGCCCCCGCCCCTGTGAACTGCGCGGTCGGCGCCGCGCGGCACCGGTGCACCTCAGCGAGTGCCGTCTCGCGGCTTGCGTGGCCCGTCGCGGCCGACCCGCTCCATCTCCGTGCAGACGCCGCGCAGCAGGTCGACTTCCTCGACCTCGAGCCGGGTCCGGTGCAACAGCCGTCGCAGGCGGGGCATCAGCTTCTTCGGATGCGCCGGATCGAGGAATCCGATGGCGACCAGCGCCCGTTCAAGGTGCGCGAACAACGCCTCGAGCCGTGCGCCATCGGCGAACCGGTGCCCGCCGGTGGCCGCCTCGGATGCGACGATCGAATCCGGGTCGACGAACGCTTTGGCGCCGGTGCGCGGCGCACCCGCTGCGGCCGCCGCGAGCCAGGTGCGCCTGAGCTCCCAGGCGACGATCTGCACCGCCTGGGCGAGATTGAGCGAGTGGTAGCCGGGAGCGCCGGGGATCGAGGTCAGGCGCTGACAACGCCGGGCCTGCTCGATCGTCAGCCCGGTGCGTTCGGTACCGAACACGAACGCCACGCGATGGGCGGGATCACGCGCGAGTTCGGCCCACGCAATCGTCGCGGCCTCCTCGGGAGGCACCGGATCGGCGGCGAATTCGCGGCCCCCGGCGGAGACCGCGATCGCCAGCGTCACGTCGCCGAGCGCCTCGTCGAGGGTTCCATGCAGATGCGCCGCCTCGAGCACGTCGAACGCGCCGCTGGCGAATGCGATCGCCTCGGCGTCGGTGGCCGGCTTCGGCACCCGGGGGCGCACCAGCGCGAGTTCGTTCAGGCCCATCACGCGCATCGCCCGCGCACAGGCGCCGACGTTGCCGCCGTGGCCGGGCTCGACGAGCACGATGCGGATCCGCGCCATCGGCGCGTCGATGTCGGGGTGCAGGCGGATCATCGCTTAGAATCGCAGCCCATGCACCCGATGCTCAATGTCGCTGTCAAGGCCGCTCGCCGCGCCGGCCGGATCATCAACCGCGCCAGCCTCGACCTGGACACCGTGCAGGTGACACGCAAGCAACGCAACGACTTCGTGACCGAAGTCGATCATGCGTCGGAACAGGCGATCATCGACACGTTGCTGACCGCGTATCCGGACCATGCGATTCTAGCAGAGGAGTCCGGCCACTCCCCGGGCGCGAAGAGCGCGACGAAGGACGACAAGTCACCCGAGGCGCCCGGTCCGGCGGCCGCCTCCGATCCGCGGGTCGCGGCGAAGGCACCGTCGCGCGCGAATGCCTCGCGCCGCGCGGCACCGGCGTTCGACGGCGAGGCGCTGGCGAAGGCCGAACACATCTGGATCATCGATCCGCTGGACGGCACCACCAACTTCATCCACGGCCTGCCGCAATACGCGGTGTCGATCGGGCTGATGCAGAAGGGCCAGATGACCCAGGCGGTCGTCTACGACCCGACACGCGACGAGTTGTTCACCGCCTCCAAGGGCCGGGGCGCGTTCCTGAACGACCGCCGCATCCGCGTCTCCAAGCGCACCAAGCTCGACGAGGCGCTGATCGGCACCGGATTCCCGTTCCGGCGCCTCGATTCACTCGACGACTACCTGCGGATGTTCCGCTCGGTGACCGAGAAGGTCGCCGCGGTGCGCCGACCCGGCGCCGCGGCGCTCGACCTCGCCTACGTCGCCTGTGGTCGCTACGACGGCTTCTTCGAGTTCGGCCTGAGCCCGTGGGATGTCGCCGCGGGAAGCCTGCTGATCACCGAAGGCGGCGGGCTGATCGGCGACTTCGGCGGCGAGGCCGGGCATGTCTTCGCCGAGGAAGTGGTCGCCGGCACGCCGAAGGTGTTCTCGGCGATGCTGAGCCTGCTGAAATCGCCCGCGGCGCCCCGGGAAGATTGACCCGCGTCGCGCCGACGAGTCTGCAACGGAGGCGCGGTGACGGCGGTCAGAGTCGGTCTGCTGCAGCAGATGCCGATCTTCGGCGCGATCCGGGAGGACGCACTCCTGTTCCTGCTCGAGCAGTCCCGCGAGGTGCGGGTCCGCGCCGGTGACTACTTCTTCCGCGAACACGACCCGGCCGATGGCATGTACGTGCTCGAGATCGGCGCCGTCGCCGTGCTCAAGCAATGGAGCAGCTAGGAACTGCACGTGCCGCCCTTCCGACGTGGCGACTTCTTCGGTCAGGCGGCAATGCTCGGTCTCTTCGCGCGCACCGCGTCCGGGCGGCGCGAGCCCCCCGTGCCACCCCGCTCTCGAGCTTCGGGGATCCGGGTTCATGAGCGGCGCCCGCCGGTTATAGTACCGCAATCGCGGCGGACACTCGCGTCCGCCGCGCGTTCGTTCCGCGACTCGCGTTCCGCCGCGGCAACACCGCCGCGGCACACGAAGCACCCGGACCAGCACCGGCCCTCGATGGAGGAATCCAACACCATGCCCTCTGTGCCCCCCTCGCTCGACCAACTCGAACAACGAGACGACTTCGTGCGCCGCCACATCGGACCGTCGCCGGCAGAGGTCCAGCAGATGCTCGCAGCGA
>CADEEH010000304.1 GCA_902826305.1 uncultured Burkholderiales bacterium
AGGAACGGCAGCAGCACGTTCGAGCCCTCGGCCGCCCGGCCGCGCAGCGTCTCCAGCAGGGTGTACTCGAGGGCGTAGGGCCCGGACATCGGTACGCTGCCGGCCACCGGGAACTCGACCGGGAAGTCGCGTTCCATCACCTTGTGGGTCGCCATCGCGACGTGGCCGCCTTGCGAGTAGCCGGTGATGAACAGCTTCGATTCCCGGATCGTCGCGTCGCCGACGAGGGTCGTGCGCGCGGCCCGGAGCGCGTCGATCATGTCGGCCGCCTGCGCCTCCACGTTCAGGTACGGGTGGTAGGGCAGCGTCGAGCGTCCGTAGCCGATGTAGTCCGGCGCCACGGCCAGGTAGCCGCGGGCGGCGAAGGCCGCGAGCACGACACCGCCCATCACCTCCTCGTTGGTCAGCGTCGAGTAGTTCCTGTCGGCGTCGGTGCCATGGGCGTAGAGCACGAGCGGGCGGTCGCCGCTGCAGACCGGGTTGTCACCACGCGGCACCGCCACCGACGCGGTCGCGTTCGTCGTTTCGCCCCGGGCACCGATGGTCTCGTACTCGATCACGCGCAGTTCGACATCGCAGTCCGCCTCGCCGGTGACGTTGCGAAGCAGGATCCGCTCGAGTCCGCCGGCAGTCAGCTCGTTGATCTCGGCACGCGTCTTCACGCCCGCCGGCGTGTTGGCGATCAACCGTCCCCGGGGCGTCGGCGGCGGCGCGGCCACCGGGGGCGCGGGCGCCGGCCCGGGCTGCGCGACCGGGGGTGTTGTTGCGTCGCTGACCGCCGGCGTCGGGTCGTCGGAGCTGCCGCCGCAGGCGGCGAGGAGGATCGTGCAGGCCACGATCAGGCCGGCGGTTGTTTTCATCGTTGTTCCTTTTTTGCGGGTCGGCCGATTCTAGAAGCGGCTCGCAGCGTGGGGACCGGCGAGGGCGTAGGACGGTGGCGCGATCCGTTGTAGGCCGCGGCAAGACGCATCGCGGCACCATCGCGGTTCGCACCCGATCGGCCATGACGATGAACGGCGCCGGACGACCGATGGACGCGCGCGACGACCGCGACGTCGGTGGGGGATTCAAGTTCGGCGTGCGGCAACCGTAAAGGTGGCAGTCGGCCAATAAGTCACGTGGCCGTCGTTGCAGGGATCACGGACAGAGACATGACCGGACGGCCAGCCAGTGCAGCAGCAACTCCCCGGAAGCGGACGGGACGCCTTGGAGTTTTTGCGGCCTGGGTGCTCGCCGGGGCGAGTGCGGCGCTGCCCCTCGTGCAGCGGATCGATGCGACGTCGATCGTCGCGTGTATCGGCGTCGCCGTCGCGGGTGTCGTCGCGATCGTTTCCGACCGGCGGCGGCAAGGCGACGACGAGGCGCGGACTCCGTCCGCCGGCACCGCGGGGTCGACGCCCCTCGAGACGCTGCTCGGCGCGGTGCTGCCTGTCTGGCGCCAGCACGTGGGTGACGTCCGGCAGCAGACCGACGACGCGGTGGGCACGCTGGTCGGCAGCCTCGGTTCGGTCACCGAGGAGTTCGAGGCCGCGGGCTTCACGAGCCTGGGTGGCGCGATCGAGTCCTCGGCCAACGATGCGCTCGCACGCTGCGAGCACAAGCTGCACCCGGTGATCGGCACGATGAACGAGATCGCCGAAGGCAAGGGTGCGCTGGCGGTCAGGCTGAAGGATGTCGCCACGACGGTCGGTGAGCTGCGCACGATGGCCAACGAAGTCGGTCGCATCGCCCAGCAGACGAACCTGCTCGCAATCAACGCGGCGATCGAGGCGTCTCGCGCCGGCGAGGCCGGGCGTGGATTCTCGGTGATTGCCGGCGAGGTCCGCCGCCTGTCGTCCGACTCGGCGGACACGGCGCGCCGGATCGGACAGCGGATCGCCGTCGTCAGCGGCGTGATCGCCGAGGCATCCGAGGGCGCGGCCCAGACCGCCGAGCAGGACGGTCGCGCGGTCAGCGAGGCCGGGACCGTGATCCAGGAGGTGCTGCAGGACGTGCAGGGCCTGAGCCAGGAATCGCTGGCGATGCTCGAGCGCGGCAAGGCGATCCGGGAGCACCTGGAGTCGCTGATCATGGGCCTGCAGTTCCAGGACCGGATCAGCCAGGTGATCGGTACCGTCGACGGCGACATGACCCGCCTGCAGACCGTCGTCGAATCCGCGTCCGTGCCGCCGAGCCCGGACGAATGGCTGCAGGAACTGCAGCGCCACTACACGATGCGCGAGCAGCGGCACAACCATCACGCCGCCGGCGGCGCCGCCCGCCAAGGCAGCGCTGCGCCGGCCCGCAAGGTCGTCTTCTTCTGATCGAACACCATGGCCAAGACCATTCTTATCGTCGATGACTCCAGTTCGCTGCGAGGGCTCGTCAAGCTCGCGCTGACCCGGGCCGGCTTTGCAGTCCTCGAAGCCGGTGACGGCAAGCAGGCGCTCGCCCAGGTCGAGCAGGCCGGCAAGATCCATCTGATCGTCAGCGACGTGAACATGCCGGTGATGAACGGCATCGCGTTCCTGCAGGAACTGAAGAAGAACGCCCGCCACAAGTTCATCCCGGTGATCATGCTGACGACCGAGGACGAGGCGGCGAAGATGCAGCAGGCCAAGGCCGCGGGTGCGCGGGCCTGGCTGCTCAAGCCGTTCAACCCGCCCGAGTTGCTCGACGCGGTCTCGCGCGTGGTGCTGCCATGACGGCCGGGACGGTGGCGGCGGGCACTTTCGTGCTCCCCGAGGAACTGACGATCTTCACGGTCGGCGAGTGGCTGCCGCGGGTTCGCGAACTCGTCGACCGGGTCGCGGGCGAGTCGATCGTCGTCGACGCGTCCGAGGTCCAGGAGGCGGATGGCGCGGGGGTGCAGCTGCTGGTCTCGCTGGCCAACACCGTGGCCGCGCGGGGTGCTGCCCTGGTGCTGTCGACACCGAGTGCTGCGCTGGCCAAGGCTTGCGCCGATCTCGGGGCGCGTTTTCTGATCGACACGCTGGAATCGACCGGGAGCGGTACATGAGCCACGGCAAGGGTGAAGACCTCGTCGCCGAGATGATGCCGGCGTTCATCGGCGAGGTGAACGAGCAGATCGAATCGATCGA
>CADEEH010000305.1 GCA_902826305.1 uncultured Burkholderiales bacterium
CAGTCGATGAAAGTCCTGGTCGCAGTCAAGCGCGTGGTGGACTACAACGTGAAGGTTCGCGTCAAGAGCGACCAGAGCGGTGTCGACATCGCCAACGTCAAGATGTCGATGAACCCCTTCGACGAAATTGCTGTCGAGGAGGCGGTCCGCCTGCGCGAGAAGGGCGTGGCCACCGAGGTGGTCGCGGTGTCCTGCGGCGTGCAGGCGTGCCAGGAGACGCTGCGCACCGCGCTGGCCATCGGCGCCGATCGAGCGATCCTGGTCGAGACCGATGCCGAGCTGCAGCCGCTGGCGGTCGCCAAGATCCTGAAGGCGCTGGTCGACAAGGAACAACCGAAATTGGTGATCCTCGGCAAGCAGGCGATCGACGACGACGCCAACCAGACCGGCCAGATGCTGGCCGCGCTCGGCGGCATGGCGCAGGCGACGTTCGCCTCGAAGGTCGAACTGGGAGCCGACAGCGCGAAGGTCACCCGTGAGATCGACGGTGGCCTGGAGACGATCGAGATCAGGCTGCCGGCAGTGGTGACCACCGACCTGCGCCTGAACGAGCCGCGCTACGTGACACTGCCCAACATCATGAAGGCCAAGAAGAAGCCGATGGAGACGGTCAAGCCGGCAGACCTCGGTGTCGATCCCGCGCCTCGACTCAAGATGCTGAAGGTCAGCGAGCCGCCCGGACGCAAGGCCGGCATCAAGGTCGCCGATGCGGCCGCGCTGGTCGACAAACTGAAGAACGAAGCGAAGGTGATCTGAGATGCCCGCCCTGGTACTCGCCGAACACGACAATCAGGTGCTCAAGCCGAGCACCCTCAACACCATCGCCGCGGCTTCGGCACTCGGCGGTCCGGTCACGGTGCTGGTCGCCGGTGCCGGCTGCGGTGCGGTCGCGCAGGCCGCGGCAAAGGTCGCCGGCGTCACGAAGGTGCTGCTCGCGGACTCTCCGCACCTGGCCGATCAGCTGGCCGAGTCGGTCGCCGCACAGCTGCTCGCGGTCGCGGGCGGATTCGATGCGATCCTCGCGCCGGCCACCGCGTTCGGCAAGAACGTGCTGCCGCGCGTGGCGGCCATGCTGGATGTCGCGCAGATCTCCGACATCATCGGCGTGGTGTCGCCCGACACGTTCCTGCGCCCGATCTACGCCGGCAATGCGATCGCGACCGTGCAGAGCACCGACAAGGTCCGCGTGATCACGGTGCGCACGACCGGTTTCGATGCCGCCGCCACCGACGGCGGGTCCGGATCGGTCGAGAACGCCGCCGCGGTCGCCGATGCCGGCCTGTCCAGGTTCGTCGGTCGCGAGATCGGCAAGAGTGACCGCCCCGAACTGACGGCGGCCAAGGTCGTCGTGTCCGGTGGTCGTGGCATGGGCAGCGCCGACAACTTCAAGCTGCTCGAGCCGCTCGCCGACCGGCTCGGCGCGGCGATCGGTGCCTCGCGTGCCGCGGTCGACGCCGGTTATGCACCCAACGACTGGCAGGTCGGCCAGACCGGCAAGATCGTCGCGCCGCAGTTGTACGTCGCCGTCGGCATCTCCGGGGCGATCCAGCACCTGGCGGGCATGAAGGATTCGAAGGTGATCGTCGCGATCAACAAGGATCCGGAGGCACCGATCTTCGGTGTCGCCGACTACGGCCTGGTCGGTGACCTGTTCCAGGCCGTGCCCGAGGTGGTCCGGGCGCTGGGCTAGGACCGGTCGCGAGGCGCGGCGCGCGGGGCCGGGCGGGCCCGCCAGACACAAGAGCACGAGTGGTCGTTCGCAATGAGGTCGCACGAGGAAGACGATGAGCTACAAGGCGCCGCTGAAGGACATGCTGTTCGTGGTCGAGGAGCTGGCGCAACGCGCCGAGGTCGCCGGGCTGCCGGGCTGCGAGGAGGCGACCGCCGACACGGTGCAGGCGGTGCTCGAGGAGCACGGGAAGTTCGTCGAGGAGGTGCTGGCGCCGCTGAACTGGGACGGTGACCTGCGGCCTTCGTCGCTTGCCGATGGCCAGGTCACGACGACACCCGGTTTCCGGGATGCGTACCGCCAGTTCGCCGAGGCCGGCTGGCCCGGCGTGCAGCATCCGACCGAATACGGCGGACAGGGCCTGCCGAAGCTGGTCGCCACGCCGTGCATCGAGATGCTGAACGCGGCCAACCTGTCGTTCGCGTTGTGCCCGCTGCTGACCGACGGCGCGATCGAGGCGCTGATGGTGGCCGGCACCGACGCGCAACGGGCGGCGTACGCGCCGAAGCTGGTCTCCGGCGAGTGGACCGGCACGATGAACCTGACCGAGCCGCAGGCCGGCTCGGACCTGGCCCAGGTGCGCACCCGCGCCGTGCCGCAGCCCGACGGCACCTACCGGGTGTTCGGACAGAAGATCTTCATCACCTACGGTGAACACGACCTGGCCGACAACATCGTGCATCTGGTGCTCGCGCGCACCCCCGAGGCGCCCGAGGGTGTCAAGGGGATCTCGCTGTTCATCGTGCCGAAGTTCCTGGTCGGCACCGACGGCTCGCTCGGCAAGCGCAACGACGTCTGGTGCGCGTCGATCGAACACAAGCTCGGCATCAAGGCGAGCCCGACCGCGGTGCTGATCTACGGTGACGACAAAGGCGAGGTCGGCGCCGGTGCGATCGGCTACGTGGTCGGCGAGGAGAATCGCGGCCTCGAATACATGTTCGTGATGATGAACGCCGCCCGATTCGCGGTCGGCATGCAGGGCATCGCGGTCGCCGAACGCGCCTACCAGAAGGCGGTCGCCTACGCCCGCGACCGGGTGCAGAGCCGCGACGTCGCCGGCTCGCCGGGTCCGGTGACGATCATCCACCATCCGGACGTGCGCCGGATGCTGATGACGATGCGTGCGTACACCGAGGGCGCGCGGGCACTCGCCTACGTCGCCGCCGCCGCGTCCGACACCGCACATTTCCATCCGGACGAGGCGGTGCGCAAGCAGATGATGGCGTACTACGAATACCTGGTGCCGATCGTCAAGGGCTTCTCGACCGAGATGTCGATCACCGTCGCCTCGCTCGGCGTGCAGGTGCACGGCGGCATGGG
>CADEEH010000306.1 GCA_902826305.1 uncultured Burkholderiales bacterium
AGCGCGGCATCTGGCACGAGGTGGACGACGAATTCACCGGCGACCCCCGGCTCTTCCACGAGCGCCACTACCACGAGTTCGTGACGTTCCTGCCGTACGTGCAGCAGTTCCTGTACGGGAGCGAACTCGGCAAGGCCGGCGCGGATGCGTACGGCGAATCACCGGTCCGGGTCTTCCGGCGGCGCGACGTCGCGCGGGTCCGGCTCTTCCTCGAGCGGGACGGCGCCCCCCTCGATCTCGACGTCGCCCACGTCGACCTCTACTTCTTCTACGACCTCGACATCGCGATCCTGGCACTGGAGGTGCACGCGGCGGGCCTGTCGCTCGCGCAGGTCCACGACGTGATGTTCCGGCTCGGACGAGCCTATCCGGCGTTCTGGACACCCGACGGCGCGCCCGGCAACTGCGCACATCGCGTGCAGTGGCTGGCAGCGGATGGCGCGGTCCTGGCGGAATCCGACTATCACGATCGCGACGCCTACCTGCGCTACGTCTGCGAGAACCGCGCGCCGCGGCTGTCGTCGCACTGGGAGTTCCTGCTGCGGCCGATGGCCAGCCACCACGTCGACCACGGCGGTGGCGTTCGCCTGAGGCTGCTCGAGTACTACCGAATGCCGCTGATGGCCTACCTGGCGCTGGACGATCCGACGGCACTGCAACGCGCCGACTTCATCCGCCTCGCGTTCGTGTCGGCACCACAACATCCGGTCGACTCGTGGCGTTGTGATTCTCCCGAGCCCGCCGGCGGCACGATGGCCGGCGCCTGGCCGGACGAGACGGACTTCGAGGCACGCTACTGCCACGACCGCCACTGGCACGGCCGCGCGGGCCGGCGGGCGGTCCGGTACATGAACTGCGGTCACGCGATGGTGGTCGTCGGACACGCGGGCAGCGACTATTTCACCGACCCATCGACCGGTGTCCTCGGCCAGTTCCGTCACGGCCTGTTCCTGCTCGGGCTGATCGCCCACATGCAGAAGGCGGCGCTGCTGATGCTCTCGGACCGGCTGACGATCGCGATCGGTCGCCTCGACATCACGGACGGGCGATCCGTACGCCTGTTCCGGCGGTCGATCCGGGAATCGCTCGAGATCTTCCTGCGCTTCAATCACCGCTACTGGTTCCACGAGGTCACCGACCAGGCGGACGGCCGCCGGTTGTTCCGCCTGTGGTGTGAACATCTGGGATCGGACCGCCTGTTCGCCGAGACACGCGACGAGATCCAGGACATGAACCACTACCTGGAGACCGGCAGCACGCGCCGCCAGACCAATACGGTCGTCCGGCTGACGGTGGTCACGACCTTCGGGCTGGTCGGCACGGTGGCCACCGGCATGCTCGGCATGAACCTGATCGCGGCAGCCGACGAGCCGATCGCGACGCGGATCGCGATGTTCCTGCTGGTGCTGGTGCCGTCGATCGCGCTGACGCTGTACACCGTATCCAAGTCGGCCCGGCTGGCGGAGTTCCTCGAGGTGCTGGCCGACGAGCGCGTGGACGCGCGCGGCAAGCTGGCCGCGTTCACCGGCGTGTGGCGGCGTCGACCGGGTCCCCCGGAGGCACCGCTCGGTGGCATCGGTCCCGCCCTCGATCGCGTGACACCACCGGCGACACCTCGGGCCGATCCTCTGGGACCGTCGTGGTGAGCGGCCGCCGACCGTTCGCCGCCGCGCTTGCCGCGCCTGCCGCGATCGTCGCGATCGTCGCGACCGTCGGAACCGCGGGATGTTCGTCGATCGGCGGCAACACCCCGCAGCAGGACCGGCTCTACTACAACGAGGCGATGAAGGTCGCGGCGGAGGAGCAGCTGCTGCTCAACATCGTGCGGCTGCGATACACCGATTCACCCAGCAGCCTGACGGTGTCGTCGATCGCGACACAGACCGAGACGCAGCAGTCGTACGGCCTGATCCCGTTCTTCGGTACCGCCAACAACGAGAGCGAGCTCCGTCGATTCTCGGGCCTGCTGCCGCAGTTCCAGGTGCAGATGGTGAATCGGCCGACGATCTCGCTGACGCCGCTGGACGACCAGGACTTCACGCGGCGGCTGTTCACGCCGATGACCGCCGAAGGTGTGCTTTACCTGGCGAAGACCAGCTGGCCGATCGCCACGGTGTTCCGGCTCTGGCTCGAGAGCCTCAACTGGGTCAGCAACGCGGCCGGTTCGGGCGGGCCGACGACAACGGCCGCGCCGCCACCGTCGGACTTCCAGCGCGGCATGCAACTGATGCAGGTGCTGCAGGATCGCGAGCAGATCGCGTTCGCGGTCGAGGAACGGGAGACCGTCGTCGGGAGCGACATCGCGCCCGACCGGGTGCAGGCCGCCGATCTCATCGCCGCGGCGCGCGACGGGTTCGAGCTGCGCGCGGCACCCGACGCCCGCTCGTGGTCGCTGGTCCGGCGACGCAAGGTGCCGGTGATGCGTGTCCATCCGGACGCGATCAAGTCACCCGAGATGATCGAGATGAGCCGGATCTTCCGCCTGCGCCGGGAGTCGACCCGTTTCGACATCGAGATCGAGAAGGTCGATCCGTTCAACTACCCGCCACGTGGCATCGAGACGATCGACCTCGAGGCGCGGTCGCTCCTCCAGGTGCTCTACTTCGTATCGAAGGGCGTCGACGTGCCCGCGGTTCACGCACGCGACGGCATCGCCGTGACCACCCTCGACAGCCAGGGTCGTGCGTTCGACTGGACGACGATCACCCGCGACCTGTTCAAGGTGTCCTCGAGCGACCAGTCCAAGCCACCGCCGACCGCCCACGTCGCGATCCGGTACCAGGACCACTGGTTCTACATCGACAAGCGCGACGGACCGTCGATGGCGACGTTCACGCTGCTGATGGAGCTGGCGCGGCTCGAGTTGCCCGGCCGGCCGGGCGGCGGCCCGTCGTTCACGTTGCCGCTGGGCGGGCGCTGACTGCGGGGAGTGGAGGCGGGGGTCGGAATCGAACCGGCGTAGACGGCTTTGCAGGCCGCTGCA
>CADEEH010000307.1 GCA_902826305.1 uncultured Burkholderiales bacterium
CGCTTCAAGCGCTACGAGACCTACCATCCGCTCGCCGACCGGACGCTGGTGATGATCTTCGAGAAGGCGAGCACGCGCACCAGGCTGTCGTTCGAGGCCGGCATGCAGCAACTGGGCGGCTCGGCGATCTATCTGAACACCCGCGACTCCCAGCTCGGCCGCGGCGAGCCGGTCGAGGATGCCGCGCAGGTGATCTCGCGCATGTGTGACGTGGTGATGATCCGCACCTTCGAGCAGGAGATCGTCGAACGTTTCGCGGCCAACTCGCGGGTGCCGGTGATCAACGGCCTGACCAACGAATACCACCCGTGCCAGATCCTGGCCGACATCTACACCTTCGTCGATCACCGGGGCCCGATCCAGGGCCGGACGATCGCCTGGATCGGCGATTCCAACAACGTCTGCAACACCTGGCTTCAGGCGGCCGAACTGCTCGACTTCAACGTGCACGTGTCCACGCCGCCGGGCTACGAGGTCGAACCCGAACGTGCCGGCCTGATCGGCACGCAACACTTCGAACAATTCTCCGATCCGATCGAGGCTTGCCGCGGTGCCGACCTGGTCACCACCGACGTCTGGACCAGCATGGGCTTCGAGGCCGAGAACGACGAGCGCCGCAAGGCGTTCGCCGACTGGTGCGTCGATGCCGAGATGATGGGAGTCGCCGCGCAGGGTGCGCTGTTCATGCACTGCCTGCCGGCGCACCGTGGCGAGGAAGTCACCGCCGAGGTCATCGACGGCCCGGCATCGGTGGTTTGGGACGAGGCAGAGAACCGCCTGCACACGCAGAAAGCGTTGCTCGAGTTCCTCGTCCTCGGCCGCTCCCCGAGCTGACCGGCGCGGGTCAGCCGGCGACGTATTCGGCGACTTCGACCAGATTCAGGTCCGGATCGCGGAAGTAGATTGACCGCAGCGGTCCCAGCGCCCCCCGGCGGGCCACCGGCCCGGCCTCCAGCGCGATGCCTTCGGCCGCCAGATGGGCGATCACCTCGTCCAGGGGCACCGCGGCGATCAGGCAGAAGTCACCGGATCCCCGGGTGGGTACCGCTGCCTTCGTGGGCGTCTCGGTGGCCGTGTCCTGCAGGTTGATCTTCTGGGTGCCGAATCGAAGCGCGTGCCGCGGCTGCCCCTCCGGACCGCGGAAGAACTCGGCCGACATGCCGAGCGAGCGCTCGTAGAAGCGGGTCGTCCCCTCGATGTCGGCGACGGTCAGCACCAGGTGGTCGATGCGGTCAGCGAGCGGTCTGGTCATGGCGCGGCACGGAATGGTCGTCTGGCCCGCCAGTGTACCGGTGCCGCTTCGTGGGGCCGCCGGCGAGGTACAAAAGCCGTCGCCAGGCCCCGCGACCGACGCCGAACGGCCCGACGGACAACCACCGCCGTCAGGCGACGTGCAGCCCCGCCCAGCCGGTCAGAAGTGTGCCTGCATCCGCTGTGACAGGCGCTTGCGGGCCCGATGCAGCCGGACCCAGCAATTCGCCTCCGAGATGTTCAGCTGCCGGCACACGTCCTCGGTCGCCACACCTTCGACCGCCTGCAGCCGGAAGACATCCTTCAGCGTCTCCGGAAGCAGTTCGACCTCGTCGACCAGCGCCGCGTGCATCCGCCGCCTCGCCACCTCGACGAGCGGGTCCGGGGCGGGTTCACCATGCAGCCGGGCCAGCCGGTCGATCGCCTCTTCTTCGGGGCCGTCGCCGTCGTCTGCCGAGGCGGGACGGACGTAGCGCCCCTCGCGGCGGAACAGATCCTGGATCTTGTGGTTCAGGATGCCGATCAGCCAGGTGCGCAGCGCGGACTGCCCCTGGAACGACTGGCGGCTCGCCAGGGCGGCCACCAGCGCGTCCTGGACCGCGTCCTCGGCCAGGTGCTCGTCGCGGATCTTGCGACGGGCGAAACGCAACAGGGCCCCCCGGTGCCCGGCCAGATCGGCCGCCGACGGCACCGGAAGGGGAGGTACGGCGATCGATGACACGAGAGCGAGCGACATGGGCGGGGACCGGTGGGTGTAGGTGGGGACCTGGCGATTCTTACCGGCGCGCCTCGCGCCCCCATGGCAGCAAGGTCTCGAATTGATAACTTTTGGCCGGGCCGGGGCTGGACGGCCGGGCGGCGGCCCGCAAGTAAGGGGCCACGAATGCCGAGCGACGACCACGCAACGCTTCTCGGGCTTTGTTATGCTGGACGTCCACACCCCACCCTACGACCGCGAGCCGGTCGGACCCGCATCGATGGATCGCCGGATCCTGATCGTCGAGGACCAGAAGGACATCGCCGAGCTGATCGGCCTGCACCTGCGCGATCTCGGCCATCGGATCGACACGGTCCATGACGGCAATGCCGGGCTCGATGCGGCGCGAAGCGGCCGCTACGACCTGCTGATCCTGGACGTGATGCTGCCGGGCCGTGACGGGCTCGACGTCCTGAAGGCGCTGCGCATGGAGCGCAATCACACGCCGGTCCTGATGCTGACCGCGCGATCGACCGAACTCGACCGGGTGCTCGGGCTCGAACTCGGCGCCGACGACTACCTGACCAAGCCGTTCTCGATCGCCGAGTTGCAGGCGCGGGTCAAAGCGATGTTGCGCCGGCTCGAGATCCAGAGCCAGGCCGCCACGCCGGCGACACCGGACGACGAGCGTATCGTCGCCGGCGAACTGGTGATCGACATGGTCAGCCGCGAAGTCCGTCTCGGCGACAACCCGGTGCCGCTGACCAGCAAGGAGTTCGACCTGCTGGTCCACTTCGCGCGCAACCCCGGCCGCGCCTTCACCCGGATGCAGTTGCTGGACTCGGTCTGGGGCACGACGTTCGAAGGCTACGAGCACAACGTCAACACCCACATCAA
>CADEEH010000308.1 GCA_902826305.1 uncultured Burkholderiales bacterium
TGGAGACGCTGCGCGGCCGGGCGGCCGAGGGCTCGAACGTGCTGCTGCCGTTCCTGATCGACGGCTTCCAGCGCGCCTACGGCGATCTGTTCACACAGGCCTCGGAGATCTACATGCCGCCGTACGACACGACGGCGTTCGGCCTCTTCCCGGGATCGATGGGACGCCAGGAGGTGATCGACAAGAACCTGCTGCCGCCGAACCTGCTCCAGTCGCAGGGTTCACCGTTCCTGCTCAAGCCGGAGTTCGTCTCCGCGGTGCTCGCCGACCCGGCGCAGCCGGTACGGGTCGCGTTCGCCCGCAACAGCCTGCTCGACTGGGCACCGCGCGCGCCGATGGCGCTGTGCGGCGGCAACGACGATCCGGTCGTGTTCTACGACAACACCCGGCTCGCCGAGGAGGCGTTCGCCGCACGCGGCGTGCGGGTTGTGCGCTACGACTTCGGCGAGGGTGACACGATCCCCGGCGGGACCACGTCGAACATCTATCTGCGCTTTCGCGCGCTGTTCCCGTTCGGCGCCAACCTCGAGCGCTACCACGTCGCGCTGGCGCCGTTCTGCGCCGGGCTCGCGCGGGACTTCTTCTCGGGAATCCAGTAGCGAAGTCGACACCGGACCCGCGGTACCGCGGGTCCGGCGGGCCTCAGACCTTCGGGCCTCAGACCTTCGCGGCGAGCAGGTCGTTCAGGTTGCGGTCGATCTGCGCCAGCGCGTTCGGATCGACGCCGAACAGCGCCAGGTGGCCGTCGATGCTCTCGATCGGCCGGAACTCCGCGTCCGGGATGAAGCGCCACTCGTTCCTGCAGTCCGACGGCGGGAAGAACATGTCGCTGGTGATCGGCATCACGAAGGTCTTCGCCTTGATCCGCTGCAACGCTGCGCGCAGGTCGCCGCCGGTGTGCCGGCTGACGTCGCCGCGCTGCCACTTCCACGCCATCGCCAGCAGGTCGTTCGGATCCATCGGGGCGAAGTAGCCCTTCATGAAGTTGTCGACGAACAGCTGCATGGTCTCGAAGCCCAGCAGCTTGTGCCGTCCCTCCTTGAAGAACTCGGTGCTCCAGCCCATCACCGTCCACATCTTCGCGTGCCGGCCCAGTCCGTCGGCGACCTCGGCACTGGACGCGTAGCGCCCGGCCTTGAAGCCCGGGTCGGTGGTGATCGCGTCGACCAGCGTCTCGGTGAACAGGAAGTCGTGTTCGGTGTTCTTCGCGGTGCCGGCGATCGGCGCGGCGCGCTTGACCATGTCCGGGTAGCGGACCGCCCACTCGTAGGTCTGCTGCGCGCCCATCGACCCGCCGACCACCAGCGCGAGGCTCGACAGCCCGAAGCGCTCGGTCAGCAGCTTGTGCTGCGCCCGGACGTCGTCACCGATGCGCACCTTCGGGAACGCGACCGGATCGTCCGAGTTGTGCGGCGAGGTCGACAGTCCGTTGCCGATCTGGTTGACGATGATGATGCAGTACCTGTCGGGATCGAGCGCGCGGCCCTTGCCGGTGTAGACCTGCTCGAGCAGCTTGTTGGTGCCGGAATACCAGGTCGGCACCAGGATCGCGTTGTCCTTGGCCGCGTTGAGCTTGCCGTGCATCGCGACCGCGAGCTTGCAGCGTTCCAGCACGCCGCCTTCCTCGAGCTCGAGCCGGCCGATGTCGATCAGCTCGTAGGGACCGTGGTTCTCCTGGCTGTAATAGGGATTGTCGATGGCCATGCCTGCCTCCTCGTTGGAATGGAACGCGGGCGACCCCCCGGGCCGCCCGCACGAACCGTGCTGCGCGCGCGCTCAGGCCGAGAGCCGGAAGCCCTCGTAGCCCTTCGCCGCGACCTCGTCGCACTTCTTGCGGTAGCCGCCGACCCCCTCGGGTCCGAGGTACGGCAGGAACGCCTTCGGCTTGCCCGGGATGTTTGCGCTCATGTACCAGGAGTTGGCGCTGACCATCAGCGTGCCGCCCACGATCTCGTTGACGTGGCCCACCCACTGGTCCTGCGCCTCGGTCGTCGCCTCGACGGTCTTCTTGCCCGCCTGCTCCATGTGGCCGATCAGGTCGGTGACCCACTCGACGTGCTGCTCGATCGACACCGGCATGTTCGACAGCACCGACGGGCTCTGCGGCCCGGTGATCGTGAACAGGTTCGGGAATCCGGCGACCGAGATGCCGAGGTAGCTGCGTGGGCCCTGTTTCCACGCCTCGTCGAGCGTGACGCCGCCGCGGCCCTTGAGGTTCAGCGCCTTGAAGGGACCGGTCATCGCGTCGAAGCCGGTCGCGAACACGATGACGTCGGCCGGATACTCCTTGCCGCCGGCCTTGATGCCGTTCTCGGTGATCTCCTCGATCGCACCGTCGGTGGCGGCGTCGACCAGCTTCACGTTCGGCTTGTTGAAGGTCTCGTAGTAGTTGGTATCCAGCGGCTGGCGCTTGGTGCCGTAGTAGTGGCCCTTCGGGATCAGCTTCTCGGCGGTCTTCGGATCGAGCACCGTCTGCCGGATCTTGCGCCGGATGAAGTCGGCGCAGGCCTCGTTGGCCTCCGGACTGAAGAACATGTCCTGGTAGTTGGCCAGCCAGAACGCGAAACCGCCGGCGTCCCACATCGTCTCGAATTGCCGTTCACGCTCCTCCGGCGAGACCTCGAGCGCGGACTTCGGGATGAAGTAGTGCTCCTGGCCGAAGAACGACTCGCGGATGCGCTTGATGATGTTGTCGTAGTCGGCCTTGCGGGCGCGGGTCACCTCGGGGTCGACCTTGCCGTTGCGCGCCGGCACGCAGTAGTTGGCGGTGCGCTGGAAGACCGTCA
>CADEEH010000309.1 GCA_902826305.1 uncultured Burkholderiales bacterium
ATCGGCTGGCTGGTCGACGGCGCGGCGATCATGAACCAGGTGCCGCTGTGCCGCTGCTCGTACGGACCGTACGCACGCGCGATGATCCGGATCTGCAAGGAGGAGTCGTTCCACCAGCGCCAGGGCTACGAGGCGCTGCTGGTGATGATGCGTGGCAATGCCGGGCAACGCGCGATGGTCCAGGACGCGGTCGATCGCTGGTGGTGGAAGTGCCTGGCGATGTTCGGTCCGCCGGATGCCGACAGCCCGCACAGCGCGCAGGGGATGCGCTGGGGGATCAAGCGCATCTCCAACGACGACCTGCGCCAGAAGTTCATCGACGCCACCGTGCCGCAGGCCAGGGTGCTCGGCGTGACGCTGCCCGATCCGGCGCTGAAGTGGAACGAGGCCCGCGGTCACCACGACTACGGACAGATCGACTGGGACGAGTTCTGGGCCACCGTCAACGGCAACGGCCCGTGCAACAAGGAACGCCTGGCCACCCGCGTCAAGGCACACGAGGACGGACGGTGGGTTCGCGAGGCCGCGCTCGCCTACGCCCGCAAGCAGCAGCAACGCACGATGAAGGAGGCGGCATGAACACCCCGGCACTGAAGGATTGGCCGCTGTGGGAGGTGTTCGTCCGCAGCAAGCAGGGCCTGGAGCACAAACATTGCGGCAGCCTGCATGCGACCGACGCCCGGCACGCACTCGAGATGGCCCGCGACGTCTACACGCGCCGCCAGGAGGGCGTGAGCATCTGGGTCGTTCAGTCCGCGCAGATCACCGCCAGCAATCCGGACGACAAGGGTGAGCTCTTCGATCCGGCGGCCGACAAGATCTACCGCCATCCGTCGTTCTACGAGATCCCCGACGAAGTGGGGCACATGTAGATGAGCACAACCGACTACCTGCTGCACCTGGCCGACAACGCGGTCGTGCTCGGCCAGCGCAACGCCGAGTGGTGCGGCCACGGACCGGTCATCGAGGAGGACATCGCGATGGCCAATGTCAGCCTGGACCTGATCGGGCAGGCGCGCCTGCTGTACCAGGAGGCGGCAGGCCGGATCGGCCGCGGTGCGACCGAGGATTCCCTCGCCTACTTCCGCGACGTGCCGGACTTCCGCAACTACACGCTGCTCGAGTTGCCGCATCATGCGGCGCTGGTCGGCTACGCGAAGACCGACCTGGACTATGGCACGACGATCGTCCGCAATTTCCTGTACAGCGCGCTGATGGTGCTGCTGTGGGACGGGTTGCAGCACTCGAAGGACACGCAGCTCGCGGCGATCGCCGCCAAGTCGCTGAAGGAGGCCAGTTATCACCTGCGCCATTCACGCGACTGGCTGATCCGGCTCGGTGACGGCACCGAGGAATCCCACGCGCGGGTGCAGGCCGCGCTCGAGCACCTGATGCCGTACACCGCGGAGTTCTGGACCTCGACGCCGGTGGAGGCCGAGGTCGCCGCCGGCGGCGTCGGTGTCGACGTCGCCGCGTTGAAGCCGCAGTGGGATCGGCTGGTCGACGACGCCCTCGCCGAGGCGACCCTGGTGCGGCCCGCCGAACCCGGCGGCCACGTGACGAGCGGCAAGACCGGGGTTCATTCCGAACATCTCGGCTTCCTGCTGGCCGAGATGCAGTCGCTCGCCCGCGCGCATCCGGGCGCCACCTGGTAGTCGCGATGGCTGTTGTCACACCCGTCGATCCGGTGGCCGCCGCCTGGGCCGCGCTCGAGTCGGTGGCCGACCCGGAGATCCCGGTCGTGTCGCTGCGCGAACTCGGCATCCTGCGCGACATCCGCCGCGTCGCCGACGGCATCGAGGTGGTGATCACGCCGACCTATAGCGGCTGTCCGGCGATGGGCCAGATCGAGGACGACGTGCGCTCGACGCTCGAGAGCCACGGCCTGCGTGCGACGGTGGTCACACAACTCGCGCCGGCCTGGACGACCGACTGGATGTCCGATCCGGCGAAGGCCAAGCTGCGGGCGTACGGGATCGCGCCGCCGCAGCGGCGGTGCACCGGCGCGCAGGGTGGCAGCGAGAACGTGCTGCGCTTCGTGCGCGAAGCCGCGGGCGTGGTCAGCTGCCCCCGTTGCGGGTCCGCGCGAACCGTCGAGACCTCCCGGTTCGGCTCGACCGCCTGCAAGGCGTTGTACAAGTGCCTGGACTGCCTGGAACCGTTCGACTATTTCAAGCCGTACTGAGTCAGGCCGTACCGAGTCAGGCCGTACCGAGTCAAGCCGCACCGAGTCAAGCCGCATACCGTCCGCCGCTCCGGAGATCACGTCATGTCCGCCCCCCGTTTCCACGACCTTCGCGTCAAACGTGTCTCCGCCGAGGCGGCCGGTTCGGTGGCGATCACGTTCGACGTGCCGCCGCAGGCGCGTGACGAGTTCCGTTTCGAACCCGGCCAGTTCCTGACGCTGCGTGCGACGGTCGACGGCCAGGACGTGCGGCGCACCTATTCGATCAGCAGCCCGCGCAGCCGATACCTGAGCACCGGCGAACTCGAGGTCGGCATCCGCCCGGTCGAGGGTGGCCTGTTCTCGCGCTGGGCCGCCACCGGGATCAGGGCCGGCGACACACTCGCGGTGCTGCCCCCGGACGGTCGTTTCACGGTGAAGAAGCAGCGCGCGATCCACCGCGTCGGCTTCGCCTGCGGCTCGGGCATCACGCCGATCCTGTCGATCGCCGCGACCACACTCGAGGAACAGCCGGATTCGAAGTTCACGCTGGTCTACGGCAACCGCCGGATGTCGAGTGTGATGTTCAACGAGGCGCTGCAGGACCTGAAGGACC
>CADEEH010000310.1 GCA_902826305.1 uncultured Burkholderiales bacterium
GTTCGTCGGTGATCTTCAGCGTGTCGCGCGCCTCGAGCTGGCAGGTCTCCAGGTGCTCAGCAAGGCGGGCGATCGTTTCTCGTTGCATGCTCATGGTCCTGGGCTCCGGGGACACGCGGCGGGGATTCAGACGAAACGGACCGAGCAGCCGCCGACGCCGCCGATCGTCACACGCAGGTTGTCGCCCGCGGCGACCGGCACCATGATCGCCAGCGAGCCGGACAGCACCACCTCACCGGCCTCCAGTGCCAGGCCCAGCCGGCCGAGTGTGTTCGCCAGCCACGCGACCGCGTTGGCCGGTGCGCCGAGCGCGGCGGCGCCGGCGCCGGTGGCGACGATCTCGCCGTTCTTCTCGAGGATCATCCCGCAGGTGCCCAGGTCGACATCGGCCGGATCGACGATCCGGTCGCCGAGCACGAACACACCACACGACGCGTTGTCGGCGACGGTGTCCTGGATCCTGATCTTCCAGTTCTCGATCCGTGAATCGACGATCTCGAAGCAGGCCATCACGCCGTCGGTGGCGGCGAGCACGTCGGCGGCGCTCACGCCCGGACCCTGCAGGCGCCGCTTCATCACGAACGCGATCTCCCCCTCGGCCTTGGGCTGGATCAGCGACGACATGTCGATCGACTGGCCCTCGTTGTAGACCATGCCATCGGTCAGCAGACCGAAGTCCGGCTGGTAGACGCCGAGCATGTTCATCACCGCCTTGCTGGTGACGCCGATCTTCTTGCCGACGACCTTCTCGCCGGCCGCGATCCGGCGCGCGTTCATCCGCTGCTGGATCCGGTAGGCGTCCTCGACGCGGATGTCCGGATGGCGGCTGGTCAGCGGCGCCACCGTCCGGCGCGCGATCATCGCCTCGTACAGTTCGTCGCCGAGCGACGTGATCAGGGTGTCTTGCATCATGGCTCCGTGGCCCCGGCGATGAAATTGGCGACCAGCTGCGCGAACCGGGTCGCGTGTTCGATCTGGGTCCAGTGGCCGCACCGGCCGAACACGTGCAGTTGCGAGCGCTCGATCCACTGCGACAACGTCAGCGAGTTGGTCCAGGGTATCACCCGGTCCTCGCGGCCGTGGATCACCAGCGTCGGATGCGGGATGCGGCGGATGTCCTCCTCGCGGCTCGCCATCGCGTCGACCCAGCGCTGGCGTGGTGCCGGAAACATCGCGGCGAACGATTCCTGGAAGCCGGGGCGGATGCTGGCCTCGTAGCGCAGCCGGGCGAGTTCGTCGTTGACCAGGCTGCGATCGAAGGCGAACAGGTCGAGCAGCCGGCGCATGTTGTCCAGCGACGGCGTGTAGCCCCAGACCGCGTCCAGCGCCGGCGTGATCTCGAACGGCACGCCGACGCTGCCCATCAGCACCAGCCGCCGGACACGCGCCGGATGACGGATCGCCAGCGCCAGCGCGAGTGCGCCGCCGAACGAATTGCCGACCAGGTCGGTGCGCTCGATGCCCAGCGCATCGAGCAGGCCCACCGCCTGGGCGACCCAGGTGTCCATGTCGTAGCGCTGCCCGTCGGGCCGCTCGGTGAAGCCGAACCCGACCATGTCGGGTGCGAGCACCCGGGCCTGCCGGGCCAGTACCGGCATCACCAGTCGCCAGTTGGCCCAGGCCGACACGCCCGGGCCCGAGCCGTGGATCAGCAGCAGCGGCGGGCCGCTGCCGACGTCGTGCAAATTGGTGCGGATGCCGGCGGCGACGATCGAACGGCCGATCTCCGGATTCGTGCTCGCGCTGCTCATGTGTGGCTCACAGCTTGATGCAGACGTTCTTCAGCTCGGTGTAGAACTCCAGCGAATGCACACCCCCCTCGCGGCCGATCCCCGACTGTTTCGCGCCGCCGAACGGCGTGCGCAGGTCCCGCAGGAACCAGCTGTTGACCCACGCGAGCCCGACCTGCATCCGCTGCGCGACCCGGTGCGCACGCGACAGATCCCGCGTCCAGATCGAGCAGGCGAGTCCGTATTCGTTGTCGTTGGCCTTGGCCAGCACCTCGTCCTCGCTGTCGAACGGCGCGATGTGGCAACACGGGCCGAAGATCTCCTCCTTGATCACCCGGGCGGACTCGGGCAAGCCGGTCCAGATCGTCGGTTGCACCCAGGCGCCGCCGGCGAGTTCTCCCGGCATCGACGGCACGCCCCCGCCGGTGACCAGGCGCGCGCCTTCGCTCCTGGCGAGTTCGTAATAGGACAACACCTTCTTCTGGTGTTCGGCGCTGATCAACGGGCCCATGCCGGTGGCCGGATCCTCGGGGCGGCCGAGTTTCATCGCTTCCGCGCCCTGTTTCATCGCGACGACGAAGCGCTCGAAGAGCGGCCGCTCGACGTAGACCCGTTCCGTGCCCAGGCAGACCTGGCCGCAGTTGGCGAACACCGAGCGCATCGTGCCCTCGATCGCCGCATCGAAGTCGCAATCGGCGAACACGATCGCCGCGTTCTTGCCGCCCATCTCCAGGCTGACCGGCCGGGCACCCTTGGCCGCCGCCTTCATGATCACCTCGCCGGTCCGTGTCTCGCCGGTGAAGGTGATCGCGTCGACCTGCGGATGGGTGGTGACGAACTCGCCCGCCGACTCGGGACCGAAGCCGTGGACCACGTTGTAGACCCCGGCCGGGATGCCGGCCTCGTTCATCACCTCGCCCAGCAGCGCCGCGGTCTGCGGCGTTTCTTCCGACGGCTTGACGATCACCGCGTTGCCGCAGGCCAGCGCCGGCCCGACCTTCCAGGTCATCAGCAGCAGCGGCAGGTTCCACGGGCAGATCACGCCGA
>CADEEH010000311.1 GCA_902826305.1 uncultured Burkholderiales bacterium
CGTCCGCGTTGGTCCACTGGCGGAACAGGTAGTTGCCCTTGAAGAACGAGTTGTGGCCGTAGCAGGCGTGTGCGACCACCAGCGCCTGCATCGGCATCGTGTTCTCCTCCATCAGGTACGCGATGCAGGGATTGGAGTTGATCACGATCTCGTACGCGAGCCCGCGTGCGCCCTTGCGGTACGCGTGCTCGTTGCGGATGAATTCCTTGCCGTAGCTCCAGTGCGGGTAGCCGATCGGCAGGCCGGTCGACGCGTAGGCGTCGAGCATCTGTTCCGAGCTGATGATCTCGATCTGGTTGGGATAGCAGTCGAGACCGAATTCCTTGACGGCGATCTCGGCGATCGCCTTGTCGTAGGTCTGGATCAGCTCGAAGGTCCAGTCGGCACCGGTGGAAAGCAGGGTCATGGACGCTCCGGGCGTGGCCAGTCGGCGGCGCGCGCCGCTACGACGTCAGTTCGCGCGAGAACAGCTCCCGGAACACCGGGAAGATGTCCCGGCGCTCGAGGACCTCGCGCATCGCGAAGTGTTCGCACTCGATGCGGCGATACGCCGAGGCGAGGGTGGAGATGCGGCTCTGCTCGTCGGGCACCTCGATGTACGCGTAGTGCCGGCAGTAGGGCAGCAGCTCGCCCTCGAGGTAGCCGCGGCTCTTCTCCGGGTCCGCGCCGAACGCGTCGCCGTCGGAGGCCTGCGCGCCGTAGATGTTCCACGCGGAGGGCGAGAAGCGCGCGTCGATCACCTCGCGCATCAGGTGCAGCGCCGACAGCACGACGGTGCCGCCGGTCTTGGGGTCGTGGAAGAAGCGGTCCTCGTCGACCTCCTCGGCGTCTTCGGTGTGGCGGATGAAGACGACCTCGACCTTCTCGTACTTGCGGGTCAGGAACAGGTACAGCAGCGTGAAGAACCGCTTGGCCAGGTCCTTCTTGCGTTCGTCCATCGAGGCCGACACGTCCATCAGGCAGAACATCACCGCCTGGCTCTTGGGCTGCGGCACGAACACCCGGTGCCGGTAGCGCAGGTCGATGTCGTCGAGGAACGGGACGCGGGCGATCCGGCGCTTGAGTTCCGCGATCTCGGCGCGCAGCGTGTCCGGCGATTCGTCCGGGACCGCGACGATCTCCTCGTCCGCCGGCACCGGATGCTGCCGCGCGGCCGGGTCGTCGACGAGGTTCTGCGCGAAGGCCAGCGACGCGAGTGCGGCTTCCTTCTCGGCGAGCTCCCGGCGCGCCGACGCGGTCAGCGCGATCCGCCGGCCGAGCGCGTTGCGCAGCGACCGGTTGACCGACAGGTTCGTCGGCGAGCCGCTGGTGGTGTAGCCGGCGCGCTGCGGCCGCTTCTCCTTGATGTCGCCCAGCACGTTGCGCACCAGCCGCGGGAGCTCGAGATCGTCGAAGAAGATCTCCATGAACTCCTCGCGCGACAGCGCGAACGAGAAACTGTCCTGGCCTTCGCCCTCGCCGCCCTCGTTGCCGCTGCCCTTGCCCTGGCCGCCGCCCTTGGGGCGCGCGATCCGGTCACCCGGGTTGAACGTGCGGTTGCCGGAGTGAACGATCTCGCGATCACCGCCGGAACCGTGGCGGAAGCTCGGCTCCGAGATGTCGCGCACGGGGATGTCGATCGTCCCGCCGCGCTCCATGTCGCGGATCGAGCGATCGGCGACCATGTCGGTCACCGCGCGCTGGATGTGCGCCTTGTAGCGCCGGATGAAGCGCTGGCGATTGACCGCACTCTTGTTGCGGTCGTTGAGCCGGCGATCGATGATGACGGACAATCAGGCCTCCCGCGGATCGGACCCCCGGGCGCGTCGGACGCGCCCGGTCCCGGTCGCTGCGATTGCGACTACTGCGACTTGCGCACCCGAAGATACCACTCGCACAGCAGGCGCACCTGCTTCTCGGTATAACCCTTGTCGACCATCCGGGCGACGAAGCTCTCGTGCTTCTTGCGGTCCTCGACCGACGCCTTCGCGTTGAACGAGATCACCGGCAGCAGCTCCTCGGTGTTCGAGAACATCTTCTTCTCGATCACCTCGCGCAGCTTCTCGTAGCTGGTCCATGCAGGATTCTTGCCGGCGTTGTTGGCGCGGGCACGCAGCACGAAGTTGACGATCTCGTTGCGGAAGTCCTTCGGGTTGGCGATGCCGGCCGGCTTCTCGATCTTCTCGAGTTCGCCGTTCAGCTGCGCCCGGTCGAAGCTCTCGCCGGTCTCGGGATCGCGGTAGTCCTCGTCCTGGATCCAGTAGTCGGCGAAGGTCACGTAGCGATCGAAGATGTTCTGCCCGTACTCGGAGTAGGACTCGAGGTACGCGGTCTGGATCTCCTTGCCGATGAACTCCGCGTAGCGCGGCGCCAGGAACTGCTTGATGAAGTCCAGGAACCGGCGCTGCGTCTCCTCCGGAAGCTGCTCGCGCAGCAGCCGCTGCTCGAGCACGTACATCAGGTGCACCGGGTTGGCGGCGATCTCGGTCTGGTCGTAGTTGAAGACCGCCGACAGCACCTTGTACGAGAACCGGGTCGACATGCCGGTCATGCCCTCGTCGATGCCGGCGAAGTCGCGGTACTCCTGCACCGACTTGGCGTTCGGCTCGACGTCCTTGAGGTTCTCGCCGTCGTAGACCCGCATCTTCGTGAAGATGTTGGAGTTCTCCGGATCCTTGATGCGCGACAGCACCGCGAACTGCGCCATCATGTCCAGCGTGCCGGGCGCGCACGGCGCGGTCGCCAGCGAGCTGTTGCGCAGCAGCTTCTTGTAGATCTTGACCTCTT
>CADEEH010000312.1 GCA_902826305.1 uncultured Burkholderiales bacterium
GATCATGCTCGGTTTCCCCACCGCGTTCACGCTGATGGGCATGGGCATGATCTTCGCGTACTTCGCCTACCGGTCACGGGCGCCGGAACTCGCGATCACGCAGACGCTGGACCTGATGGTCCAGCGGGCCTATGCGGTGATGAGCAACGACGTGCTGATCTCGATCCCGCTGTTCGTGTTCATGGGCTACCTGGTCGAACGCGCGAACCTGATCGAGAAGCTCTTCAAGAGCCTGCACCTCGCGTTGGCGCGCGTGCCCGGATCGCTCGCGGTGGCGACGCTGTTCACGTGTGCGGTGTTCGCGACCGCGACCGGCATCGTCGGTGCGGTGGTCACGCTGATGGGACTGCTGGCGATGCCGGCGATGCTGCGTGCCGGCTACAGCGTGGGCATCTCGTCGGGTGTGATCACCGCCGGCGGCTGCCTGGGCATCCTGATCCCGCCCTCGGTGATGCTGATCGTCTACGGCGCGACCGCCGGCGTGTCGGTGGTGCAGTTGTACGCCGGTGCGTTTTTCCCCGGCATCATGCTCGCCGGCTTGTACATCGTGTACGTGATCGTGCTGGCGAAACTGCGGCCGGCGATGATGCCTCCCCTGTCCGAGGCTCAACGGCAGGTGACCCTGTCGACGCGCGCCGGTGCGATCGCGTCGCGTTTCGGCGCTCGTGTCGTGCCGGCCCTGTCGGCGGCGGTGCGCAGCCCGGGCCAGACCGGTCTGTCCTCCGGCGGCGTGCTGCGCGAGGCGATCGTCGCCGGACTGCCGGCGTTGTTCGTCGTGCTGCTGCTGTCCTTCGTCTGGCGCGCGACCACGGCCCCGGTGCCGCTCGACAACAGCGGCGGGCTGGTCGAGATGGGATTCAGCGGTGGCGAGTCGTCGCAGTTCGGCGGCGGATTGGCCGAGCCGCCGGGGACCTCGTCGGGTGACAGCGGCGGCGGACTCGCCGAGCCGCCGGGCAGCGAGGACGCGAAATCGGTCGAGGCACCGAAGGCGGCCGGCGGTGCAACGCCCGATGCCACGCAGCCGAAGTCCGCGGCCAAGGCGGCTGACAAGGCCGCGGAGAACGTGGCCGATGCCGAACGCCGGCCGACACCGACCTGGTACCTGATCTTCGCCGGCGTTCTGCTGGCCCTCGTCGCCGCCTACTACGCGCTGCTGACCTTCGTGCGGCTCGAAGTCTTCAAGATGCTGCTGGCGTCGTTTTTCCCGCTCGCGTTCCTGATCCTGGCGGTGCTCGGCACGATCGTCTTCGGACTGGCGACGCCGACCGAGGCGGCCGCAGTCGGTTCGATCGGGGGCCTGCTGCTGGCGGCCGCCTACCGGCAACTGAACATGGGCGTGGTCAGCGAGTCGGTGTTCCTGACCGCGAAGACCAGCGCGATGGTGTGCTGGCTGTTCGTCGGTTCGTCGATCTTCTCGGCGGCGTTCGCGCTGCTCGGCGGCCAGGAGCTGATCGAGAAGTGGGTGATGTCGCTCGGCCTGTCCAAGGTCCAGTTCCTGATGCTGTCGCAGGCGATCATCTTCCTGCTCGGCTGGCCGCTGGAGTGGACCGAGATCATCGTGATCTTCATGCCGATCTTCATTCCGCTGCTGGACAACTTCGGCGTCGATCCGCTGTTCTTCGGCCTGCTGGTGGCGCTGAACCTGCAGACCGCGTTCCTGTCGCCGCCGGTGGCGATGGCTGCGTTCTACCTGAAGGGTGTCGCTCCGCCGCACGTGACGCTGAACCAGATCTTCGCCGGCATGATCCCGTTCATGATGATCCAGATCGTGGCGCTGATCATGCTGTACGTCTGGCCCGACATCGGACTGTGGCTGCCTCGGGTGCTGTACCAGTGACGTCGGTGACGTCAATCCGCTCGACAGCACGTTTCTCCCCCGACTGGATCGACCCGCTTGCGCGGCCAGGCGGCTGACCGCAAGATGGCTGCTCGAGGTCAAGACAGAGCAGCCGATGAAGGAGTCACCCGCCCATACCGTCCGACGACTCGCCTACGGCGGGGCGCCGGCGTTGCTGCGCGACGACGAGATCTTCATCAAGACGCACTTCGGCCGCATCGAGGCACAATCGAGGCATTCGACGCTGCCGCGGCGGCTGCGCGCGATGCTGATGGTGATCGACGGACGCCGGCCGGTCGGGTTGTTCCGGCAGGCGCTCGACCGGTTCCGCAACCTCGACGAGACGTTCGACATGCTCGAGAAGATGGGCTACGTCGAGCGGCTGCCCCAGCGCTGGGATCTCTGAACCCGGCGCCGGGGCGGTCTCCGCCGGCGGCGTTTCCTCACCGGGTTCACGATGCGTCAGGTCCTGACGATCGCCCACGTGCTGGGCGGAATGCTGATGGTGTTCGCGATCACCTACCTGCTGCCGATCGGCTGGTCGATCGCGGTCGGGGACGGCACACACCGCAGCTTCATCTATTCCGCGCTCGAATGTTTCGGCGTCGGGCTGCTGACCTGGTGGTCGACACGTTCGTTCCGTCGTGAACTGCAGCCGCGCGACGGCTGCCTGCTGGTCACGCTGGGCTGGGTGACGATGGCGGCGGTCGCCACACAACCGCTGATGCGTGAGATTCCGGGCCTGTCGTTCACCGATGCGTTCTTCGAGACGATCTCCGGGCTGACCACGACCGGGGCGACCGTGCTGGTCGGCCTGGACAACCTGCCGCAGTCGATCAACATCTGGCGCCACGCGCTCAACTGGTACGGCGGCATGGGCATCATCGTGCTGGCGATCGCGATCCTGCCGC
>CADEEH010000313.1 GCA_902826305.1 uncultured Burkholderiales bacterium
CTGTCCAACGGCGCGCGTTCCTCGTTCGGCCTGTTCATGCCGGAGATGGCGGCCGCCCGAGGCTGGTCACGCGAGACCTTCTCGCTGGCGATCGCCTGGCAGTCGCTGCTGTGGGGGATCGGCGGCTCGTTCCTGGGCGCGATGGCCGACCGCTACGGATCGATGCGGGTGCTGATCGGCGGCGCGATCCTGTACGCGCTCGGGTTCCTCGGCATGGCGTGGGCCCGGACCGGGCTCGAACTGTCGTTGACCGCGGGTGTGATGATCGGCATCGCGATCGGCGGCACCAGCTTCGGCATCGTGCTGGCGACCCTGGGCAAGATCGTGCCCCCGGACAAGCGCAGCGCGGCCTTCGGTGTCGGCGTGGCCGCCGGATCGTTCGGCCAGTTCCTGTTCGTGCCGGTGACCCAGCAGCTGATCGAACGCTTCGGCTGGCAGCCGGCGCTGTGGGCACATGCGGCCGTGGTCGCGCTGATGGTGCTGCTGGCGCTGGGTGTCCGCGGCCCGGGGACCGGTGCAACCGCGGCCTCGGACCTGAGGCTCGGCCAGGCGCTGCGCGAGGCGCTCGGTGATCGCAGCTTCCACCTGCTGTTCTGGGGTTACTTCGTGTGCGGGCTGCAGGTGGTGTTCATCGCGCTGCACCTGCCGGCGTATCTGCTCGACCGGGGGCTCGGCGCCGATGTCGGAGCGACCTCGATCGCGATCGTGGGCCTGTTCAACATCATCGGTTCGCTGGGCGCCGGCTGGGCCGGTTCGCGCTGGTCCAAGAAATGGCTGCTGGCGTCGATCTACGTCGCCCGGTCGCTGGTCATCATCGTCTTCCTCTGGGTGCCGCTGAGCGCGTGGTCGGCCTACGTGTTCGCCGCGGCGATGGGTGTGCTCTGGCTGTCGACCGTACCGCCGACCAATGCGCTGGTCGGCCAGATCTACGGCACACGTGCGCTCGGCACTCTCGCCGGGGTCGTCTTCTTCGGCCACCAGATCGGCAGCTTCCTGGGGGCCTGGCTCGGCGGACGGATCTACGACGCGACCGGATCGTACGACTGGGCCTGGTTCATGGTGATCGCGTTCGGCGCGTTCGCTGCGCTGATGCACGCGCCGATCGACCAGCGCCCGCTCGGCGAACGCCGCGTGTCACGGGTCGCTTCACCGGCGGCCGGTGGCGCGGCGTCCTGAGGCCCCGACCTCAGGCCACTCGACACGCGGTCACGCGTCGCATCGTGTCGAAGCCCGACCCGGCACGGGCCGCGCTGCCGGTCACATCAGCAACTGGCCGAACCACCAGGCGATCGCGGCCATGATCGCCGAGGCGGGGATGGTGAAGATCCACGCCCAGACGATGCTGCCGGCCAGGCCCCAGCGCACGGCGCTGAACTTGTGCGAGGAGCCGACACCGACGATCGCGCCGGTGATCGTGTGTGTGGTCGACACCGGAATGCCGAAGGTCGACGCGAAGAACAGCGTGATCGCCCCGCCGGTCTCGGCGCAGAAACCGCCGACCGGCTTGAGCTTCGTGATCCGCTGGCCCATCGTCTTGACGATGCGCCAGCCGCCGAACAGCGTGCCCAGGCCGATCGCGATGTAACACGACCAGATCACCCACGAGGGCAGGTGATCGCGGGTCGTGTGGCCGGTCGAGATGAGCAGCAGCCAGATGATGCCCATCGTCTTCTGCGCGTCGTTGCTGCCGTGGCCCAGGCTGTACATCGCCGAGGAGATCAGCTGCAGCCGGCGGAACCAGCGGTCGAGGCGGCGCGGGGTGCTGCGGAAGAACAGGTGCGACACGCCGATCATCAGCAGCGATCCGAGCAGGAATCCCAGCGTCGGCGAGACGACGATGAAGATCGCGGTCTTGGCGATGCCCGGCCAGACCAGCGGATCGGTGCCGGACTTGGCGAGCGCCGCGCCGATCAGCCCGCCGATCAGCGCGTGTGACGAACTCGACGGGATGCCGAACCACCAGGTGATCAGGTTCCAGGTGATCGCGCCCACGAGCGCGCCGAAGATCAGCACGTGGTCGACGAACGACGGGTCGACGATGCCGCTGCCGACCGTGGCCGCGACCTTCAACTTGAACAGCAGCACCGCCGCGACGTTGAAGAACGCGGCCCAGGCGACCGCCTGGTACGGCTTGAGCACCTGCGTCGAGACCACGGTCGCGATCGAATTCGCGGCATCGTGGAACCCGTTCATGAAATCGAACGCGAGCGCCAGCAGGACCAGCGCGGCGAGTGTCCAGAATCCGATCTCCATCGTGGATCGCCGCCCGCCGCCGGAGGTCAGCCGCGCGGCGACCGGGCGGGTGCGCCGGTCGTCACGCGTTCTCCAGGACGACGCCTTCGATGACGTTGGCGACGTCCTCGCACTTGTCGGAGACCGATTCGAGCAGCTCGTAGATCGCCTTCAGCTTGATCAGCTGGCGGACGTCGGCCTCGTCGCGGAACAGCTTGGACATCGCGGCGCGCATCACCCGGTCGGCGTCCGATTCGAGGCGGTCGATCTCGGTGCAGATCTTGAGGATCAGTTCCGCGTTGGCCATGTTCGACAGCAGCTTGACCGCGTCGCGGACCCGCTCACACGCCATCTGCGTGATGTCGGCGAGCTGCTGCGCCTCGGGTGTCACGCGCTGCAGGTCGTACAGCATCGCCGACTCGGCGACATCCTGGATCAGGTCGAGGATGTCGTCCATCTGCGTGATCAGCTTGTGGATGTCCTCGCGGTCGAACGGCGTGATGAA
>CADEEH010000314.1 GCA_902826305.1 uncultured Burkholderiales bacterium
CGACGGTGCTGTCGACGAAGTTCGGAGGCGAGGCGAAGAAGTACGACGAGATCGACGCGGCGCCGGAGGAAAAGGCGCGCGGGATCACGATCAACACGGCGCACGTGGAGTACGAGACGAAGGCTCGGCACTACGCGCACGTGGACTGCCCGGGGCACGCGGATTATGTGAAGAACATGATCACGGGCGCCGCGCAGATGGACGGAGCGATCCTGGTGGTCAGTGCGGCCGACGGGCCGATGCCGCAGACGAGGGAACACATCCTGCTGGCGCGCCAGGTGGGGGTGCCGTACATCGTGGTGTTCATGAACAAGTGCGACATGGTCGACGATGCGGAGCTGCTGGAGCTGGTGGAGATGGAGGTGCGCGAGCTGCTCTCCAAGTACGAGTTCCCGGGTGATGACATTCCGCTGATCAAGGGCAGCGCGCTGAAGGCGCTCGAGGGCGACAAGGGCGAGCTGGGCGAGCAGGCGATCATGGCGCTGGCCGATGCGCTGGACAGCTACATCCCGACGCCGGAGCGTGCGATCGACGGGGCGTTTTTGATGCCGATCGAGGATGTGTTCTCGATCTCGGGCCGTGGCACGGTGGTGACGGGGCGAATCGAGCGCGGCGTGGTCAAGGTGGGCGACGAGATCGAGATCATCGGGATCCGGGCGACGGCCAAGACGACGTGCACGGGTGTGGAGATGTTCAGGAAGCTGCTGGACCAGGGGCAGGCGGGCGACAACGTGGGGGTGCTGCTGCGGGGCACCAAGCGCGAGGAGGTCGAACGCGGGCAGGTGCTGGCCAAGCCCGGGTCGATCACGCCGCACACGAAGTTCGAGTGCGAGGTGTACGTGCTGTCCAAGGAGGAGGGCGGGCGGCACACGCCGTTTTTCAACAACTACCGGCCGCAGTTCTACTTCCGCACGACGGACGTGACCGGCTCGGTGGTGCTGCCGACGGGCACGGAGATGGTGATGCCCGGGGACAACATCAAGATGACGGTGAGCCTGATCGCGCCCATCGCCATGGAGCAGGGCCTGCGCTTCGCCATCCGCGAGGGCGGCAAGACCGTCGGCGCCGGTGTCGTCGCGAAAGTTCTTGAGTAGGTGAATACGGCTTCAAGCTACTGCGCGTCCCGATTTCGTGCCTGCGATGCTCAGCGCACCCGAGTGCGCTTGCGCTTCTCGGTGCGAACTCGGGCCTGCTCGCTACGCTTGCAGCCGCATTCACCCTTGGTGCAGGCGGGCACCTTGATTCCCGTCTCATTCGGGCAGCCCGGATGCCAGTGAGTCGGTGGACTCATTCGTAACCCGCGGCCTTCGGGCCGTACGCTCTTTGCAGAGGTAGTGACATGGCCAGTCAGAAAATCAGGATTCGTCTCAAGGCGTTCGACTACAAGCTGATCGATCAGTCGGCCGCGGAGATCGTCGAGACCGCCAAGCGCACCGGCGCGGTGGTCCGCGGCCCGGTGCCGCTGCCGACGCGGTTCCAGCGTTTCGACGTGTTGCGTTCGCCGCACGTGAACAAGACGTCGCGCGACCAGTTCGAGATCCGCACCCACCAGCGCCTGATGGACATCGTCGATCCGACCGACAAGACGGTCGATGCGCTGATGAAACTCGACCTGCCGGCCGGGGTCGATGTGGAGATCAAGCTGCAGTAACAGGGTGCCGTCGCGCCGGCGCCTTGCGTGAACGGGCCGGTGCTGCGATAATCTTCGGCTTTCCGTCTTCCGGTCCGGTGTCACCACCCGGTCCGGCGACGGCCCCGCCACCGGCCCAGGCCGGTGACGGTCGAGCCCGCCCGGTGCGGGCCCAGGACTCCCCGGCCAATTGCAGTCGGGATTGGAGAAAACAATGACCCTTGGCCTAGTCGGTCGCAAGGTCGGCATGATGCGCATCTTCACGGACGACGGCGACGCCGTTCCGGTGACGGTGCTGGACGTCTCCGACAATCGGATCACCCAGATCAAGACCGTCGAGAACGACGGTTACGCGGCGGTGCAGCTCACGTTCGGCACCCGTCGCGCCTCCCGCGTCACCAAGCCGCAGGCCGGGCACTTCGCCAAGGCGGGTGTGCAGGCCGGCAGCATCACCCGCGAGTTCCGCGTCGGTGCCGATCAGGCCGAAGCACTGAAGGCCGGCGAGGTCGTCAAGTGCGACACGTTGTTCGCCGTCGGCCAGATGGTCGATGTCGCGGGCACCACCCACGGCAAGGGTTTCACCGGCACGATCAAGCGCCACCACTTCTCGTCGGGGCGTGCGTCACACGGCAACTCGCGTTCACACAACGTGCCCGGCTCCATCGGCATGGCGCAGGACCCGGGCCGGGTGTTCCCGGGCAAGCGCATGTCGGGCCACCTGGGCGCGGTCGCCCGGACCGTGCAGAACCTGCCGATCGCCCGTATCGATGCCGAGCGCCAGCTGCTGCTGGTGCGTGGCGCGGTCCCCGGCGCCAAGAACGGCAACGTGATCGTCACCGCGGCGGTGCGGGCTGCCCGCCCGAACGCGGCCAAGAAGGCGTAAGAGGCGGCCATGGAACTCAATCTGCTCGACGCCAACGGCCAGGCTTCGGCCAAGGTCGATGCGCCCGACACGATCTTCGGGCGCGATTTCAACGAACCGCTGGTCCATCAGGTCGTCATCGCCTTCCAGGCCAACGCGCGCAGTGCCAACCGCAAGCAGAAGACCCGCGCCGAGGTCCGGCACTCGACCAAGAAGCCGTGGCGCCAGAAGGGCACCGGCC
>CADEEH010000315.1 GCA_902826305.1 uncultured Burkholderiales bacterium
TCTCCGAGCCCGGGTTCACGTAGTCCTTGCCGGCGTACTTGGGCGCGGTGCCGTGGGTGGCCTCGAACATCGCCACCGAGTCCGACAGGTTGGCCCCCGGCGCGATGCCGATGCCGCCGACCTGCGCGGCCAGCGCGTCCGAGACGTAGTCGCCATTCAGGTTCAGCGTCGCGATCACGCTGTACTCGGCCGGGCGCAGCAGGATCTGCTGCAGGAACGCATCGGCGATCGAATCCTTGACGATGATCTCCTTGCCGGTTTTCGGATTCTTGAAGCTGCACCACGGGCCGCCGTCGATCGGCTGCGCGCCGAATTCCTTCTGCGCCAGGCCGTACGCCCAGTCACGGAAGCCACCTTCGGTGTACTTCATGATGTTGCCCTTGTGCACGATCGTCACCGACGGCTTGTCGTTGTCGATCGCGTACTGGATCGCCTTGCGCACCAGCCGCTCGGTGCCTTCGCGCGAGACCGGCTTGACCCCGATGCCCGAGGTCTGCGGAAAGCGGATCTTCTTGACGCCCATTTCCTTGATCAGGAACTCGATGATCTTGCGCGCGCCGTCGGTCTCGGCCTGCCACTCGATGCCGGCGTAGATGTCCTCGGAGTTCTCGCGGAAGATGACCATGTCGGTCTTCTCGGGCTCCTTGACCGGCGAAGGCACACCCTTGAAGTAGCGCACCGGCCGCAGGCACACGTACAGGTCCAGTTCCTGGCGCAGCGCGACGTTCAGCGAGCGGATGCCGCCGCCGACCGGTGTCGTCAGCGGCCCCTTGATCGAGACCACGTAGTCCTTCAGCACGCCGAGGGTCTCCTCGGGCAGCCAGACGTCCGGTCCGTAGATCCTGGTCGACTTCTCGCCGCAGAAGATCTCCATCCACTGGATCTGGCGCTTGCCGCCGTAGACCTTCTGCACGGCGGCGTCGACGACCTTGAGCATCACCGGCGTGATGTCGGCCCCGGTGCCGTCGCCTTCGATGTAGGGAATGATCGGCTTGTCGGGCACGTTCAGCGAGTAGTCCTTGTTGACGGTGATCTTCTCGCCCGTGGTCGGTACGACGATGTGCTTGTACATGGCGTTTCCTGCGCAAAAAACCGACCGATTATGCCCGATCCGTCGCGCGGGGGACTGCGCGATGTCAACAGGCGCGACCGGGCGCCGTTATCATCGCCGGGAGCGAACCCCTACCGGAGATCACGCGATGCCGATCGACCGCCATCCGATGGCGCCCCAAGGGCAGCCCGGCGGACCGCCGACCCGACGAGTGTGGCAATCCGCGGCCCGGGTCGCCTGCCGGCGCGCGATCGTCGCACTGGCTGCCGGGGTCTTCGCCGCGACGACCGTGACCGCGCAGCAGGCGCAACCCCGGCTGCAGGTCACCGAGATCAAGGCCGGGATCCATCTGGTGCGCGCCGAGATCGCCGACGGACCGGACACCCGGGCGCGTGGCCTGATGTTCCGCGAGCACCTGGGTCCGAACGAGGGCATGTTGTTCGTCTTCCAGAGCAAGAGTCCGCAGTGCTTCTGGATGCGCAACACGCCGCTGCCGCTGTCGATCGCGTTCATCGACGACGACGGGCGGATCGTCAATGTCGAGGACATGCAGCCCCGCAGCGACGACAGCCACTGCTCGGCCAGGCCGGTGCGTTATGCGCTGGAGATGGCGCAGGGATGGTTCGCCAAGCGCGGCCTGGGGGCCGGCGCTCAGTTGTCGCACCCGAAGCTGTTCACCGCGTCGACGCGCTGATCACGCCCCGGCGGCGCGCAGCCGGGGCGGAGACCCGCATCGGATCGAGCGGGCCGGGCCGGCGGCGCCCGACGGACGGGCACACGCCGTCGCCTCTCGGGTGATCAGGCGGGGTCGCTCTTGACCAGCTTGCCGTAGATGAACACGACGACGATCGCACCGATCACCGAGGCGATGAAGCCGGCGTTGGCACCCGGCGGATACAGCCCCAGCGCCTGGCCCGCGTACGTGGCCAGCAGCGAGCCGACGACGCCGAGGATCGCGGTCATGATGATGCCGCCGCCCTGTTTGCCCGGCATGATGAGCTTGGCGATCGCGCCAATCACCAGACCGAGAATTGCGCTGCCGATCAACGATCCCATCCCTTGCCCCCTTCTTTTCGTTGGTTGTTGTCGTGACGAGGTCCGGCCGGCGCGCTGGCCGGCCGGCGACCGGGAACGCGATCAGCCCAGATTGCGGCCGGCGTGATCCCAGTTGACCAGATTCCACCAGGCGCCGAGGTAGTCGGGCCGGCGATTGCGGTAGTCGACGTAGTACGCGTGTTCCCAGACGTCACAGGTGAGCAGCGGCTTGTCGCCGCCGGTCACCGGCGTGGCCGCGTTGCTGGTGTTGACGATGTCCAGCGAGCCATCGGCCTTCTTGACCAGCCAGGTCCAGCCGGACCCGAAGTTGCCGGTCGCGGACTTGGTGAAGGCCTCCTTGAACGCGTCGAACGAGGACCACTTCTTGTCGATCGCCGCGGCCAGCGCGCCGTTGGGCTTGCCCCCGCCCTGCGGCGACATCGAGTTCCAGTAGAACGTGTGGTTCCACACCTGGGCCGCGTTGTTGAAGACGCCCCCCGAGGCCTTCTTGACGATGTCCTCGAGCCCCATCGATTCGAACTCGGTGCCCTTGATCAGGTTGTTCAGGTTGGTGACGTACGCCTGATG
>CADEEH010000316.1 GCA_902826305.1 uncultured Burkholderiales bacterium
GCTTCATCGCGCGGCGGAACATGATGCGCTTCTCGAGCTGCTGGGTGATCGAGTCGGCGATCAGCTGCGCGTCGATCTCGGGCTTGCGGATCTCCTCGATGTTGACGTGCACCGGCACGCCCATCAGCCGCTGCAGGTCGGCCTTGAGATTCTCGATGTCCTCGCCCTTCTTGCCGATGACCACGCCCGGGCGCGCCGAGTAGATCGTGATCCGCGCGTTGCGCGCCGGCCGCTCGATCAGCACGCGGCCGACCGAGGCGGTCTTCAGCTTCTTGCGCAGGTACTCGCGGACCTTGATGTCCTCGTTGAGCATCTGCGGGAACAGCTTGTTGTTCGCATACCAGCGCGACGACCAGTTGCGCGTGACCGCGAGGCGGAATCCGATCGGATGAATCTTCTGGCCCATGGATGTCCTTCCGAATCCCTACTTGTCGCCGACGGTGACGAAGATGTGGCAGGTCTGCTTCTCGATCTTCACGCCGCGGCCCTTGGCCCGCGCCTGGAAGCGACGCAGAGAGGCGCCCTTCTCGACGTGGATGGTCTTGACCTTGAGCTCGTCGATGTCGGCCCCGTCGTTGTGCTCCGCGTTGGCGATCGCCGACTCGAGCACCTTCTTGACGATCCGGGCCGCCTTCTTGGGGGAGAACGCGAGGATGTTCAGCGCCTTCTCGACCGGCTTGCCGCGGATCAGGTCGGCGACCAGCCGCCCCTTCTGCGCCGACAGCCGGACCCCGCGCAACACTGCTTGTGTCTGCATCGCGATCCCCTTACCGCTTGACGACCTTCTTGTCCGCGGCATGACCCTTGAACGTGCGGGTCAGCGCGAACTCGCCGAGCTTGTGCCCGACCATGTTCTCGTTGATGAAGACCGGGACGTGCTGCTTGCCGTTGTGCACGGCGATCGTCAGCCCGACGAACTCCGGCACCACCGTCGAGCGGCGCGACCAGGTCTTGATCGGCTTCTTGTCGCGCGTGGCGATCGCCACGTCGACCTTCTTCATCAGGTGGCCGTCGACGAACGGCCCTTTCTTGACTGAACGTGCCATGTCCTATCCCGTTCCGATGCCGGTTATTTCTTGCCGCGCCGCGTGACGATCATCGAGTTCGTCCGCTTGTTGCGCCGGGTCTTGAAGCCCTTGGCCGGGGTGCCCCATGGCGACACCGGGTGGTGACGGCCACCGCCGCCGTTGGTGCGGCCACCCATCGGGTGGTCGACCGGATTCATCGAGATCGCGCGCACCGTCGGCCGGATGCCGCGCCAGCGGTTGGCACCGGCCTTGCCGATCTGGCGCAGGCTGTGTTCACCGTTGCCGACCTCGCCGATCGTCGCCCGGCACTCGATGTGCACCTTGCGCACCTCGCCCGAGCGCAGCCGCAGCTGCGCGTAGGTGCCTTCGCGGGCCAGCAGCCGCGCCGAGGCGCCGGCCGACCGGGCCATCTGCGCACCCTTGCCAGGCTGCAGTTCGATCGCGTGCACCGACGAGCCGACCGGGATGTTGCGGATCGGCAGCGTGTTGCCCGGCTTGATCGGGGCTTCGGAGCCGGACTGCAGCGTCGTGCCGACGGTGACCCCGGCCGGGGCCAGGATGTAGCGGCGTTCGCCGTCGGCGTAACACAGCAGCGCGATGTTGGCGCTGCGGTTCGGGTCGTACTCGAGCCGCTCGACCTTGGCCGGGATCCCGTCCTTGTTGCGGCGGAAATCGATGACCCGGTAGTGGCTCTTGTGCCCGCCGCCCTTGTGGCGCACGGTGATGTGGCCGTTGTTGTTGCGACCCGACCCGCGGCTCTGCGCCTCGACCAGCGCGGCGAACGGCTTGCCCTTGTGAAGATCGCGGTGGACGACCTTCACCATCGACCGGCGGCCGGGCGAGGTCGGCTTGAGTTTGACGACCGCCATGGCTACTGCGCCTCCGCGAAGTTGATTTCCTGGCCTTCCTTGAGGCTCACGTACGCCTTGCGCTGGTTGCGCCGGCGACCCTCGTAGCGGCCGAACCGCTTGGCCTTGCCGCGCTGGTTGAGCACCTGCACGGATTCGACCTGGACCTTGAACAGCAGCTCGACGGCGGCCTTGACCTCGTCGCGGGTGGCGTCCTGCAGCACGCGGAACGCGACCTGGTTGGCGCGTTCGGCGATCATCGTCGCCTTCTCGGACACGATCGGCGCGATCAGCACCTTCATCAGCCGCGAATTGTCAGCAGTGGCGCTCATGCCAGCATCTCCTGAACCTTGGCCAGCGCCTGGCGGGTGATCAGCACCTTGTCGAAGTTCACCAGCGACACCGGATCGGCGTGGCGCGGTTCGACGATCATCACGTGGGGCAGGTTGCGCGCGGCCAGCGAGAGGTTCTCGTCGATCGAGTCGGTGATGATCAGCGCCGACTCCAGGCCCATCTCGCGCAGCTTCTGCGCGACCAGCTTGGTCTTGGGCGCATCGACCGCGAAGCCCTCGATCACCGCCAGCCGGTTCTCGCGCGCCAGCTGCGACAGGATCGAGCACAGGCCGGCACGGAACATCTTGCGGTTGAGCTTCTGGCCGAAGTTCTCGTCGGGCGAATTGGGGAACGTGCGCCCGCCTCCGCGCCACAGCGGACTCGAGGTCATGCCGGCACGCGCGCGGCCGGTGCCCTTCTGGCGCCACGGCTTCTTGGTCGAGTGCCGGACCTCGGCGCG
>CADEEH010000317.1 GCA_902826305.1 uncultured Burkholderiales bacterium
TCGGGGCCCAGGTTTCGATACTATTTACGAAATTGGCGAAAACCGAGGACAATCCGCCTCACCGCGCGTTGGCGCAACACGACAACTGAACCCCGATGGCCGAAATCCTGGTAGTGGATGACGAAATCGGCATCCGCGAACTGCTGTCCGAAATCCTGGGCGACGAGGGGCACACGGTGCTGCTCGCCGACAGTGCCCAGCAGGCGCGACAGATCCGCGAGGAGAACCGGCTCGACCTGGTTCTGCTCGACATCTGGATGCCCGACACCGACGGGGTCACGCTGCTCAAGGAGTGGGCCGCCTCCGGCAAGCTCACGATGCCGGTGATCATGATGTCCGGCCACGCGACGATCGACACCGCGGTCGAGGCGACCCGGATCGGCGCGCTCGATTTCCTCGAGAAGCCGATCGCACTGCAGAAACTGCTGAAGGCGGTCGAGCAGGCGCTGGCCCGCGGCAAGGCACCGCCGGCCCCGGCCGGCCGGCCGCAGCCGACGTATTCGACGATGCCCAGCGGCGGGGGCATGGTGACGATCACCCGCACCGTCGCGCCGGCCCTGTCGGTCGTCGGCGCGGGGTATGACGCCTCCCCCGGCATGGCCGGACCAGGCACCGGCACCTTCGTCAACAGCGGTTTCGGCAACGTCGCCGGTGCCGCGACCGGCGGTGCGACGGTGGCGGTGCGTGACCTGCCGATCGACCTGCCGCTGCGCGAGGCCCGTGACGCATTCGAACGCGCCTACTTCGAGCACCACCTGGCGCGTGAACACGGCAGCATGACCCGGGTCGCCGAGAAGACCGGCCTGGAACGCACCCACCTGTACCGCAAGCTCAAGCAGCTCGGCATCGACCTGGCCCGCGGCGCGTATCGCAAGAGCAGTGGCCAGTAACGAGGCTCGACCCGATAAGGCCTGACCCTGCGCGCCGCCCGGCGGCGCACGCCACATGAAGATCATCATCCTGGGCGCCGGGCGCGTCGGCCAGTCGGTCGCCGAGAGCCTGGCCTCGGAACAGAACGACATCACGGTCGTCGACACCAACCCGGTCGAGCTGGCGTCGCTCCAGGACCGGCTCGACATCCAGACGATCACCGGCAACGGCACCCATCACACGGTGCTGCGCGAGGCCGGCGCCGAGGATGCCGACATGCTGATCGCCACCGCGGCGCGCGACGAGACCAACCTGGTCGCCTGCCAGATCGCGGCCCGGCTGTTCAACGTGCCGACCCGGATCGCGCGCATCCGCGCGCCGGAGTTCCAGGACTTCCCGCACGTCACCGGCGACGGCGGCTTCTATGTCGACCACCTGATCTGCCCGGAGCAGACGGTCACCGACTACATCCGCAAGCTGATCGAGGTGCCCGAGGCGCTGCAGGTGCTCGAGTTCGCCGAAGGCGAGGTGAGCCTGATCGCCGCCCGAGCGTATGCCGAGGGGCCGCTGGCGAACCGGCCGATCCGCGAACTGCGGGCACATATCCCGACGGTGGATTCGCGGGTGGTGGCGCTGTTTCGCGGCGAACGCTCGATCCTGCCCGACGGCGACACGATGGTCGAACCCGACGACGAGGTGTTCTTCCTCGCCGCCAGCCGCGACATCCGGCGTGTATTGGGTGAACTGTGCAAGATCGAGCGTCCGGTCAAGCGGATCATGATCGCCGGCGGCGGCAACATCGGCCTGCGGCTGTCGCGTGCGCTGGGCACCAGCTACGAAGTGAAGATCATCGAGGTCGACCGGCAGCGCTGCGACTACCTGGCCAGCCAGCTGCCGTCGTCGACCCTGGTGCTGCACGGCGACTCGACCGACGAGGAGCTGCTCGGCGACGAAAGTGTCGGCGAGATGGACCTGTTCATCGCGCTGACCTCCGACGACGAGAACAACATCATGTCCTGCATGCTGGCCAAGCGGCTCGGCGCGCGGCGCGTGATCTCGCTGATCAATCGCCGCGCCTACGCCGACCTGATGCAGGGCTCGCGGATCGACATCGCGATCGTGCCGGCCCAGACCACGATCGGGCAACTGCTCACCCACGTGCGCCGCGGCGACGTGGTCGCCGTCCACTCGCTGCGTCGCGGTGCAGCAGAAGCGCTCGAGGCGATCGCACACGGCGACCCCAATTCCTCCAAGGTGGTCGGACGGCGCATCGAGCAGATCGACCTGCCGCGCGGCACGATGATCGGTGCGATCGTGCGTGTCGGCGCCGACGGCAAGCGCCAGGTGATCATCGCCCATCACGACACGGTGATCCGGCCCGAGGATCACGTGATCGTGTTCCTGGCCAACAAGCGGATGCTGCCCAAGGTCGAGAAGCTGTTCCAGGTGAACGTCGGCTTCTTCTGAGGGGGCGGGTGCCGCATCCGCCTGCGGCGCCTAGGGATTCCCCTAGGCAAGGGATTCCGGCGGCCGCCGTGCACTCGGGTAGCATTCCGTGACCTTCCCCCCAGCAGAGGAAAGACATGGAGACCCGTCGCAAATTCATCGCCGGCGCCGCTGCCGCGACCACCGGTGCCACCCTCGGATTCCCCGCGATCGTGAAGGCGCAGACCACGTCGCTGCGCTTCCAGAGCACGTGGCCGGCCAAGGACATCTTCCACGAGTACGCCAACGACTTCGCCAAGAAGGTCAACGACATGACCGGCGGCGAACTGAAGATCGAGGTGCTGCC
>CADEEH010000318.1 GCA_902826305.1 uncultured Burkholderiales bacterium
GCCTCGATCGCCGCGTGGGCGGCGATCGCGTAGTCGACCTCGGTCGAGATGTACGGCGGGCCGAACGGCGCGTCGACCGCGGTCACCGTCGCCGTGCCGGCCAGCTCCTCGCCGACGAAACGCGCCAGCAGGTCGGTCACCGCCCGGGTCGTGTTCGGGTTGATCAGCAGCACCCGTTTCATCGGCCGCCCCGCGTGCCGCGCGAGCGTCGCTGCTGCCAGGCGACACCCGCCAGCGCGAGCCCGATCACCAGGAAACTGACCACCGTCGTCACCGTGCCCAGCGCATAGATCACCGGCGTGGTCACCGTCGTCGTCAGGCCCTGCAGTTCCAGCGGCAGCGTGTTCAGGTCCCCGATCGCCTGCGCCGACCGGGCGATCTCGTCCCACGACAGCGTGAAACCGAACATCGCCACCCCGACGATCGACGGCGCGATCAGCGGCAGCACGATCTGGTTGAACGTCTGCCGCGGTGTCGCGCCGAGGTCGCGCGCGGCCTCTTCGTACGAACGGTCGAAGCGGTTGAAGATCGCGAACATGATCAGCAGCCCGAACGGCAGCGTCCAGGTCAGGTGCGCGGCCAGCGCGGACGTGAACAGGCCCATCGCGGTCGAGAAGTTCTCCGCGAGCCCGGACGCGCCGACCGCCTCGAGCAACCAGCGCAACGCGCCGTCGATCAGGCGGAACTGCAGGCCGATGCCGAGGGAGACGACGATCGAGGGCATGATCAGGCTGGCGACCGTCACGTAGAAGAGGGCATCACCGCCGGCCAGCCGCTTGCGGAACGCCAGCCCTGCCGCCACCGACAGGACGACGGTCAGCACCATCACCGCCGTGCCGAGCGCCAGCGAGCGGCGAAACGCCGCCCAGATGTCGATGACACCGATGCCTTCGGCGAGTTTGTTGAACCAGTGCAGCGACACGCCGCGCAGCGGGAACGTCATCCCGCCCTCGGGACCCTGGAAGCTCAACACGAAGATCGCGATCGTCGGGCCGTACAGGAACAGCACGAAGAGCGTGAAGACGACCGCCAGCACCCAGAACTCCGCGCCCCGCGCCGGGCGTTCACGGCTCGAGGGCACGGCGGCGGCCGGGGCACTCATCGGGCGCCGGTCACGAGGTTGGCGCGAGCGGTCATCAGAGCTCGCGCCGGATGTCGATCGTACGCATCAGCGCGACGATCATCATCAGCACCACCAGCAACAGCACGACCGCGTTGGCCGCGGCCAGCGGGAACTGCAGCGCCGAGGTCTGCGTCTGGATCACCTTGCCGACCGAGGCGATCTGCTGGCCGCCCATGACCCCGATCGTCACGAAGTCGCCCATCACGATCGTGATCACGAAGATCGACCCGATCAGGATGCCGGTGCGCGACAGCGGGACGATCACTTCGCCGACGATCTGCCAGCGGCTCGCGCCGGCGTCGCGCGCGGCCTCGATCAGCGAGCGGTCGATCCGCATCATCGAGTTGAAGATCGGCACGATCATGAACATCGTGTACAGATGCACGAACGCGAGCACGACCGAGAAATCCGAGAACAGCAGCCATTCGATCGGCGCGTCGATCAGCCCGGCGCCGACCAGCGTCTGGTTGATCAGGCCGTTGCGCCCGAGCAGCGGTATCCACGAGATCATCCGGATCACGTTCGAGGTCCAGAACGGGATCGTGCAGAGCACGAACAGCGCCGTCTGCATCGCCAGCGTGTGCACGTGGAACGCGAGGAAATACGAGATCGTGAAGCCGATCGCGAGTGTCAGCGCCCAGGTGACCAGGCTGAACTTCAGCGTCGACAGGTAGGTCGACACCGTCACGCACCGTGTCGCGGTGTCCGCGCAGCCCTCGAAGATCTGCGCGTAGCTCTTCCAGGTGAAGGCGGGGATCAGCTCGTATTCGTTGAAGTCCCAGAAGCTGACCGCAACCACCAGCGCCAGCGGCACCAGGAAGAAGACCGCGAAGACGAATGCGAACGGGCCGGCCTGCCACCACGGGTGCAGCGGCCGGTCGTCGCGCACCCGCGCCGGTGCCGGATGCAGTCGCGCATCCGGCAGGCCGGCATCGGGTGCGGTCGCACTCAATGGCGCGCTCCGGCGCGTCGCGCCGTTGCGCGGGCGCCGGTCGCCGTGGCGCGACACCGGACCGCGTTCAGGCGGCGACGAACTCGTTCCACTTCTGGACCATGTAGACGTTCTCGTCCATCACGGCATTCCAGCAGGCGATGCCGCCCATCCGCTGCTCGTAGGAGCCGCCGTCGCGGACCTTGCCGGCCTTCTCGAGCAGCGAGCCGTCCGGCGCCTTGATGTCCTTCTCGGCGGGTTTCCCTTCCATCCAGTACGCCCACTCGTACGGCTCCATCTTCGCCTTGGCGGTCTCGAGCACCGCCGAGTAGTAGCCCTGGCGGTTCAGGTATGCGCCGGCCCAGCCGTCGAGGAACCAGTTGATGAACTCGTAGGCGCCGTCGAGCTTGCGGCCGGAGAGCGGCGTGGGCAGGCCGAAACCGGCGGCCCAGGCCCGATACCCTTCCTTCAGCGGCTGGTAGGTGCACTGGATGCCCTGCGAACGGACCTTGGTGACCGCGGGTGACCACATCGACTGGATCACCACCTCGCCCGAGGCCATCAGGTTCACCGACTCGTTGAAGTCCTTCCACAACGAGC
>CADEEH010000319.1 GCA_902826305.1 uncultured Burkholderiales bacterium
GTGCTGCTGCTGGCGGCGCTCGGCCTGGCGATCACCTACGGCCTGATGGGCGTGATCAACATGGCCCACGGCGAGCTGATGATGATCGGGGCCTACGCGACCTGGCTGACGCAGAACGCCTTCCGCCAGTACCTGCCGGGTCAGTTCGACGCCTACGTGATCGCGGCGATCCCGCTGTCGTTCCTGGCCGCGGCACTGGTCGGCGCGGTGCTCGAACGCGGCGTGATCCGTTTCCTGTACGGCCGGCCGCTTGAGACGCTGCTGGCGACCTGGGGCATCAGCCTGATCCTGATGCAGGCGGTGCGCTCGCTGTTCGGCGCGCAGAACGTCGCGGTCGAGAACCCGTCCTGGCTGTCCGGGGGCATCCAGGCCACCGAGAACCTGGTGCTGCCGTACAACCGGATCGCGATCATCGTGTTCTCGGTGCTGGTGGTGGCCCTGGTCTGGGTGATGCTGTCGCGCAGCCGCCTGGGCATGTACGTGCGGGCGGTCACCCAGAACCGGACGATGGCCGGCTGCGTCGGCGTGCCGACCGCAAACGTCGACACGATGACCTTCGCCCTCGGCTCCGGCATCGCCGGGCTGGCCGGCTGTGCGTTGTCCCAGATCGGCAACGTCGGACCGGACCTTGGCCAGAGCTACATCGTCGATTCGTTCCTGGTCGTGGTCGTCGGCGGTGTCGGGCAGCTCGCCGGCACCGTGATCGCCGCGCTCGGGCTCGGTGTGTTCGGCAAGTTCCTCGAGGGGTTCTCCGGCGCCGTGCTGGCCAAGATCGCCGTCCTCGTGTTCATCATCCTCTTCATCCAGAAACGTCCGCAGGGCCTGTTCGCGCTGCGCGGGCGTTTCGTCGAATCATGAGGTCGGCATGAGCCCGGCGGCAGGCGATCGCGCGCTGCGCGCGGCGATCGGCGTGCTGCTGGTGCTGATCCTGGTGGTCGCCCCGGTCCTGAACCTGGGCGTCGGCCCGGACTCGCCGGTGCACATGTCCGCGTTCTACGTGACGGTGATCGGCAAGATCTTCTGTTACGCGCTGGTGGCGATCGCACTCAACCTGGTCTGGGGTTTCGCCGGCATCCTGAGCCTGGGCCACGGCCTGTATTTCGCGCTCGGCGGCTACGCGATGGGCATGTACCTGATGCGGTCGATCGGCCGCGACGGCGTCTACCAGAGCGATCTGCCGGACTTCATGGTGTTCCTGGACTGGAAGCAGCTGCCCTGGTACTGGTTCGGCACCGATCATTTCGCCTGGGCGATGCTGCTGGTGCTGGTGGTGCCGGCGGCACTGGCGTTCGTCTTCGGCTGGTTCGCGTTCCGTTCGCGGATCAAAGGTGTGTATTTCTCGATCATCACGCAGGCGCTGACCTTCGCCGCGATGCTGCTGTTCTTCCGCAACGAGACCGGCTTCGGCGGCAACAACGGCTTCACCGACTTCAAGCGGATCCTCGGCTTCCCGATCGCGGCGCCGGGCACCCGGATGGTCCTGTTCGTGTTGTCCGGGCTGGCGGTCGTCGGCGGCCTGCTGCTGTCGCGCTGGATCGTGCGCAGCAAGTACGGACGGGTGCTGATCGCGATCCGCGACGCCGAATCCCGGCTGGTGTTCTGCGGCTACGACCCGCTCTGGTACAAGTTGTCGATCTGGACCGTGTCGGCGCTGTTGTGTGCAATCGCCGGTGCGCTGTACGTGCCGCAGGTCGGCATCATCAACCCGTCGGAGATGTCGGCGGCCAATTCGATCGAGATCGCGATCTGGGTCGCCGTCGGCGGCCGCGGCACGATCGCCGGCCCGGTGATCGGCGCGTTCCTGGTCAATGGCGCCAAGAGCCTGTTCACGGTGCTGTTCCCCGAGTTCTGGCTGTTCTTCCTCGGTGCGATCTTCCTCGGTGTCACGTTGTTCCTGCCCGACGGCCTGGTCGGCGCGGTGTCGCGCCTGTTCACTCGAGAGCGCCCGGCGTCCCGGCCGTCGGCACCGGTCGCGCCGGCTGCTACCGCGCCGGCAGGCGACGGTGATCCGGTGCCCGACCCGTCGCAGGCAGCCAAGGCATGAGCATCGGCGAAGCCACCGCCGGTCACCTGCGCCGGGAGGGTGTCGACACCTCCCACGGTCCGATCCTGTACCTGGACGGCATCAGCGTCAGCTTCGACGGCTTCAAGGCCCTGAACGAACTGACGATGACGGTCGCCGACGGCGAACTGCGCTGCGTGATCGGTCCCAACGGCGCGGGCAAGACGACGATGATGGACGTGGTCACCGGCAAGACCCGGCCCGACACCGGCCGCGCGTTCTTCGGCCAGACGATCGACCTCACGAAACTTCGCGAACACGAGATCGCCCAGGCCGGCATCGGACGCAAGTTCCAGAAGCCGACCGTCTTCGAGCATCACACCGTCTACGAGAACCTGGAACTGGCGATGGTCGCCGACAAGCGGGTCAAGGGTTCGCTGCGCGCGAAACCCGGTGACGAGGAGCGTTCGCGGATCGGCGCGATGCTCGAGCAGATCGGACTGACCGATCGCCACGAACGGCCGGCGGGACTGCTGTCACACGGCCAGAAGCAGTGGCTCGAGATCGGCATGCTGCTGATGCAGGAGCCGCGTG
>CADEEH010000320.1 GCA_902826305.1 uncultured Burkholderiales bacterium
GCGCTGTCGAAGGAACTGGATGACCTGCTGAAGGCGCACTTCTCGCTGCGCATGCAGTACGCCACCCAGCAGTTGACCAACACCAGCCAGTTGCGCAAGACCCGACGCGACATCGCTCGCGTGCGCACCGTGATGCAACAGAAGGCCGCTGCCAAATGAATGCCACCGCCGAGAAGAAACACGGCCTGAAGCGCACGCTGGTCGGTCGCGTCACCAGCACGAAGATGCAGAAGACGGTCACCGTGCTGGTCGAGCGGCGCGTCAAGGATCCGGTCTACGGCAAGTACATGGTCCGCAGCACCAAGTACCACGCCCACGCCGAGGAGGCGTTCAACGAGGGCGACCTGGTCGAGATCGTCGAGAGCCGCCCGATCTCCAAGACCAAGGCCTGGGTGGTGTCGCGCCGCCTGAACGCCGCTGCGGCCTGAACGGATGGTGGTCGGCGCCAAGGCTGGCGCGCCACCTTCTTGCAGCGGGCTGGACGACCTGTCATAATATTTGGCTCTGGACGTTTCGGACGTCCGGTAAGGCTCCCCGCCCGGACACCAGCGCCGGGGCCGAGGCCGCGAATCTCCCGGAACACGGGACCAAGACTGACCGCAAGTCGAACCGATACCTGCCGCCGGCCTTCCGGAGCACGACGGGTTGAGGCCCGCGGCGGATTAAGTTGGGAAGCTGATCATGATTCAAATGCAGTCGACGCTCGACGTCGCCGACAACACCGGCGCGCGTTCGGTCATGTGCATCAAGGTGCTGGGCGGCAGCAAGCGTCGCTACGCCAGCATCGGTGATGTCATCAAGGTCAGCGTCAAGGAAGCCCAGCCGCGGGGTCGCGTGAAGAAGGGCGAGATCTACAACGCCGTCGTCGTGCGCACCGCCAAGGGTGTGCGGCGCTCCGACGGTTCGCTGATCAAGTTCGACGGCAATGCCGCCGTGCTGCTCAACGCCAAGCTCGAGCCGATCGGCACCCGCATCTTCGGGCCGGTCACGCGCGAGCTGCGCACCGAGCGATTCATGAAGATCGTCTCGCTCGCGCCGGAAGTGCTCTGAGCACGGCCGCCCGGGCAGGGACCAGTCGAGACAAGCCGAGAGAAGCCACATGCAGAAGATCCGCAAGGGCGACGAGGTCGTCGTCATCGCCGGCAAGGACAAGGGCAAGCGCGGCACGGTGCTGCGTCGTGTCGACGACGATCATCTGGTCGTCGAGGGCATCAACGTCGTCAAGAAGCACACCCGGCCGAACCCGATGAAGGGCATCACCGGCGGCATCGCCGACAAGACGCTGCCGATCGACCAGTCCAACGTGATGCTGTTCAACCCGGCCACCGGCAAGGGCGACCGCATCGGCGTGCGCACGCTGGACGACGGCAAGAAGGTCCGCTTCTTCAAGTCCAACGGCGAACAGCTCAAGGCATAGGGAACGAGGCGCGGCGGATCGTGCCGGCGGGAGCAACCCGCGGCGATGCGACCGGCCCCGAAAGACAGAGGAAAACGCAGTCATGGCCCGGCTGAAACAGATTTACCGCGAGAAGATCGTCCCCGACCTGATCGCCAAGTTCTCGTATCAATCGGTGATGCAGGTGCCGCGCATCACCAAGATCACGCTGAACATGGGTGTGTCGGAGGCCGTCGCGGACAAGAAGGTCCTCGACAACGCGGTCTCGGACATGACGCGCATCGCCGGCCAGAAGCCGGTGGTCACCAAGGCCAAGAAGGCGATCGCCGGGTTCAAGATCCGCGCCGGCTACCCGATCGGCTGCATGGTCACGCTGCGCGGCGACCGGATGTTCGAGTTCCTGGACCGCCTGGTGACGGTCGCGCTGCCGCGCGTTCGCGACTTCCGCGGCATCTCGGGCCGCGCCTTCGACGGTCGCGGCAACTACAACCTCGGGGTCAAGGAACAGATCATCTTCCCCGAAGTCGAGTACGACAAGATCGACGCGTTGCGGGGCCTGAACATCAGCATCACGACCACGGCCAGGAACGACGAGGAATGCAAGGCGTTGTTGTCCGCGTTCAAGTTCCCGTTCCGCAACTGAGCTCGATCCGAGCGCAACCGACAACGTCGTCCGAAGCACCCTCGCGAAGGCAAACACGTGGCAAAGCTAGCCCTGATCAACCGCCAACTGAAGCGCGAAGCGCTGGTCAAGAAGTACTCGGCCAAGCGCGCGGCCCTGCAGGCGATCATCGACGACCAGTCGTTGTCCGAGGAAGACCGCTATCAGGCCCGCCTGAAGCTACAGCAGCTGCCGCGCAACGCGAACCCGACGCGCCTGCGCAACCGCTGCGAGGTCACGGGTCGGCCGCGCGGCACGTTCCGCCGCTTCGGGCTGGGTCGCAACAAGCTGCGCGAAGTGGCGATGCGCGGCGAGGTGCCGGGCATCGTCAAGGCGAGCTGGTAGGCGGCCTCGCGGCCGAGCGAAAAGCAGAGGAATCCACAAGATGAGCATGAGCGACCCGATCGCCGACATGTTCACGCGCATCCGCAACGGACAGCGCGTCGAGAAGCAGTCGGTGTTGATGCCTTCGTCCAAACTGAAGGTGGCCATCGC
>CADEEH010000321.1 GCA_902826305.1 uncultured Burkholderiales bacterium
AGGCGCCGGTGGCGATGTGCGGCGGCAAGGACGATCCGACGGTGTTCTTCTTCAACACCGTGGACGCGCAGGCGGACTTCGCCGCGCGCGGCGTCTCGGCCCAGGCGTTCGACCTGGAGACTCGCGCGACCCTGCCCTCGGGCGCCACCGGCGACGCGATCTTCGCGGGGTTCCAGGCGGCCAAGACCGGCGCGGGCGCCAACGCGCAGGCCCAGTATCACGGATCGCTGGTGCCGCCGTTCTGCGCGGCGCTGGTCCGCGGCGTGTTCCAGCAGGTGCTGGCCACGTTGCCGTGAGCCGACGCCGCAACAAGCGGTCAGCACATTTGTTGCATCCAAGCAACAGATGGGGAATTGTGACAGCGTTGCCCGCCTTCACGAGGCCGTAACAAAGGGCGGTCAGCATACCGGGGTCTCTGTTATGCCCAGGGTCGGCCCCCGCTGGACGGGGTTTCGGGTCCCAGCGGGCGTCAACGTTCGTTCACGGAGCATTCCCCGCATGAAATTCCCCACTCTGTTCGTCGCCGCGGCGATGGCCGCGACGGTTGTTCCGTCGTTTGCCCAGACTGTCAAGATCGACGGATCCAGCACCGTCTTCCCGGTGACCGAAGCCGTCGCCGAGGAGTTCCAGAAAGCCAAGAAGGGTGCGGTCAAGGTGACCGTCGGCATCTCCGGCACCGGCGGTGGCTTCAAGAAGTTCTGCCGCAACGAGACCGACGTCTCGAATGCGTCGCGTCCGATCCTGGCCAAGGAGATGGAGGACTGCCGCGCGGCCGGCATCGAGTACATCGAGCTGCCGGTGGCCTTCGACGCGCTGACCGTGGTCGTCAACCCGAAGAACACCTTCCTGAAGAGCATCACGGTCGATGAACTGAAGAAGATCTGGGAACCTTCGGCGCAGGGCAAGGTGTCGCGTTGGAACCAGGTCAATCCGGCGTGGCCCGACCAGGCGATCAGCCTGTTCGGACCGGGCGCCGACTCCGGCACCTTCGACTACTTCACCGAAGCGGTGGTCGGCAAGGCGAAGTCCAGCCGCGGCGACTACACCGCCTCGGAGGACGACAATGTCCTGGTCACCGGCGTGTCGCGTGACGCCGGCGCGCTCGGCTATTTCGGCTACGCGTACTACATCGAGAACAAGGACAAACTGCGTCCGGTGCCGATCGTCGGCAAGGAGGGTGGCCCCGGCGTGGAGCCGTCGATGGAGACCGTGCTCAAGGGCACCTACCAGCCGCTGTCGCGTCCGATCTTCATCTACGTCAACGCCAAGGCGCTGGCACGGCCGGAGGTCAAGGAGTTCGTCGACTACTACATGACAAACGCCAGCAAGCTCGCGCGCGAGGTCAAGTACGTGCCATTGCCCGATTCCGCCTACAAGGTGGCGCTCGAGCACGTCGCCAAGGGCAAGAAGGGGACGGTCTTCGGCGGGGTCGCCGAAGTCGGCGTGACCGTCGAGGAACTGCTGCGCAGGGAAGCCAAACTCTGATCACCCGCGCAGCGGCGCACCACCGGCCGGCCGAGTGCCGGCCTCGTGTTTTGTCGGACGCCGGTCGGCGCGCTTGCCGCGTGCCGGACCGGCGCTTTTGCAGGGAGCCATCGTGGATGCCAGTCTGAGCACGGCCCGCGACCAGGCGGCAGCGGTCGCGCCGCGTGTCGTCACGGCGCAGGCGGCCCGGGCGCGGTCGGCCAGGCGACGCGCGCGGCAACGGATCAAGGAGAAGGTGATCGAGGTGCTGCTGTTCCTCGCGGCCTTCGTGTCGGTGCTGACGACGGTGGGCATCGTCTACGTGCTGCTCAAGGAGTCGGTCCAGTTCTTCCGCCACGTCCCGATCTCGTCGTTCCTGACCGACACGCAGTGGACACCGTTGTTCGACGACGCCCATTTCGGGATCATGGTGCTGCTGTCGGGCACGCTGACCAGCTCGGCCGTCGCGCTCGCGATCGCGATACCGCTGGGCACGATCATCGCGATCTACCTGTCGGAGTTCGCCTCGTACAAGACCCGCGAGTTCGCCAAGCCGGTCCTCGAGCTGCTCTCGGGTGTGCCCACGATCGTCTACGGCTACTTCGCGCTGCTGTTCGTGACGCCGCTGCTGCAGGCGATCTACCCGTCACTGCCCGGCTTCAACCTGCTCTCGGCGGGCATCGTGATGGGCATCATGATCATCCCCTACGTCAGCTCGATCAGCGAGGACGCGATGCGCGCTGTGCCGATGTCGCTGCGCGAAGGCTCGTATGCGATGGGCGCCACCCGGCTGCAGACCGCGCTCGGCGTCGTCGTGCCGGCCGCCTTCTCCGGCATCGCGGCGGCGTTCATCCTCGGCATCTCGCGCGCCGTCGGCGAGACGATGATCCTCGCCGTCGCCGCCGGCATGCAGCCCAACCTGACGTTCAACCCGCTGGAGCCGGCGGCGACGATCACCGCGTTCATCGTCCAGGTCGCCCTGGGGGACCTGCCCCACGGCTCGATCGGCTACCAGACGATCTTCGCCGCCGGCCTGACGCTGATGCTGCTGACGCTGGTGTTCAACCT
>CADEEH010000322.1 GCA_902826305.1 uncultured Burkholderiales bacterium
TCGAGCGACTACTGGCGGCTGCGCCTGGGTATCGGGCATCCGCGCACGCTGAACCTGACGCAGGATCCGGGCGACTTCGTGCTGCATCCACCGAGTCGCGACGACCTGGCGCTGATCGAAGGCGAGATCGACCGCGGCCTGGACGTGATCACCGACGCGGTCGGCGGCCAGCTTGCCACCGCCACGATGAAACTGCACACCCGCCCGAAATAGCGCCCCGCGCGCCGCACTCGCCAGCCCTGGACGCAGAACCCGTTCCAGAAGCGTAGCGAGCAGGCCCGAGTTGCGCGCGAGGAACGGAAGCGTACGACAGTACGCTGAGTACCACAGTGCGCAAATCGGGACGCGCAGTAGCTTATGGAATGGGTTCTACTCGTTGGCGATGCCGGCGGGAACGTGCCCCGTCGGCCCGACCGTCGCTGCCGACTCGCAATGCCGCGTCTGGTCGTCGAAGAAGAAGTCGGGTTCGAACTCGCGCAGGAACGGGCCCTTGTCCAGCCCGCCGAGGAACATCGCCTCGTCGACCTCGACCCCCCAGTCCATCAGCGTCCGGATCGCGCGTTCGTGCGCCGGCGCGCTGCGTGCGGTGACCAGCGCGGTTCGGATCTTCACCTGGGCCTTGTCGTCCTCGCGCTGCAGCCGGTGCAGCGCCTCGAGCAGCGGCTTGAACGGCCCCGGCGGCAGCGGACGTCCAGCGTGTTCGGCCTCGTGGTCCTGGAATGCCTGCAGCCCGCCGACCTGGAACACCCGTTCCGATTCGTCGGAGAACAGCACCGCGTCGCCGTCGAACGCGATGCGGATCTCCTGCGGATGCGACTCGGACGCCTTGACCGATTCGGGAAACACCCGTGCCGCCGGGAAACCCGCCTCCAGCGCGGCCCGCACGTCCTCGCTGTTGGCCGACAGGAACAGGTTGGCCTTGAGCGGTGTCAGGTACGGCCACGGTGTGCGGCCGCGGGTGAACACCGCGCGCTCGAGCCTCAGTCCGGACTGGCGGGCCGAGCGGAACACCCGCAGGCCGCTCACCGGATCGTTGCGCGAGACGACGACCACCTCGATCCGCCGCTGTTCGGCCGGGCGATCGGCCGGATCGAACGCGAGCAGCTTGCGCACCAGCGCGTAGGCGACACCCGGCGGGGCGGCGAGATCGAGCCGCTCGCGCTGCAGCCGCATGTACGCCGAGTCGTCGGTCTGCTCGAAGACCCGGTTCTCCTCCTCGAAGTCGAACACCGCGCGTGACGACAACGCAACGACGAGTTTGCCTTCGAACGAGGTGGACACGGTGGATTCGCGAGGGACCGGCGGCGGCCCTGCAATAATAAGCCCGATCGGCGCGCCGCCGTGTCCGACGTCCCGCCCGCCCCCGCCACCACCTGGAACCGGCAATGACCGTCGAGAACCGCCTGTTCGACGAGATCGAGGTCGGCGACGCCGCGCAGTTGTCGCGGCTGTGCACCGAGAACGACCTGTACGTGTTCGCCCGCGCCTCGGGCAACCTGAATCCGCTGAACCTGCCGGATCTCGAGGCCCGGCTCGACGCCGACGGGCAGCCGGGGCGCGGCGCGATCGCGCCGGCGATGTGGCTGGGCGCGGTGCTGTCGCAGCTGATCGGCATGGTGCTTCCGGGCCCGGGCAGCCAGGCGCGACAGCTCTCGTTCACGCTGCACCAGCCGGTGACCGTCGGCGACGAGCTGTCGGTGCGTGCGGTCGTGGTCGACAAACGCGAGCCCCGCCTGATCGTGCTCGAATCGAGCCTCACGAAGTCCGACGGCACCCTGGTCGCCACCGGCACGGCCGAGGTCTACGCGCCGGCCCGCAAGATCCGGCTCGATTCGATCGATGCGCCGACGCTGGTGCTCAACCGCCACGAGCAGTTCGAGCGGCTGCTGGCGGCCTGCCGGGGCGCACCGCCGATCACCACCGCGGTGGTCTGCCCGGAGGACGGTCCCTCGCTGATCGGCGCGCTCGAGGCCGCGGCCGCGGGACTGATCACGCCGGTGCTGGTGGGTGCCGCCGAGCGCATCCGCGCCGCCGCCTTCACCGCCGGCCGTGCGATCGACGGATGGGAGCTGATCGACCGTGGCGATCCGGCGGCGGCCGCCGCGCACGCGGTCGAGCTCGCGCTCGGCGGCCGGGTCGGCGCGATCATGAAAGGCGCGATCCACACCGACACGCTGCTTGCCGAGGTGGTCGCGCGCCGCGAGGCCCGCGGCTCGAGGCGGCTCAGCCACGTGTTCGTGCTCGACGTGCCGGGCATCACACATCCGCTGTTCATCTCGGATGCGGCGATCAACATCGCCCCGGACCTGAGCGCGAAGGTCGACATCACGCAGAACGCGATCGATCTCGCACGCGCCTGCGGCATCGACATGCCGCGCGTCGGCGTGCTGTCGGCGGTCGAGACCGTGAACCCGGCGATCCCGTCGACGATCGACGCGGCGGTGATCGCGAAGATGGCCGAGCGCGGACAGATCCGCGGCGGCATCGTCGACGGTCCGCTGGCGATGGACAACGCGATCGACGAAGG
>CADEEH010000323.1 GCA_902826305.1 uncultured Burkholderiales bacterium
CCTGCCCGTCATGGGCATCGAGCAGCCAGGGCAGCGTCGCGCCCGACAGCAGGATGCCCAGGCCCGCGCCACCGAAATAGATCGCGATCGCGGTGGGTGCGAAGTGGCGGGGACCGACGTGAGCGGCGAGAACGCCACCGCTGATCAGCGCGAGCGCCCCCGCGATGCCGCTTGCGAGTCGCAAGGCGAGGAGCCACTCGAATCCTCGGACGGTGCCGGAGGCGATCAGCAGCATGGCTGTCAGGATCACGCCTGTCGAGAACGCGGTCCGTGGGTCGATCGATCGTGCGAGCCGCAGCGCGAGGATCGCGCCGAGAAGGTAGCCGATTGCGTAGGCGGTGTTCATCCATCCGGCCTGGGTGTACGACCAGCCGAGGTCGATCTGCATCGAGGGGAGCACGAGGCCGTAGGCGAAGCGGGCGACGCCGGTGGTCACCATGGGGCCGAGCGCGAGGGCGAAGGCCGTTGCCAGCGGGGGCGACTGGGCGAGCGGCGGCGCCAGGGTGCAGGCGGGCGTCGTTTCGAATCGGGAGGGCATTGCGGTTGCTCCGGAGAGGGACGGGGCCATCATCCGGGGCGGTGGGGTGTCGGTCTTGAGGATTCGCGACACGGCGGGCGGGGAAAGCGTTCCTTGCCGGGTACCGGCCTTCGTGGAACGCTCGAACTTCGGCTGCGAAGGCGTGGCCCTCAGCCCCGCTGCGCCCCCAGATACGTCTCGATCACCCGCGGATCCTTCGCCAGCTCGTCCGCCGGCCCCTCGAGCACCAGGTCCCCGGTCTCCAGCACGTAGCCGTGATCGGCGATGTTGAGCGCCGCCCGCGCGTTCTGCTCGACGACCAGGATCGTGACCCCGTCGGCACGCAACTGCTGGATCGTCATGAAGATGTCGCGCACGATCAGCGGCGCCAGCCCGAGGCTCGGCTCGTCGAGCATCAGCAGCCGCGGCTGCCCCATCAGCGCCCGCGCGATCGCGAGCATCTGGCGTTCGCCGCCGGACAGTGTCGACGCCTGCTGCGTGCGGCGTTCCTTCAGCCTCGGGAACAGCGTGAACACCCGCTCGAGTCCGTCGCGCCAGTTGGGCACCTTGAGCTTGACCGGCCGCCAGCCGCCGAGGATCAGGTTGTCCTCGACACTCATCGTGCCGAAGAGTTCCCGCTTCTCGGGCACCAGCGCCAGGCCGCGCATCACGCGCTGTTCCATCGGCAGCCCGGCGATGTCCTCGCCGGCGAAGCGCAAGGTGCCGCGCATCGGCAGCAGGCCCATCATCGCGTTGAGCAGCGTCGACTTGCCGGCGCCGTTGGGACCGATCACGGTGACCACCTGGCCGGTGGCTGCGTCGAGCGACAGTCCGCGCAACACCTCGGCCTTGCCGTAGCCGGCGTGCAGGCCCGCAACCTCGAGCATCATGTCGGCCATCGTCAGTGCTCGGTGCCCAGGTAGGCGGCGCGCACCTCGGGGCTCGCCTGAACCTCGGCCGGCGTGCCTTCGATCAGCCGGGTGCCGAACTCCATGACGACGATCCGGTCGGTGAGGCTCATGACGAAGTCCATGTCGTGTTCGACCAGCAGCAGGCTCAGGTGCTCGGCGCGCAACTGGCGCAGCACCGCCGCCAGCGCCTGCTTCTCCTTGTGCCGAAGCCCGGCGGCCGGTTCGTCGAGCAGCAGCAGCGACGGATCACTCGCCAGCGCGCGCGCGATCTCGACCAGCCGCTGCGGGCCGAGCGCAAGGTTGCCGGCGAGCTCGTGTTTCTGCTCGCCCAGGCCGACGCGGCGCAACTGGCGCTCGGCCTCGGCGAACGCCCGTTTCTCCTCGGCCCGATCGAGCCGAAGCATCGCGGCAAGGCTGTGGCTCCGGGTGCGCAGGTAGGTGCCGATCGCGACGTTCTCCAGCACCGTCATGTCCGGCACGAGCTTCACGTGCTGGAACGTGCGCGACATTCCGCGGCGGGCGATCTCGCGCGACGGCAGCCCGTCGATCCGCTGGCCGAGCAGGCGCACCTGACCCGAGGTGATCGGCAGCACGCCGGAGATCAGGTTGAACGTCGTCGACTTGCCCGCGCCGTTGGGGCCGATCAGGCCGACGATCTCGCCGACGTTGATCCGGAAGCTGACGTCGTTGACCGCGACCAGCCCGCCGAACTGCTTGCGCAGCGTGTCGACCTCGAGCAGGGGCGCGCCCGGTGTCGGCTTGTCACGGCTCGGCAGCGGCGGCGCGCCCTGCCAGTCGACCGCGCGCCGGCGGGCCGGCAGCCAGCGCTCGATCAGCGGCCACAGGCCGTCGGGTGCGGCCTTGAGCAGCACGACGAGCACGATGCCGAAGACGACGATCTCGAAGCTGCCGGCCGAGCCGATCAGCTGCGGCAGCCAGACCTGCAGCTTGTCCTCGGTGATCTTCACCAGCGCCGCGCCGAGGAACGCTCCCCAGACGCTGCCGATACCGCCGATCACCGCCATGAACAGGTACTCGATGCCGAACTTGATGCCGAACGGCGACGGGTT
>CADEEH010000324.1 GCA_902826305.1 uncultured Burkholderiales bacterium
GCACCGGCTGGCCGGTGGCCTCGGCGACCATGCCGGGGAAATCGCGCCACATCGCCACGCTGCCCAGGCCTTCATGCAGCAGCACGATCGGGCAGGCGCCGGCAACGCGGCGTCCATGCCAGGCGAACTCGAGTCGATGACCGCCGGCAGTCACTTGCCCGGTCTGGCTGGCCACGTAAGTCTTGCCCGGAAGAGTCATGCGTTATAGTGCCTTTTGAATCCGTCGCTGTATCTTGCAGCACATGCAATCACCCCACAAGTCGAAAGAAGAACTCGAGTTCCTGGCCCGTCTCGGCCAGCGCGTGCGCGAGACCCGCGCGGCGGCCGGCGTCAATCGCAAGCAGCTCGCCCAGCGGTCCGGCCTTTCGGAGCGGTATCTCGCCCAGCTCGAAGGGGGCGAAGGCAACATCTCGATCCTGCTAATCCGGCGCGTGGCCACCGCACTGGGCACCGATGCGGTCCGGCTGATCTCGGAATCACCACCCGAGGTCGGCTTCGCCGGGCTGATGCACCTGCTGAAGACACTCGATGCCGACCAGCTCGCCCACGCGGCCGAACTGCTCGCCAAGCGCTTCCGTCCCGGCGACGACAGCCGACGCGACCGGATCGCACTGATCGGCCTGCGCGGCGCCGGCAAGTCCACGCTCGGTGCGCGCCTGGCGGCGGAATCGAAGCTTCCGTTCGTCGAGTTCGACCAGGAGATCGAACGCGAGGTCGGGGCGAGTCTGCAGAACATCTTCACGGTGTACGGTCAGGACACCTACCGCGACGCCGAGCGACGCGTCCTCGAACGGCTGCTGGCCGAGCAGCCCCGGTTCGTGCTGGCCACCGGCGGATCGCTGGTCCTGCAGACGGCGACCTACGCCCGCCTGCGTGAACACTGCTTCACCGTGTGGCTGAAAGCCACGCCCTCCGACCACATGCAACGCGTGATCGCCCAGGGCGACCTGCGTCCGTTCGAAGGCCGCGCGAACGCCGAAGCCGAACTGCACGCGATCCTTCGTCAACGCGAAGGATTGTACGCGCTGGCCGATGCGACGATCGACACCAGCGCCCTGGATGTCGACAAGGCGGCGCAGGCGCTGCTGGCCGCGGTCCGGCGCGCCTAGGGCCTGCCGACGCCATCGGGGCGCTCGCGCCGTCGGCCTGCCCGCGGGCCGCCCGCGTCGCCGCTCAACCGAGATCGGCCGACGAGATCCGCGCCACGCCCTGTGCGGTCATCCGTTGCCACGCCTCGGCGAGTGATCCGCCCAGGTCGATCGCGCGGCACGCATCCTCGATCACCGTCGTCCTGAAGCCGGCGGCGACCGAATCGAGCGCGCTCCAGGCGACGCAGAAGTCGGTTGCCAGGCCGCACAGATAGACCGATTCGATGCCACGCGCCTTCAGGTACGCCGCCAGCCCGGTGCTCGTCCGGCGGTCGGCCTCGACGAAGGCCGAATAGCTGTCGATGCCCGGATGGAAACCCTTGCGGATCACGAGCTGGGCCCCCGGGATCCGCAGATCCGGATGCAGTTGCGCATCGTTCGTGTCCTGGATGCAGTGATCCGGCCACAGCACCTGGGTTCCGTACGACAACTCGATCGTCTCGAACGGCTTGTGGCCCGGATGGCTCGATGCGAACGACGCGTGGCCCGGCGGGTGCCAGTCCTGCGTCAGCACCACGTTGGTGAAGCGCGGCGCCAGCCGGTTGATCACCGGCACCACCGCGTCGCCGTCGGGCACGGCCAGGTTGCCGCCGGGGGCGAATCCGTTCTGCACGTCGATGACGACGAGCACCGTGCGTTCGCCGAGGTCATGGGAGGTGGTCATCACATCTCCGGTCGCCGTGTCGTGGCCGGCGGATCGGTTGGATCCCGGCGCCCAGACCCGAAGATAACCCGGCCGCGCCGGGTGCGGGATCAGACGCCGAGAAAGCCCGACAGCGCGGGGCTCGCGGCGACCTCGTCGGCCGCGCCGCCGAGCACGACACGGCCCTTCTGCAGCACGATCGCCCGCTCGCTTCGCGACAGCACCTTGCGGTAGTCGCGGTCGACGACCAGGGTCGCGATGCCGCTGGCCCGGATGTCCTCGATCACGCGCCAGATCTCGGCGACGATCAGCGGTGCCAGTCCCTCGGTCGCCTCGTCCAGGATGATCAGTTCCGGATGGGTCATCAGCGCACGACCGATCGACAGCATCTGCTGCTCGCCGCCGGACAGCTGACCGCCGAGGTTCGTCAGCCGTTCCTTCAGCCGCGGAAAAGTCGTCATGATCCGGTCGAACGACCAGGTCTCGCGACCGTCGCGACCGGGGCGTGCGGCCATCAGCAGGTTCTCGCGCACGGACAGGTTCGGGAACACGCCGCGTCCCTCGGGCACATAGGCCACGCCCAGGCGGGCGACCTGATGCGGCCGCGCACGCGAGACGTCCTGGCCGAACAGGCTGATGCGGCCGTCGCGCTGCGTGACGTGTCCGAGCAGCGTGCGGATCAGCGTGCTCTTGCCCAT
>CADEEH010000325.1 GCA_902826305.1 uncultured Burkholderiales bacterium
TCAAAACCGACCTCACCAACCCACCCCAACACACTTGACATCCATAGGAGCATCGCCCGGTGCCGCTTTCGGCCCTGCGGCGTCAGGGTTCGCTGGTGGGGAGGGCGGGGGCGGCCACGTCGCTGAACCGGTTGACGTCTCGCAGGGCCGGGAACAGCACCCACCACAGGACGACGACCACCAGGGTGGCCACGCCACCCAACGCCACCGCCCCCGTCACTCCCAACAGCTGACCGGCGACCCCTGATTCGAACGCTCCCAACTCGTTGGAGGCCCCGATGAACACGTTCTCGGTGGCCAGCACCCGGCCCCGCTGCACCGGTGGCGTCACCAGCGGCACCAGCGTGCCCGCCTCGACCCGCTGCGCGATCCGCGCCAGCTGCTCGCCGTCGGGGTGCATGAACAGGTATTCGTATCGCGCTCCGCGAGCCCGTGCCGCGGCGGTGACCTTGCGCGACATCAGCCCGATCGCGAACACCAGCAACGGGTTCATGCCCCACTGCCTGGCGAACGCGGCCGACGGGGTCGAGCCGATGCTGACGACGACACCACCGCGCTTCACACAGGCGAACGACCGGACCAGCGTCTCGCCGCCGGCGCTGTCGAGCACCAGGTCGCAGTCCCGGGCCAGATCCTCGAACCGGGACGCGCGGTAGTCGATCGCGACGTCGGCGCCCAGGCGCCTGACCAGCTCGATGTTGCGCTGGCCCACGGTGGTCAGGACGGTGGCGCCGAGGTGATGCGCGAGCTGGATCGCGATGCTGCCTACGCCGCCGCTGCCGGCGTGGATCAGCACCCGCTGCCCGGGCTGGACGTTGCCGATCTCCACCAGCGCCTGCCACGCCGTGAGCGCGACCAGCGGCAGCGAGGCCGCCTGTTCGAACGTGACGTTCGCCGGCTTGAGCGCGGCGTCGCTCTCGCGGACCGCGGCGAACTGCGCAAACGCGCCGATGCGGTCCTTGTCCAGGCGTGCGTAGATCTCGTCGCCGACCCGGAACCGGCGCACGTTCGCACCGACCTGCGTGACGACACCCGACAGGTCGTTGCCCATCACCAGCGGCAGGCGGTACTTCAGGACCACCTTCACCTGGCCGCTGCGAATCTTGACGTCCAGCGGGTTCACGCTGGCGGCACGGACCTCGACGCCCAGATCCGATGCACCGATCGACGGGGCCGGGATGTCGGCGATGCGGATGGCGTCGTTGCCGCCGTAGCGGTCGAGCAGCGCGGCTTTCATCGAATCGGTCTCATTGGTCGTAGCCCTTGCAGCTCGGGCTGGCGAACCGGCCGGTGACCTCGACCGTCCCGGCGCCTTCGCCTTCGGTCCGGGTCTTCATCGTCATCGTCTCCGGCGTGTGGGCGACGATCTCGTAGGTGCTGCGACTCGCGTCGCTGCCGGTACACACGATCGTGCCGGTGACCCGGGCCGGGCTTCGGACACCCAGCGTGGTCTTGCAGCCCTCGGCGTCCTCGTTCTTGCGGAACACGGCACCGATGTCGAGATCCTCCTTCGTCAGGCAGATCTTCGTCGTGACCTGGTTGGTTTCGCCGCCGGACTTGTCCTTGGCCGTGAGGTCCCAGCCCCCGGGGCGCAGGTTGAGGACCTGCGCCCCGGCGGTGACGGTGGTCGCGAACAGCAGCACGGCGAGGGGCGCGTGGTATCGCATGCGAGTCTCCGTTGTATTGCTGCCCGGCGGTGGCAAGATGCTACCGCGTGGGCGCGATCCGGGCGCGGTACGACCGTGCCGGCGACTCGGCTCGCGGGATGCAGGCCGCGCAGCCTTCCGACAGCCAGGAGATCGTCGATGCCGCACCCGCTGTTCATCCTCAATGGCTCGAACCTGAACCTGCTCGGTCGGCGGGAGCCGGAGCTGTACGGCACGACGACGCTGGCGCAGATCCGATCCGCCTGCGAGTCGTTGGCCACCGAGCTCGGCCTGGCCTGCGACTTCCGCCAGACCAATCACGAGGGCGTGCTGGTCGACTGGATCCAGGAAGCGTTCGAGAAGGACGCCGCGGTGATCATCAACCCGGCGGGCTTCTCGTTCGGCCGGGTGCCGGTGCTGGATGCGCTGAAGATGATTCGGCGGCCGGTGGTCGAGGTGCATCTGACCAACATCCATCGGCGGCCGCCGCCGTATACGGAGTCGCTGGTGTCGCAGGCGGCGACGGGGGTGATCTGCGGGCTGGGGCCGGTGGGTTACTTGTTGGCGGTGCGGGCCGTGGCGGAGGCGTTGAAGGCGTAGGCGCGGAGATCGTCGCGCTCGCGTTTCATCGCGACCGTTCGATTCGTCGCCGTGTAGCATGCGATGCCATGAGTGACCATCGCCTCAGCCGTCCGGAGCGGATCCGGCGCCTGGTCAAACGCGTGGGTGTCGGCGCGGCCCTCGTCGCGATCCTGCTCTGGCTGCTGCCGTTTGGCCTGGGCGGATCCGAGGTGCTGGTGGGTATCGCGCTGGTTGGTTGCGCGGCTGCATCGAG
>CADEEH010000326.1 GCA_902826305.1 uncultured Burkholderiales bacterium
CCGAGTGTGCGGGTAGGTAGCCAGAGCCCGCGGGCAACCGCGGGCCCAGACGAATGGCCACCACGCCGGGCAACCGGCGAACAGAATCCGGCCTACAGGCCCGCTCCATCCCACAGTTCAAGCTCTACATGCACTTCTAGGTGTAGAGCTTTCAATATCTTCGCCTTCGACCCCCGTCACTGCTAAATATTCAGGCAGTGATCTGACCGGATATTGCGCAGTAAGTGTTTGTTCCGATTAAAAAAATCGGAACCTCGCTTGACCGCGGTGAAAGTTTTCCTTACAGTGGTGAAATCTGGCAAAAAGGGGGAGCCAGTGGAAATTTGTGGCTCACCGAAGCCCCCTCGAACCGCCTAAGCAAGTACTAACCAATCTCCTGCGATGTTCTACGGTGAGTCCGAGCTCGCGTTGGACGACAAGGGTCGGATCAGCATTCCGACCCGGTACAGGGAGGCGCTGGTTGCCGGCTGCCAGGGGCGGATGACGCTGGCCCGGTATCCGGACGGTTGCCTGCTGCTGATGCCCGAGGGCGTCTGGGAGACCAACCGCAAGAACATCGCCGCCTGGCCACAGGAGCTGCACGCGCTGCGCCGGCTGATCCTGGGCAGCGCCACCGATGTGGAGATGGACGGGTCGGGTCGCATCCTGGTTTCTCCCGAACTGCGTCGTGCCGCGAACCTGTCGAAGACGGTCGCGCTGGTTGGTGTCGGTTCCTACTTCGAAGTCTGGGATCTCCAGACGAAAGCAGCCAAGGAGGCCGAGCAGTTGCGCGAGGCGTTGGCCTCGCCGGTCTGGCGTAACTATACGTTCGAACCGAACGAGAACTGAGCCTTGGCTGCACGGCGACCCGCTCCGGGGCATTTTCCCGTCATGTGCGAGGCTGCGATCCGCGCGCTGGCGATACGCGCCGACGGCACCTACCTCGACGGCACCTTCGGTCGCGGCGGCCACAGCGCCGCGATCCTCGAGCGTCTCGGCGACAACGGCCGGCTGATCGCGATCGATCGCGACACCTCGGCGATCGCCGCGGCGAACCAATGGGACGACCCGCGCTTTCGCGCCGCGCACTCGCGTTTCTCGCGGCTCGACGACGTGCTCGATGCGTTCGGCGTGGCGCTGGTCGACGGGGTGCTGCTCGACCTCGGTGTGTCCTCGCCCCAACTCGATGATCCGGCCCGCGGTTTCTCGTTTCGCAGCGACGGGCCGCTGGACATGCGGATGGATCCGACGCAGTCGATGACCGCACGCACCTGGCTGATGCAGGCCTCCGAACAACAGATAGCCGAAGCGGTGAGGACATATGGGGAAGAGCGGCATGCTGTTCCGATTGCAAAGGCGATTGTTGCTCGCCGCGAGAACGCGGGGCCTGAGGCCTTTCGCACCACCCGCGAGCTTGCCGATCTCGTGGCGGGCGTCGTCCGCCGCCGGCAGACGCGCGCGGAACCTGGCAAGGATGCAGCCACAAGGACCTTTCAGGCTCTACGGATTCTCGTCAATCAGGAGCTTGAAGAACTCGCGCACGGACTAGAGCGTGCGGTCGGGCGTCTGGCGCCGGCGGGCCGCCTGGTCGTGATCAGCTTCCACTCGCTCGAGGACCGTGTCGTCAAGCGCTTCATCGCCCACGAGAGTGGCAAGGACGCCGCGCGCGATCCGGTCACCGGCGCGCGGCTCGCGGTCGCGGTGCGGTTGCGTGCGATCGGACGCCACCTGCCCGACGGGGACGAGATCGCGGCCAACCCGCGCGCCCGCTCGGCGGTGCTGCGTGTCGCCGAGCGCACCGGGGAGGCGCGCGCATGAGCACGCGGATGAACTTCCTGCTCGCGCTCGCGCTGGTGGCCAGTGCACTGGCGCTGGTGACCAGCCAGGACCGCGCGCGGCGGCTGAAGAACGACCTCGCCCGCAACGAGAAGCGGGCCACGCAGATCGAGTTGCAGTGGGACCAGCTCAAGCTCGAGCAGGCACAACTCACCAAGCCCTCGCTGATCGACGCGAAGGCGCGTCGCGAACTGGCGATGCGGGCGGCGGCGCCCGAGCGGACGATCTACCTGTCGCTGCGGGCCGAGGAGTGGGCCGCCGGCGGGCGGCGCGAAGTGCGCACGGTGTGGGCACCCGAGGCGGGTTCGACGACACCGTCGGCCGCACTGCCCGCGTTGTCGGTCGGGCTCGAACCGGCTTCGGCGCCGGTCCCCGCGGCCGCGCCGAACCGAACCAAAGGGGCGCCACGATGATGCCGCGTCGACGTTCACGCGATGTGCCGTACGCCGCCAATCCGCTGCTGCGGGTCAAGCTGCCGGCCGGTCGGTCGCGATTCGTGATGGTCTCGCTGACGGTGGCCTTCGCGGCGCTGGCCGGCACGGCGGTCTACCTGCAGGTGTTCGCCAGCCAGCGGCTGAAGAAGGAAGGCGAGGCGCGTTACCTGCGCACGATCGAGCTGCCGGCCTCGCGCGGCAAGATCGTCGATCGCAACGGCGTCAC
>CADEEH010000327.1 GCA_902826305.1 uncultured Burkholderiales bacterium
TGCAGAGCGAGGTCGAGTTCGAGGACAAGATGAAGGCGGCCGGCGTCACCTTCACCCGGCCGGACACCGTTCCGTTCCGCCAGGCGGTCGAGCCGATCTACGCGTCCTACGGCAGGAAACACAACGTGGCATCGCTGATCGAGACCGTGCGCAGCGGCAAGTGACGAAACGACGGGCGCGACGATGAAACGGCTGGTGGATCGTCTGGCGATCGTCGAAGGCGCGCTTGCGCTCGCGCTGATGGCCTTCGTGGTCGCGACCAACACGGTCCAGGTGTTCTGGCGCTCCGCGCTGTCGGATCCGCTGTCCTGGACCGAGGAGGCGGCGCGGGTCGCGTTCATCTGGCTGGTCTACGTCGGCGTCGCACGTGCGGTCCGCCGCCGCAGCCATATTTCGGTCGATTTCTTCGTCCGCCTGATGCCCGATCGCCTGCAGGTCGCGATCGACTGGGCGAACCGGCTGCTCTACGTCGCCTTCTTCGCCCTGTTCTTCGCACTGGCGATCCAGCTGACGCTGCACACGTCGGCGATGTCGCTCGCGGTGCTGCCGCTGCCGGCGGCGACGATCTACGCGGCCGGCGTGTTCAGCGGCGCCCTGTCGCTGATCTACCTGGTCGCACAACTCGTCGCCGGCCCCCAGAACGTCGGCAGGCCCTAGTCCGATGCTCACCTTCGTGCTGCTCGGCTTCCTGCTGCTGACCGTCGGCAACACCTATCTCGGCGTCGCGTTCGGCGTCTCGGTGGTCGGCTGGCTGCTGCTCAAGGGCGTGCCGCTGGTGATCCTGGGCCAGAAGATGATGGCCTCGCTCGACAGCTTCGTGCTGATCGCGATCCCGCTGTTCATCTTCTCCGCGAAGCTGATGAACACCGGCGGCATCTCGGACCGCATCTCCGAGGTCGCGATGGCCTTCGTCGGCCGGCTGCGCGGCGGGCTCGCGCAGGTCAACATCCTCGGCAGCCTGATCTTCGCCGGCATGTCGGGCTCGGCCGTTGCCGATGCCGCGGGGCTCGGCGCGATCGAGATCAAGCACGCGAAGGCGGCGGGCTACCAGCCGGAGTTCGCCGCCGCGCTGACCGCCGCGTCGGCGACGATCGGGCCGATCATGCCGCCGAGTGTGCCGATGGTCCTCTATGGCGTGCTCGCGGAGGTCTCGGTCGGTGCGCTTTTCCTGGGCGGCGTCGTGCCGGCGCTGCTGATGACGGTGCTGCTGATGGTCTGGGTCGCCTGGGTCGCCCGGCGCGAGAACCTGCCCCGCGGCGAGGCGATGAACGTGCGCCAGACGACGCGTGCGTTCGTGCGCGGGATCGGGCCGCTGATCGCGCCGGTGCTGCTGATCGGGGGCATCACGTCAGGTGTGTTCACGCCGACCGAGGCGGCGGTGGTCGCGGTGCTGTATTGCCTTTTCCTGAGCGCGGGCTGGTACCGGGAACTGCCGTGGCGGGCCGTGCCGCGGCTGATGATCGAGACGGTCGAGGAGACCGGTGTCATCGCGTTCGTGCTCGGATCGGCGGCCGCGATGGGCTGGGTGCTGACCACCGAGGGCCTGCCGCGGATGTTGTCCGAGTGGCTGCTGCCGCTCGGCAGTCCGCTGCTGGTGCTGCTGATGCTCAACGTGCTGCTGCTGGCGCTCGGCTGCGTGATGGAGGCCGGTGCGATCCTGCTGCTGCTGGTGCCGGTGTTCATCCCGGTCGCCCGCCAGCTCGGCATCGATCCGGTGCATCTGGGGGTCGTCATGGTGTTCAACCTGATGATCGGGTTGTGCACGCCACCGGTGGGGCTGAACCTGTTCATCGTCAGCAAACTCGCCGAGACGCCGATCGAGAAGGTGACGCGGGCGATCCTGCCGATGGTCGCGATGCTGGTGATCACGCTGCTGCTGATCACCGCCTTTCCGGAGCTGGTGCTGGCGCTGCCGCGCTGGCTGCTGCCGAACTGACGTCCCCGTCGTGCGCCATCGCGGCGCCTCGTCCGGCTGCGGACGCACCGCCGGCATGCATCGCCGGCCGGATTCTCCTCGTTGGTGCGTTGCCGTCTTCGGGGCGACCGGAACGCACATTTGTCGTGCGTTCCGAGCCGGTCGACGCGGTCCCGACCGTTGGCATGCTCCTTGCGCTTAGCAGCGGCGCTTCGTCACGCCGCCCATCTCCGCCCGGCGCGCTCGCACGGACTCCGACAAGGTCCGCGACAAGGGCGGATTCACTGCCAGGAACCCATTCATGTCCAGAAGAACTTTTCTCGCCCGCAGTCTGATGGCCGCCTCGGTGGCCGCGGCACTGGGCGCCGCGGTGCCCGCCCAGGCACAGAACACGATCAAGGTCGGCATCCTGCACTCGCTGTCCGGCACGATGGCCATCAGCGAGACGGTGCTGAAGGACACCGCGCTGATGGCGATCGAGGAGATCAATGCCAAGGGCGGCGTGCTGGGCAAGAAACTCGAGCCGGTGGTCGTCGATCCGGCCT
>CADEEH010000328.1 GCA_902826305.1 uncultured Burkholderiales bacterium
GCGGTTGCCGTGCCGGTCGACAGGTTGGCGACGATGTGAGTCGCGAACCCACTGTAGTCGACCGTGTCGGCGCCGGTGCCGCCATGGTAGGTGTCGTTGCCCATTCCGGCGACAATGCGATCGTTGCCGCCGTTGCCGTTGATTGTGTCCGCGCCGGCGGTGCCGGTCAGGGTCTCGCTGGTGTCGTTGCCGTCGATGATGGCCATGATGTGCTCCTTGCGTGTTGATGGGGTGTGCTGGGATGAAACGTGTCCCGTGTGGACAGCACATTCATTGCAGCTTGTGTGCCAGGGCGCGAAAGTCTTTCGGATCAGGCACTTCGGTCGGTTCGCGGGTGCCTGCGCGAGTGTCTCGTGTCGGTGATCACCGACAGCTCGCCGATCGCTTCGGATAAGGTCTTGATCGGCAACGTGAACCGCTGTCGGTGATCACGGACAGGTCGGTGCCGATTCGATCGATCTTTGTTCTTTCGAGCACGCGATCGTCACGATGTTCCCGACGTTCACGATCACCACGCATGAAAACACTCGCCCCGCGGATCCGTCGAGGACCCGCGGGGCAATGCGTCCGGAGGAGAGACGTGACTCGTCGGGCGGGCTTCAGCGCTCGCGCATCGCGCGCTGCAGGAAGCCGGTGATCGGATCCAGCAGATACTGCAACACCGTTCGCGCCTCGGTGCGCACGAACACCTCGGCCGGCATGCCCGCCTGCAGGCGCAGGCCGCCGGCGGATCGCAGCGCGTCCGGACTCGTGCGCAGGTGCGCAGCATAGTAGGGCTCGCCGGTGTTGCGGTCGATCAGGCGGTCGGCCGAGACGTACGACACGATCGCCGTCACCGTCGGCGTGTTGCGGCTGCGAAACGCGGTCAGCCGCAGATCAGCCTGCGCACCGGCACGCACGGCGTCGATGTCCTCGGGGCGGATCCGGGCCTCGATCACCAGTTCCGCACCTTCGGGGACGATCTCGAGCAGCGTCTCGCGCGGGCCGATCACCGTGCCGGGACCGGCCACGCGGAGATCGACGACTTCCCCGGCGATCGGCGCGACGATCCGCTGTCGAAGTTCCGCATCCTCGGTCGGTCGCAGCTTCTCGCGCAAGTCGAACGCCTGCACGGTCGCTCGGCGCATCTCGTCGGTCGCTTCCCCCACGTAGGTCGCGCGGGCGGTCTCGGCGCGAAGTTCCAGGTCGGTCACCTTCTGTCGCGTGCGTGACAGCTCGGCCTGATTCTCCATCCGACGGGCGTCGAGCTGGACCGTCGCGCGCCTGAGCGTCATCATCCGTGCCGCGCTGACGAAGCCGCGATCGACCAACGCCTCGTTCGCAGCCAGCTCCTGGCGTTGCAGGTCCGCGGCCTGGACGTCGGCGCCGAGCTGTGCGGTGCGTGCGCCGATCTCGGCCCGTGTCTCGGCGATCTGCGCGCGGATCAGCGCCAGCTGCGCCAGCAACGCATCGCGCCGCGTGCGGAACTGGTCCTGCTCGCGACGAAGCAGCTCGGCCACGCGCGGCTCGGCGGCGCGAGCCAGCAGCTCATCCGGAAACGTCGGCCGCGCGGCATACGACTGCTCGGCTTCCAGCCGTGCGATCTTCGCCAGCTCCGCGTCGAGCTGCGTCTTCACGAGATCGCGGTTCGCATCGATCTGCACGTTCCGCAGCCGCATCAGCACCTGGCCCGCGACCACCTTCTGGCCGTCGCGCACCAGCAGCTCACCGAGGATGCCGCCTTCCTGGTGCTGCACGGGCTTTCGGTTCATGTCGACCTTGACCACACCGGGGGCCGTCACCGCGCCGTGCATCGGTGCCGTGGCGACCCAGATGGCGACGGCGGCGACCAGCAGCACCGCGGCGTACAGTCCGCGGCGAGCGAGTTGCGTCGGATCGCCCGTGCCGGGCACCCGGCGTGGTGTGCCGTGCGGCAGCGACGTCGGCATCGCGTGCGCAGCCGGCGAGGCGCCGTCGCGTGCCGGGACGAAGTTCGCCGCGTGGCCCTGGTCGGGCTCGCTTGCCCGGCGATCGGCGGCGGCGACAGTCGAGAGCGCGGCGGCGCAGGTGTTCATCGGGGAACGGCCGGGCAGGGCGATCGATGTGACGCTGGCGGTGTTCACGTGGGGGTCCTTTCGAGCGAAGCGGTCGACGCCGGCGCGGCATGCAGGCCGGTGACGTTGGCAGGACGGGGGGCGAGCACCTGCGCCGGGGTGCCGAGGGCCTTGATCTGGCCATCCTGCAGCACCAGCGCCTTGTCGACCGCCTGCAGCAATTGCGTGCGGTGGGTGACGACGACGACCGTGATCCGATCCTCGCGAAGCGCGAGGATCGTCTCGTGCAGCGCCATTTCGCCCTCGGCATCCAGGTTGGCGTTCGGCTCGTCGAGGATCACCAGTCGCGGTTCGCCGTAGAGTGCGCGGGCCAGCGCGATCCGTTGCCGTTGTCCCGCTGACAGCAGCCCGCCGGACTCGCCC
>CADEEH010000329.1 GCA_902826305.1 uncultured Burkholderiales bacterium
CGCTACGGCAGCGGCCCGTTCTCGATTCCGTTCGAGCGCAAGGGCAGCCTGAAGGCGCTGCAGAAGCTGATGGAGCCCCCAGGCGAAAGGACCTGATCGGCGCGACGGGCCGGCGACAAGGTCCTTCGGGTCATGACACCTCGCCGGCGATCACATGTCGATTAGTGGCGCCACCTCCACCGATCCGTTGCCCTCCAGGATCGGGCACCCCTTGGCCATCGCCAAGGCGGCCTCGAGCGATTCCGCCTGCACGATCGAATAGCCCGATGCGGGGTTCGCCCCGCCGTGGGCGACGACCGACTTGTCGCTGAGCACGGTGGCCGACTTGCCGACCGGATTGCCGCCGTCGACCACCGCGGCGGCCATGCCGGCATACCAGCGACCCCACTGATCCATCACACGCGCCTGGGCTTCCTTGCCTTGCGGCACGCTGCCGCCGTGATAGACGAACAGGAACTTGGTCATCACTTTCTCCTCGCTTGGTGCCCCGCCGATCGGAGCATGGGTGGAGAATATGCACATCACGCGCCGGAATCAGCGGCGAAGCTGACCGGATCGCGATGTCCCCCACTGTTGAAACTGCACAATGAAAGCCAGGACGTCGACATCGAGCGCCCGGCGCCGGGTCCGCCCGGCCCGACGTTCACACGAGGCCCGCGGGGTCGCCGGGCCGCTCGCGCAGACGCTGGCCCGCCTGCACGACGTCGCCGCGCTGAACCGGCTGGTGAGCCGTGTGGCCCGACAGGCCGACGCCATCAGCGCCGAGCTGCGCGACGCGGTGCTGGCGCAGATCCCCGCGTTCAGCGAGTCACGAAATCCCGAGGTCCTGCCGCAGCTCGCACACCACGTGCCGCAACACGCGACCGAGATCATCCGCCTGCTGTCCGGGGGCGAACTCGGCGATTTCACCTTCGTGCGTGAACACGCGCGCGTCCGCGCCAGCCAGTTCTTCCCGCTCGAGGCGATACTGCATGCGTACCGATGCGGGCACAAGGTGTACACGCGCAGGCTGCTCGCGGAGGCGGGGGAGCTGCCAGCGCCGGCGATCGCGGCGCTGGCCGATTTCACCGGCGAATACGCCGATGTGATCAGCACGATCGCCTCGGTCGAATACGTCGAACAGGCGCGCCGCCTGGCCGCGGTCGCGGCCGATGAGCAGACCGCCCTGCTCGATCTTCTGCTCAGCGGTTATGACGAGGCGGACCGTCGCGTCGCCGTGCGCCTGCGCGAGGCGGGGTATCTGGACGGCCGGCAGGCGTTCTGTGTCGTGCTCGCGCAATCGGTCGACCCGGCGCACATGCGTGATGCGGCGCGTGCACGACGGCTGGCCGACACACTCGAGGCGCTGGTGCCGTCGTCGCTCGCCCGGCGCCTGGTCGGGGTGCGCTCCGGCACGGTGACGATGGTGCTGGCCGCGGTGCGGCGGGTGTCCGGCTGGACCGCACCGCTGCCGTCCCTGTCGGCGCGTGTGGTCCGCGAACTGGCCCTGGCCGGCAACGACGTGCTGATCGGCGTCAGCCCCGATGTCGAGGCAACCGCGCAGATCCCGGCGGCCCATCGCAAGGCGACACTTGCGCTGCGTCTTGCCCACGTCGGTGAACGGGTTCGGCCGTTCGACGGCATCACGTTGCGTGAACTGATGATCCACCAGGCCACGGCCGGGCTGCGCGAGTTCCTGCCGGCATGGCACGAATCGTTCGCGCAGGCGGACCGACGCGGCGGCGGCGCGCTGGCCGATACGCTGCGCGCGCACGCGGCGACCAGCCTGAACGTGCTGCAGACCGCCGCACGGCTGCGGGCGCATCCGAACACGGTCTACGCGCGCTTCGAGCGCATCCGCGCGCTGACCGGACTGGATGCGCGGACCTACGGCGGGCTGGAGACGCTGCTGCTGGTGCTGGACGCGGCGCAGGCGATCCTGCCGCCCGCGCCCCGCGGCGCGACGGAACTCAGTCCAGCGCCTCGTACAGCGGCAGCGTCAGGAACTCGGTGAACTCGGCGCTGGTCGACATTTCCTTGAAGATCCTGGCCGCCTGGTCATAGGTCGGGGTGTCACCGCCGACCACGGCCTTGACCTTCTCCAGTTCCTCGGGGATGAACGCCTCGACCAGCTCGGGGGTCACCTTGCGACCGTCTTCCATCACACCCTTCGGCGATCGGATCCACTGCCAGACCTGCGAACGCGAGATCTCGGCGGTGGCCGCATCCTCCATCAGGTTGTGGATCGGCACGCAGCCGTTGCCGGCGAGCCACGACCCGAGGTAGTGGATGCCGACGTTGATGTTGTTGCGCACGCCGGTCTCGGTGATCGGTGCCTCCGGTGCGAAGTTCGTCAGGTCGGCCGCGCCGACGGTGACGTCGTCGCGTTTCTTGTCGATCTGGTTCGGCCGGTTGCCCAGCACCTTGACGAACTCCTCCATCGCCACCGACACCAGGCCCGGGTGCGCGA
>CADEEH010000330.1 GCA_902826305.1 uncultured Burkholderiales bacterium
GCGATGTGCTCGTCGGGCATCAGCATCATCACGAAGTCCGCGCCCTTGGCCGCGTCGCCGATCTCGGCCACCGACAGCTTGGCCTTCTTCACCTTGTCCCACGACGGACCGCCCTTGCGCACGCCGACGGTCACCTTGACCCCCGACTCGTTCAGGTTCTGCGCATGCGCGTGCCCCTGCGACCCGTAGCCGATGATGGCGACCTTCTTGCCCTTGATGAGCTTCAGATCGCAGTCCTTGTCATAGAAGACCTTCATTGCCTCTCCTCTGGTTGTTCGTGGCTTCGCCGGACCGCGAGCGGCGCCCCCCGGTGGGGGGAGGCGCCGAAGGCGCTTCGGGGGCGTCCACATCTACACGCGGAGCACGCGTTCTCCGCGCGCGATGCCCGAGCCGCCGGTGCGGACGGTCTCCAGGATCGCCGTCCGGTCGAGCGCACCGATGAACGCGTCGAGCTTCGTGCCGTCACCGGTCAGTTCGATCGTGTACGTCTTGTCGGTGACGTCGATCACGCGGCCGCGGAAGATGTCCGCCATCCGCTTCATCTCCTCGCGTTCCTTGCCGACCGCCCTGACCTTGATCAGCATCAGCTCGCGCTCGATGTACGGACTCTCGCTCAGGTCGACCAGCTTGATCACGTCGACCAGCCGGTTGAGCTGCTTGGTGATCTGCTCGATCACCTCGTCGGACCCGGCGGTGACGATCGTCATCCGGGACATCGACGGATCCTCGGTGGGCGCCACCGTCAGCGTCTCGATGTTGTAGCCGCGTGCGGAGAAGAGCCCGACCACGCGCGACAGCGCGCCGGGCTCGTTCTCGAGCAGCACCGAAATGATGTGTCGCATGTTCGTTCCGTCCGTCGCCGGTTCAGAGATCTTCGGCGCCGAGCAGCATCTCGGTCAGCCCCTTGCCGCCCTGGACCATCGGCCAGACGTTCTCCTGCTGGTCCGTGATCACGTCGATGAACACGGTGCGATCCTTGTACTTTCCGAACGCGTCGCGCAGCGCCTTCTCGACGTCGCCCGGGTTCTCGACCCGGATGCCGACGTGTCCGTACGCCTCGGCGAGCCGGACGAAGTCGGGCAAGGCGTCCATGTAGGACTCGGAGTAGCGGCTGCCGTATTCGACCTCCTGCCACTGGCGCACCATGCCCAGGTAGCGGTTGTTCAGGTTGACGATCTTGACCGGCAGGTCGTACTGCTTGCAGGTCGACAGTTCCTGGATGCACATCTGGATCGAGCCCTCGCCGGTGACACAGGCGACCTGCGCCCCGGGGTTGGCCAGCAGCACACCCATCGCGTACGGCAGGCCCACGCCCATCGTCCCCAGCCCGCCCGAGTTGATCCAGCGCCGCGGCTTGTCGAAACGGTAGAACTGCGCGGCGAACATCTGGTGCTGGCCGACGTCGGAGGTGATGAACGCATCACCGCGGGTCACCTCCCAGAGCTTCTCGACCACCATCTGCGGCTTGATCAGCTTGGAGGCGCGGTCGTATTTCAGGCAGTCCCTCGCGCGCCACTGCTCGATCTGCTGCCACCAGGCGGCCAGCGACTTCGCATCGGGCTTCTGGCCGGCCGAGTAGGATTCCTCGAGCAGCGCGAGCAGGTCGCGCAGCGTCTCGCGCACGTCGCCGACGATCGGCACGTCGACCTTGACCCGTTTGGAGATCGATGACGGGTCGATGTCGACATGGACGATCTTGTGCGGGTTCTGCGCGAAGTGCTTCGGGTTGCCGATCACGCGATCGTCGAAGCGCGCGCCGATCGCGATCAGCACGTCGCAGTGCTGCATCGCGTTGTTGGCCTCGAACGTGCCGTGCATGCCGGGCATGCCCAGGTACCGCGGGTCCGACGCACGCAGTCCGCCCAGCCCCATCAGCGTGTTGGTGCACGGGAAACCGAGCATCTCGACGAACTTGTTCAGTTCCGGCGCCGCGTTGGCGAGGATCACGCCGCCGCCGGTGTAGATCATCGGCCGGTGCGCACCGAGGATCAGCTGCAACGCCTTGCGGATCTGGCCCTGGTGGCCCTTGACCACCGGGTTGTAGGAACGCATCGAGACCGTCTTCGGGTACTCGTACCGGCAGCGGTTGCGGGTGATGTCCTTGGGGATGTCGACCAGCACCGGGCCGGGCCGCCCGGTCGCGGCGAGGTGGAACGCCTTCTTGATCGTGACCGCCAGGTCCTTGACATCCTTGACCAGGAAGTTGTGCTTCACGCAAGGCCGGGTGATGCCGACCGTGTCGCACTCCTGGAACGCGTCCTCGCCGATCGCATGCGTGGGCACCTGGCCGCTCAGGACGACCATCGGGATCGAGTCCATGTAGGCGGTGGCGATGCCCGTGACCGCGTTGGTCACGCCCGGTCCGCTGGTGACCAGGCAGACGCCGACCTTGTGCGACGACCGCGAGTAGGCATCGGC
>CADEEH010000331.1 GCA_902826305.1 uncultured Burkholderiales bacterium
CGCGACATCTACACCGAGAAGTTCATCAGCGCGGCCGACGCCCAGCAGGTGCGCAGTCCGCTGTTCCGCAAGATCTGACGGCGAGTCACACCCGATGCCCGCCATCTACAGCATCACCATCGTCGACGACGGCCAGACCTACCGCTGTCCGGACTACCGGTCGGTGCTCGAGGGCATGGAAGCGCTCGGCAGGAAGGGCATACCGGTCGGCTGCCGCGGCGGCGGTTGCGGCGTGTGCAAGGTGCAGGTCCGTGCCGGCACCTTCAGCAAGCGGGCGATGAGCCGGGCCCACGTGACCGAGGAGGAGGAGGCCGCGGGGACCGTGCTCGCGTGCCGGATCCGGCCGACCAGCGACCTGTCGGTCGCGGTGCTCGGCCGGATGAGAAAGAACGTCTGCCGTCCGGTTGAGTCGGCAGGCGTGGACGATCCCCACTCAACCTGAGGACCAAGAGGAGGCAACCATGGCTATGACTGGTGTTCTGCGGCCCGGACACGCGGTGGTCCGCGTGCTCGACCTGGACGAGTCGGTGAAGTTCTACACCGACGTGATCGGCCTGAAGGAGACCGGACGCGACAAGAGCGGACGGGTGTACTTCAAGACCCACGAGGAACGCGACCACAACAGCTTCGTGATCCGCAAGGCCGACAGCGCCGGCATCGACTACTTCGGCTTCAAGGTGCTGAACCAGGGGGCGCTCAAGAGCCTCGAGGGCCGGCTGCGCGACATGGGCGTGGCCACCGAGCGGATTCCGGCCGGCGAGCTGCTCGAGACCGGTGAACGGGTTCGTTTCGAGGTCCCGACCGGCCACCAGATCGAGCTCTATGCCGACAAGACCGACGTCGGCAATGGCCTGGGCTACGTGAACCCGGAGGCCTGGCTGCAGAACACCAGGGGCATCAACCCGGTCCGGATGGACCACTGCCTGATCTACGGACCGGACATCGACGGCGCGCGCAAGGTGTTCGAGGACGCACTCGGATTCTCTCTGGTCGAGCGCGCGCTGCTGGAGGACGGCAAGACCGACCTGGCGACCTGGCTGACCTGCTCGGCCAAGGCCCACGACATCGCGATGGTCCGCCATGGCGAACCGGGCAAGCTGCATCACGTGAGCTTCATGCTCAACACCTGGGAACAGGTGCTGCGCGCCGCCGACATCATGTCGATGAACCGGGTGTCGATCGACATCGGGCCGACACGCCACGGCATCACGCAGGGCACGACGATCTACTTCTTCGATCCGTCGGGCAACCGGATGGAGACCTTCTGCGGCGGCTACCAGTGGTATCCGGACATGAAGCCGACGACCTGGACCTGGGAGGAGGTCGGCGCCGGTGTGTTCTACCACGACCGCAAGCTGAACGAACGCTTCCTGAGCGTGGTGACGTGAACGCCCCTGTGTGACCCAGGGTACGGTGATGAAGGAACGAAGTGTCGGGCAGCGCGTGATCACGGCCGAGGCGGCGGCCGCCGCCGTCAAGGCGGCGGTGGTGCGCGCCGAGACGCTGGGCATCCGGGTCAACGCGGCGGTCACCGATTCGTCGGGGGTGCTCGCCGCGTTCCTTCGCATGCCGGGGGCGTTCCTGCATTCGGTGGAGATCGCGATCGACAAGGCGTACACCGCGGCCAGCTTCGGTTTCGCGACCAGTCGCTGGGTCGATGTGCTGGCGGGCGACGAGACGCTGCGCTCCGGGCTGCCGCTGCGGCCCCGGCTGGTGATCATCGGCGGCGGGCTGCCGATCCGTGAGGGCGGGGAACTGATCGGCGGCATCGGTGTGTCCGGCGGTTCGGCCGAGCAGGACGAGGAATGTGCCCGCGCGGGACTGGCCGCGCTCGGTCTGGAATGAAACGGATCCCATGAAACAGATACTGAACTTCATCGACGGCCGGTACGTCGCCGGCGTGCGCACCTTCGAGAAGCGCTCGCCGCTCACCGGCCAGGTGATCGCGCAGGTCGCCGAGGCCGGGCGCGCCGAGGTCGACGCGGCGGTGGCCGCGGCTCGCGCCGCGCTGGCCGGTCCATGGGGCCGGATGACGGTCACCGAACGCGTCGAGCGGCTGTACGCACTTGCCGACGGCATCAACCGTCGCTTCGAGGCGTTCCTGCTCGCCGAGTGCGAGGACACCGGCAAGCCGATGAGCCTCGCCCGCCACATCGACATCCCGCGCGGCGCGGCCAATTTCAAGATCTTCGCCGACGTCGTGAAGAACGTCGCCACCGAGTTCTTCGAGATGGCCACCCCCGATGGCCGGACCGCGATCAATTACGGCTACCGCAGCCCGGTCGGTGTGGTCGGCGTGATCTGCCCGTGGAACCTGCCGCTGCTGCTGATGACCTGGAAGGTCGG
>CADEEH010000332.1 GCA_902826305.1 uncultured Burkholderiales bacterium
GCCACGAGTGGTTCAGCCACGGCGTGTGGGCCAGCCGGTACTTGCCGACGATCTGCGAATAGAGGTGCAACGCGGTGCAGGTCTCGCGCCACGGCGCGTACGGGATCTCGGGCCAGTCTGAGTTCACGTGGGTGCCTCCGGGACGATACCGATGATCGCGACGTCGCGTCCGCCGCGCTGCGCGACGACTGCGCCGGGACCGACGGGTGACACCGCCATGATCCACGCGGGCCGCGGGTCAAACGCATCAAGACCCTGGCCTCGGCCGGCCCAATCCGGGGACGACGCGTTGACGAGGCCATCAAGAAACGGGTAGAAGATGCGCCAGGTCTCGACCTCATTGCCAAGGAACCATGATCCAGCCTCTGCGGACTCTTCTGCTGCTCCTCGCCCTCGTCGCACCGGCCATCGCCGGCGCCGTGCAGTTGAACGACGTGCGCCCGGACCGCCTGGCGGCCTTCGTGCAGGCCGACCGCGTGACGGTGGTGCTGTTCACCAGCCCGGACGAGAAGTGCGGCTACTGCGTCGGCCAGTTGAACGTGTTCAACACGGCGGCCGTGCACTACCGCAACGAGCCGCCGGTGTTCGGCTATGTCCAGTGGAAGCCGTGGCGAGACTTTCCGAAGATGGACCTGCCGCGGCCGATCTACGGCATCCCGCACCTGAAGATCTTCCGCAAGGGCGAGGTGCTGGGCGAAATCGACGGCCGATTCACCGACCCGGCCAAGCTGATCGCGCTGGTGGATGACGCACTCGCCGGCAAGCTCAAGCCGATGCCACACGTGGCGCCGCCGCCGAGTGAGCCGGACGCGGCCTCGGCGCCCGCCGCACCGCCGCGCGCGACTGCCGCACCTGCCGAGAAGGCGGAAATGTTGTCCGATGGCGATCGCGCCGCCGTGTCACTCTTCCTGCGCCAGGAACTGCTGACCACGCTGACCCGAAGCTGCGCGAAGAAACATCCATCGCAGGCGTCGGCCGCCCAGGAAGCCGAGGCGGTGTGGAAGCAGCGGCACGGCAAGGATGCGGACCGCGGCATGATGGTGGTGATGGGCTCCAGCAGCAACGCGGCTTTGCGCGCGCTGATCTCGCCGATGGGCAAGGCACAGGCGGCCGAGCTGGATACTCGCTTGCCGATGAACAAGGAGTTGCCGGCCGGCGATTGCGAGCGGGTTTATGGGTTCATGGGGAAGGATGTGGGGGTGGGGGCGCGTCGTTGACGATGCCCGGTTCTTCATGATGCGCGGAGTGTGACCGTGGACTTCGAGAAGGTCGTGGCCGGATCCGGCACCGAGGCGATCCTGCGATACCGCACCATCACCGGCGGGCACCCGGACAACCAGGTCCCGCCGAGTTTCATCCGCAGTTTCATCGCCGGTCGCCTTCACGAGCGACTGGGCCTGCACGTGCACGTGGATCGGCCGTTCACGACGATTGCGCTCGAGCTCGGTATGCCGCTCGACAAGGAACTTGCGGATTACCTCGGCGGACTTCGCGCCGACGTGGCGGTCTACGAGCGCGGCAGGCCTTCCAGACTCGTCCACCTGGAGGTGTTCGATTCGGCCTCGCACCTGCCGCCCGGCAGTGCCGCCATGGACCGGGCGGACTTCCTTGCCCGCAGCGGGCAGTTGCAGGCGGTGATCGCGGTGATGGTGTGTCCGTTCTTCGTGTCACTCGAGGGGCGCATCGAGCGCCTGCACGAACTGTTCGGCGGCGACATGTACGTCGACGAGCGCCAGCCGTCGTGGGACGACAGGTGGTCCTGGTGTTTCGCGTGCGCGGCCCTGGGCAAGGTGCGTCGGGCGCCTTGACGTCACGCCGGAACGGGATGGATCCCCGACCGGATACAGCGTACGGTGGGCCGACGATGAACACCACCACGAAGCGAACCAACGGCGCCGTTCACCGAAACGGCCGCCACGCCATGGCCGCCGTCTGCCTGGCAGTGGCCTTCGCGGCGCCCGCCCATGCCGCCACCTTCACCGTGACCGTCACGCCCGACGGCGCCTTCAAACCGAGCACCCAACAGGTGTTCGACGGCGACACCGTCATCTGGAAACTCGCCGATCCGAAGACCGACGCGATCGTCCGGATGCGTACCTCCCCGCTGCTGGTGCCGGCATCGTCGTCGCGCAAGCCGAAGGCATCGCCGCGCGTCGTGCAGCAACCGGTGGATATCGGCGTGCCGTTTCTCGCCTGTCGCGACTACCGGGCCTACGACGCGACCGATCCCAACGAGTTCACCGGCCCGATGCCGCGTTCACCTTCCGGCATCTTCACCC
>CADEEH010000333.1 GCA_902826305.1 uncultured Burkholderiales bacterium
CCGGTCGGTTATCCGGGTGCGGCCGAGGTGGTCAACATGCTGCCGCCGGACGAGCTCGTTCGCCAGGGCATCACGCTGCTGCCTTGTGTCGGTGACGGCCGGCAGTCGGGCACATCGGGCAGTCCGTCGATCCTGAACGCGTCACCCGAGGCCGCGATCGGTGGCGGGCTCGCGTTGCTGCGCACCGGCGATCGGGTGCGCATCGACCTGGGCCGACGCCGTGCGGACATCCTGATCAGCGACGAGGACTACGCGGCACGACGCAAGGCGTGGAAGGCCCCGGAGCTGGTCAACCAGACGCCGTGGCAGGAGCTGTACCGTCGGCACGTCACGCAGCTCGCCGAAGGCGGCTGCCTGGATTTTGCGCTCAACTACCAGCGGGTCGCCGCGACCCACGGCCTGCCCCGGGACAATCACTGAATCGGATCAGCGACGATCGTGCGGCCGTGTGACGCGGCCGTGCGCCGCGCGCCACCACCCACCATCGCAGCGATGACTCCGGTCGACGGCATCCACAGGCTCGGCTTCAGGCGCTGGTACGAGCGCCAGCTGATCGAAAGCCATGGCTGGCTCGTGACCTGTGTGCTGGCGATCGTGCTGGTCGCCTCCGGTCTCGAACTGCTGAGCCTGAAGGACGGCATCGCCGAGTTCCTGTCCGATGCGTTGCTGATCGGCGTGGGCCTGTGGCTGAGCTGGTTCGCGTGGCGCCGGTACTCGCGCCAGATGTTGCGTGCGGAGGCGATCGGCGGGCAGGCGGTGTGCCCGCAGTGCCAGCACTACGGCTTCAGGACCAACCGCGATCCGGGGGACATGTCGCCGGCCCGCCAGCAGAACGGGCTCGATGCACGCTGCGGCAAATGCGGCTGCGGCTGGCGGATCGAGGTCGACGACGCCGGCTGATCAGTCGTCGGCAGCACGGAAACGGCGCAAGCCGCTGAACAGCAGCGGCGCCAGCAGCGCGATCAGCGCGAGCGCGAGCAGGATCGCCGAACTCGTGTGTTTGAAGAACACCAGGCTGTCGCCGAGGCTGATCTGCAGCGCGCGGCGGAACTGGTTCTCGGCCATCGGGCCGAGGATCAGGCCGACGATCATCGGTGCGACCGGATAGTCCCAGCGCCGCATCAGGTAGCCCGCGATGCCGAACGTGACCAGCAGCATCAGTTCGACCGGGGACGGATTGGCGGCCATCGTCCCCATCGCCGCGAAGACCAGGATGCCCGCGTACAGCCACGGCTGCGGCACCTCGAGCAGCTTGACCCACAATCCCACCAGCGGCAGGTTCAGCACCAGCAGCATCAGGTTGCCGATCAGGAAACTGGCGATCAGTCCCCAGACCAGGTCGGCATTGGTCGCGAACAGCAACGGTCCGGGCACCAGGCCGTATTGCTGGAAACCCGCGAGCAGCATCGCGGCGGTCGCCGAGGTCGGCAGGCCGAGCGCGAGCAGCGGCACCAGCGTGCCGGTGGCCGCCGCGTTGTTCGCGGCCTCGGGGCCGGCGACACCTTCGATCGCTCCCTTGCCGAATCGATCCGGATCGTCGGCGAGTTTGCGTTCGATCGTGTACGACAGCAGCGTCGGCACCTCGGCGCCACCGGCCGGCAGTGCACCGATCGGAAAGCCGAGCCCGAATCCGCGCAGCCACGCCTTCCACGAATGTTTCCAGTCCTGGGCCGTCATCCACAACGAGCCGCGGACCGCCTCGACGCTCTCGTGTGCGCCGGTGAATCGCGACGCGGTGTACAGCGTCTCGCCGATTGCGAACAGGCCGACCGCCAGCGTCGTGATCGACACGCCGTCGATCAGCGTCGGCACGCCGAAGGCAAGCCTCGACTGGCCGGTCAGCTTGTCGATGCCGACCAGCCCGAGCACGAGGCCGAGTGCGAGACTGGTCAGTCCGCGCAGCACCGAATCACCGAACGTCGCCGACACGGTGACGAACGCGAGCACCATCAGCGCGAAGTAGTCCCACGGACCGAACTGCACCGCGAGGTCGACCAGCCAGGGCGCCAGCAGCGCCAGGCCGAGGGTCGCCAGCACACCGGCGACGAACGAGCCGATCGCCGCGGTGGCCAGCGCCGGACCGCCGCGTCCGGCCCGGGCCATCCGATGGCCTTCGATCGCGGTGGCGATCGACGCCGCCTCGCCCGGTGTGTTGAGCAGGATCGCGGTGGTCGAACTGCCGTACATGCCGCCGAAGTAGATGCCGGCGAACATGATGATCGAGCCGGTCG
>CADEEH010000334.1 GCA_902826305.1 uncultured Burkholderiales bacterium
GTCGTCCGTGGCGTAGGCGCCGCTGGCCAGAAGGGCCGTCATCGTCATCGCCGCGATCGCAGCCACACAGTATTCGGCATTGCGCGGCCTGCTCGGCGGTAAAGCGAACGCGCCGAGTACTACCGCACCGACGACTGCAGGCGCTGCCATTTCGATCGACGTGGCGTCCGTAACCACCGGCGCGGTATCCACGACGGTAAATGCCGTCGGCAGCCTGCTCGCGGACAAGTCGGTCACCATTCAGCCGGAAATTGCCGGTATCGTTTCGAAAGTCGGCTTCTCCGAAGGCGGCCGGGTTGCAGCCGACGATATCGTGATTCAACTCGACAGCACGATCCTCGCAGCCGAGCTCGACCGCGCCGAGGCCGCCTTGGCGTTGTCGCAGCAGAACTACAACCGCGCCCAGACTCTGGCGGCGCAAGGCAGCGGTACGACACGAGCGCGCGACGAAGCGGCGGCGGCGCTGAGCACGGCTCGCGCCGAACTGCAGCTTGCCAAAGCCCGCCTGGAGAAAGCCACCATCCGCGCGCCTTTCGCCGGTATCGTCGGCTTGAGCAACGTCACGCCTGGTCGTTTCGTGGCCGTCGGCGAGCGGATCGTCAATCTGGAGAGCATCAATCCGATCAAGGTCGATTTCCGCATCCCGGAGAATTTTCTGTCGCAGCTCAAGATAGGACAGACGATCGCCATTTCGGTCGACGCGTTCGCCAACGCAGCCTTTCAGGGCAACGTGTACGCCATGGACCCGCTGGTCGACGTCAATGGTCGGGCGGTTCGGCTGCGCGCGCGCATTCCCAACGAGGATGGCGGGCTCAAGCCCGGCTTGTTCGCGCGCGTGTCGCTGACCTTGGAGGAGCGGCCCAACGCGCTGCTGGTACCCGAAGCGGCGCTGGTGCCGCAAGGGAATGACCAGTACGTCTATCGCGTCGAGGACGGCAAGGCTCGCTCGGTAAAGATTCGCACCGGCGAGCGGCGCAATGCGCAGGTCGAAGTGCTGGAAGGGCTGTCCACCGGCGACGTGGTCGTGGTCGCCGGGCAACAGAAGCTCTTCGATGGCGCGGCCGTAAAGATCGAGAAGACCTTGCCGCCGCCGCGTCCCGCGGACGCAAAAAAATAGTCCGGAGCGGAGGAACATGGGCATTTACGAGCTGTGCATCCGCCGCCCCGTTTTCGCTAGCGTCCTCAGCCTGCTGCTGGTGCTGGTCGGCATCGTCTCCTATGGTCGCCTGACGGTGCGCGAATATCCCAACATCGACGTGCCGGTGATCACGATCCAGACCACCTACCAGGGCGCATCGGCGGAAATCGTCGAATCGCAGGTTAGCCAGGTGCTGGAAGCTTCCATTGCCGGCCTTGAGGGCATCGAAATCCTGTCCTCGCGCAGCCGCTCGGAAGTCAGCCGCATCGTCGTGCGCTTCCTGCTGAACACCGACCCCGACGTGGCGGCGGGCGAGGTGCGCGACCGGGTGGCGCGCGTGCGATCGCGCCTGCCCGACGAGATCGAGGAGCCGGTGATCGCCAAGATCGACGCCGATGCGCAGCCGATCATGTACATCGCTTTCACCAGCTCGACGCTGTCGTCGCTGGAAATGACCGATATCGCCGACCGCTATGTCAAGGATCAGATCCAGAACGTGCCCGGCGTGGCCGAGGTGACGATCTTCGGCGAGCGCCGTTATGCCATGCGCATCTGGGTCGATCGCACCCGCCTGGCCGCTTATTCGCTGACCGTGCAGGACGTCGAGAACGCACTGCGCCAGCAGAACGTCGAAATCCCGTCCGGCCGCATCGAAAGCACTGACCGCGAGTTCACCGTGCTCTCGCGTACTGGCCTGACGAGCCCGGAGGAGTTCGGCCGTATCGTGTTGGTGGACGCCGGCGGCCAGTTCGTGCGCCTGCGCGACGTGGCGAAGATCGAACTCGGCCCGCGCGACGAGCGCACGGTGACGCGCTTCAACGGCAAGCCGGCGATTTCCCTGGGCGTGGTCAAGCAGGCCACCGCCAATCCGCTCGACGTCTCGCGTGAGGTGCAGGCCAAGCTGCCGGCGATCATCCAGGGCCTGCCAAATGGCCTGGCTCTCGATGTCGCCTATGACACCTCGGTTTTCATCGATGAATCGATCAAGTCGGTTTACCACACCATCGTCGAGGCCGTGCTGCTGGTGGTGCTGGTGATCCTGATCTTCCTGCGTTCCTTCCGGGCGACGCTGATTCCGCTTGTGACGATCC
>CADEEH010000335.1 GCA_902826305.1 uncultured Burkholderiales bacterium
GCCACCGCCAGCAGCAGGAAACACCCTGTTACAAACACATACCGCGATGCAATAGGCATGCCGCTATGATTCGGTCGCGTCGTCGGCCAGAAGCTAGCACAGACGCCGGGAGAGACGAATTCTGCGTCCTCCCAGCACGAGATCCCGGCATGCAGGGAATGGATCGATGGCCCGCCGCCATCCGGCGGAACGTTGTTCGTGATCGAGGTGGAATCGCATGGCGCTACCCGGCGTGGTAACCAAGGACCGATCGATGGTGTGGGGCTGGTTCTCCGCCCTGCTGATCGCCGCGATCGTCTCCCTCAGCCACTTCGGCCTGTGGGCCGGACTGCACAGGCCGGTCGTGGTCGCCGATGCCAGTGTCTCGGTGCAGGGCTTCGCATACGCCGGCTATCGCGCCGACCAGAGCCCGCTGGAAAAGAAGTATCCCACCACCGAGCAGCTGTCCGAGGACCTGCAACTGCTGGCCTCCAGCGGCAAACGCATCCGCGTCTACACCAGCCTCGAGAATGCCTCGATACCGGGACTGGCCCGTCTACTCGGCATGCCGGTCACCGGCGGCGCGTGGCTCGAGCGTGACCTCGCGAAGAACGACCAGGAGCTGCTCGGGCTGGTCAAGCTGGTCGGCGAGAACGAGAACATCGACCGTGCGATCGTCGGCAACGAGGTGCTGCTGCGCACCGACCTGTCGGTCGACCAGATGATCGAATACCTCGATCGCGCACGTCGCTACGTCGGTGTGCCGGTGTCCACGGCCGAGCCGTGGCACGTCTGGCTGAAGTATCCCCAGCTGGCCGATCACGTCGACTACATCGCGGTGCACCTGCTGCCGTACCACGAGGGACTGCCGATCGAACGTGCAGTCGAGTACGCGATGCAGCGTTACGACGAACTGCGTGCCCGTTTCCCCGGCAAACACATCGTCGTCGGCGAGGCCGGCTGGCCGAGCAAGGGGCCGACGATCGGCGCCTCGGTCCCGTCGGTGGAGAACCAGGCCCGCTTCGTGCGCGAGTTCCTCAACGTCGCCCGCGAGCGCAATCTCGACTACTACCTGATGGAAGCGATCGACCAGCCGTGGAAGGTCGCGGTCGAGGGTTGGGCGGGTCCGTACTGGGGCGTCTACGACGCCGACCGCAAGCCGAAGTTCGCCTGGACCGGCAAGGTCGTCGAGGACAAGCGCTGGGTCGGCAAGGCTTCGGCCGCGTCGCTGCTGGCGCTGCTGCCGATCATCGCGTTCTGCGTCGCGTTCCGCCGGCTGCGCCTGTTCGGTCGCGCCTGGTTCTCGGTGCTGATCCAGGCCAGCACGACCGTGTTCGTGATCGGCATCAGCCTGCCCGAGGACTTCTACTTCCGCGGCCACGAGATCGCCGCGCTCGGCGGCTGGTTCGCGGCGATGCTGCTGACCGCCGGCGTGCTGCTGTCCAACGGTTTCGAGTTCACCGAGGTGCTGTTCAGGCGCGGCTGGAAGCGCGGCTTCGCGCCGATGAGGCTGCCCGAGGGAACCGCGCAGCCGTTCGTGTCGATCCACCTGCCCTGCTACAGCGAGCCGCCGGAGATGGTGATCGCGACGCTCGACAGCCTGACGCGGATGGACTACAAGAACTACGAAGTCATCGTCATCGACAACAACACGAAGGACGAGGCGCTGTGGAAACCGGTCGAGGCGTGGGTCAACGCGCTGAACCGTCCGAACGTCCGCTTCTTCCACCTGCCGTCGTGGCCGGGCTTCAAGGCCGGCGCGCTGAATTTCGCGCTCGAGCAGTCGGACCCGCGCGCCGAGGTGATCGGCGTGGTCGACGCCGACTACGTCGTGCGTCCGGACTGGCTGTCGTCGCTGATCGGCCACTTCGGCGTGCCGAGTGTGTCGGTCGTGCAGGCGCCGCAGGCTCACCGCGACTGGGAGAACAGCTTCTTCCGCCGGATGGTGAACTGGGAGTTCGACGGGTTCTTCCGGATCGGCATGCATCACCGCAACGAGCGCGACGCGATCATCCAGCACGGCACGATGACGCTGGTGCGCAAGAACGCGTTGCTGGAAGTCGGTGGCTGGGGTGAGTGGTGCATCTGCGAGGACGCCGAACTCGGCCTGCGGATGATGGAGGCCGGCTTCGAGACCCGTTACGTCGACGAGGTGCTGGGCCGCGGCCTGACGCCGGCGGACTTCGCCGCGTTCAAGTCGCAGCGCTTCCGCTGGGC
>CADEEH010000336.1 GCA_902826305.1 uncultured Burkholderiales bacterium
TCGCGGTGGTCGGCACGATCCGCTCGTGCCAGGCGGCGCGCTGCAGGCCGCCGCAGGAATAACGCGCGGCGATCCGGGCGTAGACCGAGTGGGGCAGCGTACATTCGTAGCAGGCGGCGTCCACGTCGCCGTCACCGGCGAACACGAAGCGTTCGACGCTGGCGTGACGGGCGTCGATCGCCGCATTGACCCAGTCGATCCCGGCCAGCCGGCACAACTGGTTCGCGCGGATGCGTGCATCGAAGTTGTCGACCGCAACGATCAGCGTGGCATAACCGGCAAGCCGGTCGATCGGCAGCGTGTGCCAGAAGTCGCCGTCGAACGCGGTCACCCGCACGTTCGGATCCAGGTCGGCCGCGCGGGCGGCGACCGCCTCGGCCTTCGAGCGGCCGACGTCGGCTTCGCGCAGCAGCACCGAACGGGTCAGGTTGTGCAGCTCGACGGTGTCGAAGTCGAACAGGTCGATCGAACCGACGCCCAGCAGCACCAGGTTCTTGACCACCTCGTTGCCGATCGCACCGGCACCGATCACGCCGATGCGCATCGCCGCGAGGGTGTCCTGCGAAAACCCTTCGATCGCGCGGTGGCGCGCGTAACGATCGGACACCACGACGCGGCTGATCCGGGTCAGCCGTCGACGACCACCGACAGCCGCTGCGTCGAACCGCAGCTCACGCAGCGGGCGGCGTTGTCGTTGGCCAGCGCCCGTACGCTCTGCACACCGTAGAAGCTGTCGCAGCGTGCGCAGCGGAACAGTTCGTCGTCCAGTGCCAGCGGCGCGCCGGTCAGTGCGTCGCGGACCTGCGCGAGTTCGGATCGCGTCAGGTGGATCTCGGTGCCGCCGGCGGCCGTGTCGTCACGGCGATGGGATCGCTTGGCACGGAACGTGCCCGGCGACGGACCGGGACGGGTCTGCTCGACCATCGTCCGGGCCAGCAGCAGCACACCGGCAATCATCGCCAGCAGGGCAAACAGTCGGGGCATGACGAAACCAGGTTCCCAGCAATGACCGAAGCCTACCGTAACGTATCGGCGCCCGGTTCGGTTGAATCCCGGGGCCCGTCGCGTGGTGTCGGATCCGGCGGGGACCGGCGCGCGGCTCCGGAAGCGCGACTCGGGATCGCGATCACCTGTTGCGGCGCAGGGGCATCAAATGCCGGATCCGGGTCGAACGCCCGATCGCCGTCGTCGCGGGACATGCCGTCGGCGACCAGCCCCGCGAAATCGAACCGGTCGCGATCCAGGAGGTGCGACGGGGCGACCCGCGACAGCGCGGCAAACGCATGTTCGACCCGTCCCGGGTGGCTGCGTTCCCATTGGCGCATCAGCTGCTTGACCTCGCGCCGCTTCAGGTGCTCCTGCGCTCCGCACAGGTTGCAGGGAATGATCGGGAACGCGCGCCAGTCGGCGTACGCGGCGAGGTCGGACTCACGCACGTAGGCGAGCGGGCGGATCACGACATGGCGGCCGTCGTCGGAGACCAGCTTGGGCGGCATCGCCTTGAGCTGGCCGCCGTAGAACAGGTTCAGGAAAAACGTCTCGAGGATGTCGTCGCGATGATGGCCGAGCGCGATCCGGGTCGCGCCGAGCTCAGCGGCGACGCGATACAGGATGCCGCGCCGCAGCCGCGAGCACAGTGAACACATCGTGCGACCTTCGGGGATCACCCGCTTGACGATCGAGTAGGTGTCCTGGGTCTCGATGTGGTGGCGCACACCGAGCGCGCGCAGATAGGCCGGCAGCACGTCGTCCGGGAAACCCGGCTGCTTCTGGTCCAGGTTGACCGCGATCACCTCGAAGTCGATCGGCGCCCGTTCGCGCAGCGTCAGCAGCAGATCGAGCAGCCCGTAGCTGTCCTTGCCGCCCGACAGGCAGACCATCACCACGTCGCCCGCTTCGATCATCCGGTAGTCGGCGATCGCCTGGCCGGTGAGCCGCAGCAGCCGCTTGTGCAGCTTGTTGCGCTCGTGGGCTTCGCGCATCACGTGCGCGATCGGCATCGAGTCGGCGCTCATCACATCCCCGCGGTCTCGCTCCGGAATCGAAGCACCTCGACGCCGACGCTGCGGCAGTCCGGGTAGACATCGGGCTTCTCGGTGCTGACGCGGACCGCCTGCACCGGCGAGCGGCGCAGGCAGACCTCGGCGATGCCGTCGATCAGCGTCTCCTGCAGGTTGAAGTGGCGCGA
>CADEEH010000337.1 GCA_902826305.1 uncultured Burkholderiales bacterium
GGTGACGTTCGCCCCCGCCGGGGCGAGGATCGGCTTTCGCACAGGCGGCCCGGAGATGGGCGACGGATCGCGGTACGCGGGCAGCAGGTACGGAGACTCCGGGAAGAGCTCCCAGAGCACAGCGAGGATCGCCTTGTTGGAGAGCAGCATCTTCCAGGCGGGTTCGATCATCCGGCACGGGTCGGTGACCAGGTGCTGCCCGAAGGCATCGCGCACCAGCCACTCCCACGGATAGAGTTTGCACAGCGCGTCGATGCGGCGCTCGTCGGTGTCGGTGAAGGCCATCGTCGCGTCGTTCCAGCCGATGTCCTCGATGAACGTGAAGACCGTGGGCAGTCGCGCCTGGATGGCCGTGTCGCGCAGGTACTCGACGTTGCCGAGGTCCTCGTCGCTGCCCCTCAGGCAGGCGAAGTGGATCATGGTTTCGCCGCGCGTGGCGCCGACCGCATCGCCGATCACCTGCCATCGTGCGATCAGCTTCTCGTGCAGCGAGTTGAACTGGTCGCAGCCTTCCTTGACTTCCTGCATCCACTGCCATTGCACGACGCTCGCCTCGAGGAGCGCGGTCGGCGTGTCGGCGTTGTATTCGAGCAGTTTCGGCGGCCCCTCGCCCGTCCAGGCGAGATCGAACCGGCCGTAGAGGGTCGGCTCCTGGCGCCGCCACGATCGCACGACGAGCTCGTGGAACGGCGCGGGAATCGCGAACTCCGCGAACCGCCGGCGCTGCACGATGGTCTCGCAGGCCTCGAGGCACATGCGGTGCAGTTCGGCGGTGGCATCGTCCAGCACGTCGACCTCGTCGGCGGTGAACGCGTAGCAGGCCGATTCGTCCCAGTAAGTGCCGTCGATGGTGTGGAAGTGGAAGCCGAGGGACTCGCACTTCGTGCGCCAGTCCGGGCGCGGGCGGAGGGTTTCGCGGCGCATGGCGCGTCAGCTCCCGCCGCCGTGGGCCGATGCCGACCCGCCGAATCCGCCACGCGAGCTGCTCGCGGTGCCTGAGCTGCTGCTGAAGCCGGAGCGCGAGCCGCCGCTGGCGGACGACCCGCCGATCGACGCGATGCCGAGCGCCCGGGAACCCGGGCGGGGCCGCGCCTCTGCGGCCTTGGGATCACCACCCGAGGTTGGCGTGTCGTGCCACGTGTAGCGGGGGCCGTAGAAGTGATGCCCGCTCGAGGAGTGCCACCGCGATCCGGTCGATGAGACCCGCTCGCAGTTGTCGGCACGATCCCATTCGGCCCGGCAGTCCTCGAGCGAGGAGTAGACGTCGCGACGGACACCGCGCCCGTCGCCCGGATCGGGGCCGCACCCGTGCATGACGACACTGCTGATGAGCACCAGGGTGATCGACGCGCTGGACTTGCGTGGTCGCGTTGGTCGCATGGGGAGGCGTCCCGGGGAAGGGGAGTCGGTTCGCGGGATCGTAGCAAGCCGGCCGAGTCATCCGCCGCGCTTTCGTCGTCGCGGTCGACCAGATTGCACAGGACGGCGGGATCGCGTGCATCGACCATGTGATCGGACGATCGTTTGACCGACCGAGCATCGACCCAGTAGGCTCGACCGCATGCGAAGCGCATCCATCGATCGATGAGGATCGTCGTTCTCGGCGCAGGGGTGATCGGCGTGACCAGCGCCTGGTTCCTCGCGCGTGCCGGACACGAGGTGATGGTGATCGACCGGCAGCCGGCCCCGGCCCTCGAGACCAGCTTCGCGAACGGCGGCCAGGTCGGCACGAGCCACGCCCAGCCGTGGGCGAGCCCGTCGACGCTGCGGCGTCTGCCGGGCTGGCTCCTGCGCGGCGATGGTGCCATCCGGTTCCAGCCGCAGGCCGATGCGCGGCAGTGGTCCTGGGGCCTCCGTTTCCTGCTCGAGTGCGGTGCGGCGCGCTCCCACCGGAACATGCGGCGCAACCTCGCGCTCGCGCGCTACAGCCAGGGGCTGTTTCGCGAGCTGCGGGACTCGACCGGCATTGCGTACGACCATGTCGGCCGCGGCATCCTGCATATCCACACGGATCGTGCCGCGTTCGAGCATGCGCGCGCCGGTTGTGCCGCACTCGTCGAAGCGGGCATGGACGTACGCATGGTCGATGCCGGTGAATGTCGCGTGCTCGAACCCGCGCTCGCCACGGCCGGCGATCTCGTTGCCGGCGGGATGTTCGCCGCCGCCGACGAATCCGGCGAC
>CADEEH010000338.1 GCA_902826305.1 uncultured Burkholderiales bacterium
TCGGCATCCTCGATGGTGTCGACCACCTGCACACCGGCGTCGTCAGCAAGGTCGATGCACCGACGATCCGGTTCGCGCTCGAAAGCGGCGCGATGGTGCTGCTGTCGCCGCTCGGTTTCTCACCGACCGGCGAGGCCTTCAACCTGAGCATGGAAGACGTCGCCACCGCGACCGCGCGCGCGCTGGACGCGGAAAAGCTGATCTTCCTCGCCGAGATCCCGGGGGTGCTCGACGGCGACGGCCACATCGTTGGCGAGCTGTCGGAGGCCGACGCCCAGGCGCTGCTCGCGGGCCGGGACCTGCCCGACGAGACCCATTTCTATCTGCGCCACGCGCTGCGAGCCGTCGAAGGCGGCGTCGCCCGCGCGCACCTGATCCCCTTCGAGGTCGACGGCAGCGTGCTGCTGGAACTGTTCCAGCACCGCGGCGTGGGCACGATGCTGGTCGAGGAGACGCTCGAAGCGCTTCGCGAGGCCAGCCTCGATGACGTCGGCGGCATCCTCGCGGTGATCCGTCCGCTCGAGGACGACGGCACGCTGGTCAAGCGCGACCGGGCACTGATCGAGCGCGAGATCACCAACTTCTCGGTCATCGAACACGACGGGGTCATCTTCGGCTGCGCGGCGTTGTACGCGTATCCTGCCGAGCGGATCGGCGAGATGGCCTGCCTGGCGGTGACGCCCGGATCACAGGGCCAGGGCGACGGCGAGCGGATCCTGAAGCGGATCGAGCAGCGGGCGCGGGCGGCGGGACTGACTCGGCTGTTCGTGCTCACGACACGCACGATGCACTGGTTCCTCAAGCGCGGCTTCGTTGCCGCCGGCCCGGATGCACTGCCGATCGAGCGGCAGGATCTCTACAACTGGCAGCGCCGCTCGCAGGTGCTGGTCAAGAACCTCTGACGGCGGGCGGCCGGGAGCAAACATGGCAAGGACGGTGTTCTGCGTGAAGCTGCAACAACAGGCCGACGGGCTGGATTTCCCGCCTTACCCGGGAGAACTCGGCAAGCGCCTGTACGAGAACGTGTCGAAGCAGGCGTGGCAGGAATGGGTCCGGCACCAGACGATGCTGGTCAACGAGAACCGGCTCAACCTGGCCGACGCCCGCGCGCGCAAGTACCTCGCCACGCAGATGGAGAAGTATTTCTTCGGCGAAGGGGCGGACAAGCCCGAAGGCTACGTGCCGCCGTCGGCCTGAGTCCGGCGCCCGCTCAGACCGTCCAGCGATAGACCCGCATCGGGGGCACGTTGACCACTTCGAGGCTGGACTCGGGTTCGCCGAGTATCGGCCGGGCCAGCCGCGCGACCGCGCCGCGGAACTGGTAGGCGACGAAACAGCCCCCGGGCGCCAGCACGTTCCTGACCGCCTCGATGATCGAGCGGCCGACCGATTCGGGCATCGTCGAGAACGGGATGCCCGACAGGATCGCCTGGGGCGGACGCAGGCGGTGCACCCGCAACGCCTCGGCGATGTGTTCGGCGCTGCCCTGGTGGACGAACAGCCTCGAATCCTCGATCGAACGGACATGATCGACGAACATCGGATCGAGTTCGATCGCCAGCAAGGTCGCATGGCCAGGCAATGCGCGCAGGATCGCACGCGTGGTGCCCCCGGTCCCGGGACCCAGTTCGACCACGGACTCGGCCCGCTCGAGGCGCGCGGCCTCGACCATCCTGCGTTCGAGGAACCGCGAACTCGGGATCACCGAACCCACGTCCTTCGGTTGTCGGATGAAGCCCTTCAGGAAGGCCAGCCGGTCATCGGACTGCGGCAACAGCGCCTGAAGCGGACTCTGCGGTCGGCTCATCGGTCGATCTCCTTGTTATTTCCCTGAGGGAGGGCGAGGTGCCCCGTGCCCGGACCGTGCGGCCCGCCGCAAGGATACCAGTGTTGACGAAATCGCCGCCCGCCAAGACCCCGGGCCACGCCCCGACATGGGGGTGCCGACCCTGCACAGGCGATAGGCATGCTGGCCGCGCCGGACGATCCGCCCGGCGAGCCGCGGAGACGATACACGCCCCCGGCTCAGCGGCCCTGTGCTTCCAGACGTAGCACACCCGATGCCCGGGCGAGCAGCGCGACGTCCGCGCCCCGTCTTGCGAACAGCCCCGTCGTGACCACGCCGGGCCATTGCTCGATGTCGGTCTCCACG
>CADEEH010000339.1 GCA_902826305.1 uncultured Burkholderiales bacterium
ACTGCGCGTCCCGATTTGCGCGTTCCGGTGCTCAGCGTACCTTCGTACGCTTGCGCTCCTCGCGCGCAACTCGGGCCTGCTCGCTACGTCTTGAGACAGGTTCTGCGAACCTTGAGATCACTGCGCGGGACGCAGCAGTTCCACCTTCTCCAGCGCGTCGGCCGCGGCCTTGATCGTCCGGAACGGGATCTCCGCACGCTTGGCGATGTCCAGCAGCGCGTGTTTGCCGTCCGAGTAGCTGAGCACCCACAGCAGCGCCATCTGGAACTGCTTGGTCTCGTTCTCGCCGCCGGTGGTGCTGTACAGGCCGCGCTTGCCGAGCAGCGGTTCGCACTTCGGGTTCAGGTTCACGTAGCGACGATTGCCTTCGAGGATCTCGACGGCCGCGATGCACTTCGCGAGGCTGTCGCCGAGCGCCTCGGGGCTGAGCAGTTCCAGGTTGTCGGCCGACGTGTGGTACTGCGGATACTTGCCGAACGGCGTGCGCATCAGGCAGCCGACCGGCAGGTCGAAGCCGGGTGAGCAGTACTGGCGCTCGTCGTAGCCGTACGGGATGAACGGCATGATCGTGTGCGGTTCGCCGGACGATTCCAGCACGTACTGCATCACCTGGTCGATCTCCGCGGTTTCCTGGCGGCTGCGCTTGTAGTGGATCTGCCCGGCATCACCCACGCCCGAGAGCACCAGGCCATGCCGGATCCGCACCAGTTGCGGCTCGTTGTGTGCCAGCCAGGCGATCGCGCCGATGGTGCCGGGCACGAAGACGAAGCGGTACGTGTAGCGCCGCTGCGGCAGCGACGCCAGGTGCTTCGCGAGCCAGACGGCCACCGCCATGCCCGACAGGTTGTCGTTGGCCAGCGAGGGGTGGCAGGTGTGTGTGGAGATCAGCACGGTCTCGTCGCTGGTACCCGGCAGCACCACCTCGCCGAGGGTCATGCCGCCCGGCTGCAGCGTCGAGTCGATGACGACCTCGTACCGGCCCGGGGGCAGCGATTCCTTCTGCCGGTGCGTCAGGCAGAAACCCCAGTCGTCCTTGTAATACGACGTGCGGTACGGGATCCAGTCGGGCCGGTCCGGCAGGCTGTGCAGCCGCGGCTTCAGTTCGTCGAGGGTCATCGACGCACGCACCGGCACGCTGTAGTTGACGACGTGCAGGTTGTGGCGCGCGACGTCGATCACCCGTTCGCCGCGCTCGTTGGCGACGTACGCGTCGCGCAGGTTCCACTCGCGCGGGATCGTCCAGTCGAAGCAGGCGCGACCCGAGGAGATCTCGGTGGTGGTCAGCGGCACGTGCCGGCCGATCTCGGCCAGCGTGCGCCGCAGTCCGTCACCGGTGATGCTGCGCAGGATCGGATACAGCCCGGCGCAGAAGTCGTGCATCTCCTTCATCGCGCGCGTCGCCTCAGAACACTTCGACTTCGGGGATCAGCACGACGAACTTGCCGCCCCAGGACCGGACCTCGGACATCTGCTTGGAGATCTCGTCCTTCAGGTTCCAGGGCAGGATCAGCAGGTAGTCCGGACGGGTCTCGGCGATCTTCTCGGGCGCCAGGATCGGGATCTGCGTGCCCGGCAGGTACGTGCCCTGCTTGTGCGGGTTGCGATCGACGGTGTAGTCGATGAAGTCGGTCTTGACACCCGCGTAGTTCAGCAGCGTGTTGCCCTTGGCCGGCGCGCCGTAGGCGGCGATCGTCTTGCCGGCCGACTTGGCGTCGATCAGGAACTTCAGGAAGCGGCGCTTCATCTGCTTGACCTTCTCGCCGAAGGCCTCGTAGACCTCGAGTGAATCGAGGCCGAAGTCGTGTTCACGCGCGAGCAGCTCCGGCACCCGCGGTGACACCGGATGGATGCCGGTGTCGGCGTGCTGCGCGTAGACGCGCAGCGACCCGCCGTGTGACCACAGCTCCTCGACGTCGAACACCGCCAGGCCCTGCGCCGCCAGGATGTTCCTGAACGTCGTCAGCGAGTGGTAGTAGTAGTGCTCGTGATAGATCGTGTCGAACTGGTTCAGCTTGATCAGGTTCATCACGTGGTGGAACTCGAACGTCGCCACGCCGGTGGGCTTGAGCAGGATCTTGAAGCCGCCGACGAAGTCGTTGATGTCCGGCA
>CADEEH010000340.1 GCA_902826305.1 uncultured Burkholderiales bacterium
GCCGCCGTCCGCGCCTGCGCCCGGATCGACTGGTCGAGCCACGCCGGCGGCCCGTCCTCGGGCAACTGCCGGTACAGGCGGCCGGCGGCATCGGCCGCCCGCTGCTCGCGGTCCGACTCGTCCGCGCTCATCGAAGCGTGCCGCTCAGCGCCTGCAGCAGGCGCGATCGCGCATACCGCAGCCGGCTTTTGGCGGTCTCGCGGGCGACCCCGGTGATCGAGGCGATCTCTTCCAACGACAGGTCCATCTCCTCTGCGAGCAGGAAGGTCTCACGCTGCGCCGGCGGCAACTCGCGGATCGCGGCGGCGACGATCGATCGGAGCTGGGCCCGCTCGACCAGCCGGGCCGGGTCCGCATCCGGATCCGCGAGCGCGGCCAGCAGCACCGCCGGCAACTCATCGTCATCGTACTCATTGAACGGCAGATCGTCTCCGGCGGGGTTGGCGGTGCGCCAGCTGTCGACCAGCCGTTGCCGCGCGAGCAGGTACAGCCAGGTGGTGAACCGGGCACGCGGCTGGTAGCGCGGTGCGCTGCGGATCAGTGCGAGCCAGGTTTCCTGGAAGACGTCGTCGGTGCCCGGCGCGCCACCCAGCGTGCGCCCGATCATCCGGTACAGCCAGCCGCGATGACGTGTGTACAGCCGGTCGAACGCGTCGGCGTCGCCGCGCGCGAAGGCGATCATCAGCGATTCGTCGGAGTCGTCGTCCATCGGCGGCGGCGCCCGTGGCTGGCGGAGGTGCGGTCGGCGCGCGGTCGGCGTGCGGTCAGAGCGCGGGCCGCACCGGCACCATCTGCCAGACCACCCAGGCGCCGGCAACGACGGCGGCCAGGGCGATCATCAGCCGTCCCGACGCCTGGCGCCGGTACTCGTCCCAGTCGAAGACCTCGGCCAGCACGAGCCCGAGCAGCGCGCCTGCGGCCATGCCGCCCAGGTGGGCCGCGTTGTCGATGTGGCTGGAGACGAACCCCATGAACAGCGAATAGCCGGCGAACATCAGCATCGACGAGCGCATCGACGTGACCAGCGCCGGCGGCAGGTGGTGATGCTTGTGGAACAGCGCCGCCAGCAGCGCACCGACCACGCCGAAGATCGCGCCGGAAGCCCCCACCGACACCACCTTGCTGGCGGAGAAGAACAGGCTCGCGAGCGAACCGAACAACGCGCTGCCGAGGTAGATCAGCAGGAACTGCGCGTGACCATAGAAACGTTCGGCGATCCGACCGGTGTCCAGCAGCGCCCACATGTTGAACGCGAGATGGATGATGCCGCCGTGCAGGAACGCGGCGGTGAACAGCCGCCACGGCTGCTCGATGGTCAGCGGCAGGTAGTTGCCGCCCCACATCGCGAGCTGCCGCGCACTCGGCGTCATCGGGTCCAGCCCGGTCGCGACGTTGGCGATCCAGACCAGCACGTTCAGCGCGACCAGCACCGTGGTCACGGTGGTGCGCGGCGTGGCCGAGAGCAGTCGCTCGAAGAACGGATCAGTCGCCATCACCGTCGGCCGGCGATGCCGTGTCCGGCGGGGCGACGTGGCCGGGCTGCGCACCGAACAGGTCGCTGCCCGACGGTGCGACGAGGCCGAAGTGCCGGTACGCCGCCGCGGTCGCGATCCGTCCGCGCGGCGAGCGCTGCAGGAAGCCCTGCTGGATCAGGTACGGCTCGATCACGTCCTCGATCGTGTCGCGTTCCTCGCCGATCGCGGCCGCGAGGCTGTCGAGACCGACCGGTCCGCCGGCGAAGCGTTCGATCACCGCGCCGAGCAGCTTGCGATCCATCAGGTCGAAGCCGGCCGCATCCACCTCGAGCATGGCCAGCGCGGCGTCCGCGACCTTGGCATCGACGACGCCGCCCGCCCGCACCTCCGCATAGTCGCGCACCCGTCGCAGCAGCCGGTTCGCGATCCGCGGCGTGCCGCGCGAGCGCCGCGCGATCACCCGGGCGCCTTCCGGCTCGACCCGGGTCTCCAGCAGCTGGGCCGACCGGGCGACGATCCTCGTCAGGTCGTCGGCGTCGTAGAACTCGAGCCGGGCGACGATGCCGAAGCGGTCGCGCAGCGGGTTGGTCAGCATGCC
>CADEEH010000341.1 GCA_902826305.1 uncultured Burkholderiales bacterium
GCGACGTGGATCGACTGCAGCACGTTGCGCATCGACACCCGCTGCAGCGAGAACAGGTCGCGTTCGGAGACCACGCCGCGCAGTTCACCCGCGCGGGTGACCAGCACCTGGTGATAGCCGCGCTGCGCCATGATCTGCATCGCGTCCTGGGCGGTCGCGGCCTCGTCGAGCGCGGCCGGCTTGACACTCATCACGCTGGAGATCGGCACGTCGAGGTCGACCTGGTCGAGCACGACCCGGTCGCGCAGGTCGGTCAGCGTGAACACGCCGACCGGACGACGGGCGTCGTCGACCACGACCATCGTGCCGATCGACTCGTCGCGCATCGTCGTCAGTGCCGCGCGCAGGCTGGTCGACTGCTCGCAGGCGATCGGCTCGCGTCGCACCAGCTTGCCCAGCTGCTGCAGCAGCGACTGCTGCTCGGCAGCGCGCTGGCTGAAGTGGGTCCGCAGCGCCCCCACCGATTGCTGGACAATCGAGGCCATCGCCTGCGTGCAGTAGTCGGCGAACACCGGCGAGACGCCGCGCAGCGCATCGAAGTGTTCCTTGTCGAGCTGCAGGCAGAACACGTCCTCGATCGCGTCGAAGCGTCGTGTACCCGGCGAATTGGCGGTCAGCGCACCGACCGGGAAACACTCCCCCGGATCGAGCACCAGGTCGTCTCCCTGGGTCGCCGCGTTGTAGCTTCGGACCCGGCCGCGCTGCACGATGAACAGGTGCCTGGCCTGGGTGACGGCCGGATCGACGATCGCGCTGCCGACCGGGAAGTACGCGAGCCGCGCGTGTGCGGCGATCTGTTCGAGATCCCTGGGCGTCATCCGCATGAACGGCGGATGGGTGCGCAGGAACGCGACGGTCGACTCGGTGATCAGTGCGGGTGCGCCCATCGTCCTTCTCCCCTGCAGAAGAAAACGCGGCGCGACGGTTCATCCCATCGCGCCGCGCCCGGCGTCGCACCCCCTCGATGCAACGCCGGCGAGCCGGGCCGGGCGAAGCGTCCGGTCAGTGCGCGGAAGCCTTCGCGGCGAGGATGCCCGTGTTCTGCCGGGCGTAGAGCTCCTCCCACATGTCCTCGGCGCGGCGGTCGCGGTACAGCAGCGACCCGAAGATCACCGCGAGGAAGCCGAGCGGGATCGACAGCAGGCCCGGGTTGCGCAGTTCGAACAGCGGCTTCTCCAGGCCGACCAGCGAGGTCTCCTGGCCCTGGTACTTCTCCAGGTCCGACTTCGCCTTGGCGAGCGCCTTGTCCAGTCCGACCCGGTCCTTGCCGGCCTTGGCGACCACCGCCGCGTCGGCACTCGCCAGGTTGGTGGTGATTGCCGCACGCCGGGCGGGTTCGCCGTCGATCACCTTCTGCGCGGCGGCCTTGATCGCCTTCGGGTAGGTCATGTTCGGCGAGATCATCACCAGCGCGATCGCGGCGAACGTGCCGATGATCATGCCGGCCACGATGCCACCGGTGTTGCATCGCTTCCAGTACAGCGTCAGCAGCACACACGGGAAGTTGGCCGACGAGGCGACAGCGAAGGCCAGCGCGACCAGGTGGGCGACGTTCTGGCCCTTGGCTGCGATGCCGATCACGATCGCCAGCGCACCGACGGCCACGGTCGCGATGCGTGCCGCCCGCACCTGCTGTTGCGGCGAGACCGGATGGCCGGCGCGCACGACGCCGACGTACAGGTCGTGGGCGATCGCCGAGGCCGCCGCGAGCACCAGGCCGGCGACCACCGCGACGATCGTCGCGAACGCGACCGCGGCGACGAACGCGAGGAACAGGTTGCCCAGGAAGCTCTCGGGGCCGCCGCCGATGTACTGCGCCAGCAGCGGCGCCGCCATGTTCCCGCCGGCGTCGATCGCCCTGATCTGGTCGGTGCCGACGAGCATCGCCGAACCCATGCCCAGGAAGATCGTCAGCACGTAGAAGCCGCCGATGATCGCCATCGCCCAGATCACCGACTTGCGCGCTTCCTGCGCGGTCGGCACGGTGAAGAACCGCATCAGGATGTGCGGCAGGCCGGCGGTGCCGAACACCAGCGCCAT
>CADEEH010000342.1 GCA_902826305.1 uncultured Burkholderiales bacterium
TCCAGGAGATCGTCGTGATCAGCGCGCTGCCGAACGGCGCCGCCGAGACCGCGCCGTTGCTCGCATTGTTGCCATCCTGACCGGCGCCGGCGCCGCGGAACGGATCACACGGCAGGTACGGTGCGAGATGCGCCGCGACCGCGATCGGTCCCATGCCCGGGCCGCCGCCGCCGTGCGGTATGCAGAACGTCTTGTGCAGGTTCATGTGGCAGACGTCGGCGCCGATCAGCCCCGGCTTGGTCAGGCCGGCCTGTGCGTTCAGGTTCGCGCCGTCCATGTAGACCTGCCCGCCGGCGGCATGCACCTGCGCGCAGACGTCGCGGATCGTCGCTTCGAACACGCCGTGGGTCGACGGATAGGTGACCATCAGCGCCGCGATCCGGTCGCGATTGACGGCGATCTTGGCGGCCAGGTCGGCCATGTCGATGTTGCCGCGATCGTCGCAGGCGACAACGACGATGCGCATGCCGATCATCTGCGCCGAGGCCGGATTGGTGCCGTGTGCGGACGCCGGGATCAGGCAGACATCACGCCCCGAGCGACCGTTCGCATCCAGGTAGTTGCGGATCGCGAGCAGGCCCGCGTATTCGCCCTGTGCACCCGAGTTCGGCTGGAACGAGACCGCATCGAAGCCGGTGATCTCGGCCAGCCAGCGGCCGAGTTGTCCGAGCATCGCCGCATAGCCCTGCGCCTGCTCGGCCGGGGCGAACGGATGCAGCGCCGCGAAACCCGGCCAGCTGACCGGTGCCATCTCGCTGGCGGCATTCAGCTTCATCGTGCACGAGCCCAGCGGGATCATCGAATGGACCAGCGAGATGTCGCGGTTCTCCAGCTTCTTCAGGTAGCGGACGAACTCGGTCTCGGTGCGATACCGGTGGAACACCGGATGTTCGAGCACGGCCTCGGTACGCCGCAGTGCCGCCGGGATCGACCCGGGTTCGATCGCCAGGGCGGCCGACGCGCTCGCCAGCGTCGCCGGTCCGATCCGGCGGCCGGTCAGCACGAACATCAGGTCGGCCACGTCGGCGACACCCACCGTCTCGTCGAGGCTGACACCGAAGCGACCGGCGCCGAGGATGCGCAGATTGATCCGCTCGGCCGCGGCGCGGGCGTGGACCGCATCACCGTCGGCGCCGGTGTCGAACACCAGCGTGTCGAACCACACCTCGTGCACCGGCTGCAGCGTGTCGGCGACCAGCGTCGCCAGCAGTCGCGTCATCGCGTTCACACGCAGTGCGATCCTGAGCAGCCCCTGCGGCCCGTGGTAGACCGCATAGAACGCGGCCATGTTCGCCAGCAGCGCCTGTGCGGTGCAGATGTTGCTCGTCGCCTTGTCGCGGCGGATGTGCTGCTCGCGGGTCTGCAGTGCCATCCGCAGCGCCGGGTGGCCGGCAGCGTCGCGTGACACGCCGATGATGCGGCCGGGCATCATCCGCACCAGGTCCTCGCGCACCGCCATGAACGCCGCGTGCGGGCCGCCGTAGCCCATCGGGACCCCGAAACGCTGGGTCGATCCGATCGCGATGTCGGCGCCCATCGCGCCCGGCGACCTGATCAGCATCAGTGCGAGCGGATCGGTGCCGATGCATACGCGCCCGCCGGCCGCATGCACCCGGGCGACGAGCCCGGTGTGGTCGTGCACCGCGCCGAACGTGTCCGGGCTGCACAGGTGTGCGCCGAACACCGTCGCCGGATCGAGGTCGTGTCGCGGGTCTCCGACCACGGTCGTGAGCCCGAGCCAGCGCGCCCGCGTCTCGATCACCGCGATCACCTGCGGATGGGTGCCGCGATCGATGAAGAAGCGGTCCGCCTTGTGGCGGCTCGCGCGACGGCACACCGCCATCGCTTCGGCGGCGGCGGTCGCCTCGTCGAGCAGCGACGCGTTGGCGACCGCGAGCCCGGTGAGATCGATCACCATCTGCTGGAAGTTGAGCAGCGATTCGAGCCGGCCCTGCGCGACCTCGGCCTGGTACGGCGTGTACGCGGTGTACCAGCCCGGGTTCTCGAGCACGTTGCGACGGATCGGCTC
>CADEEH010000343.1 GCA_902826305.1 uncultured Burkholderiales bacterium
CCTGGGCCGCCCGGTTCAGCGTCTGGGCGCGCTCCAGGCGCGGGGTCAGCCGCGCCATCCGCGCGACATCGGTGAGCCGCTGCTGGAAGTACAGCGGGCACAGGATCGCCCAGTAGTACGTGTAGTCCCAGAACACCTTGACCGGCATCACCTCCGGATGGCCGAACATCGGGTACCGGCCCTTGTAGATCGGCAGCATGCTGTCGTACAGCGACAGGAAGATCCGGTCGTAGAGGCTGCCGATCATGCCCACCGGGCCGCCGGCGCGGTCGAGGGTGATCAGTTCGGTGACGAACGTGTTGGCGAACGCGATGAAGTCGCTGCCGGGCGAATAGAACGGGTCGAGGAACACACCCGCCTCGCCCACCAGCGCCCAGCGCCGCGTGCCCGACATCACCTGCTTGCAGCCGTACGAGAAGTGGCGCAGGAACGCGAAGTCCTGCAGCCGGTCACGGCGAGGTTCGAGCTCCGCGTGCAGCCGCGGCTGCTCGATCCACTGCATCGCCTTGTCGAACGTGTTCATGGTCTCGATCGGATGCATCTGCGCGTCGCAGACGATGCCCACCGAGTGCGACCCCGACGACAGCGGGATCAGCCAGACCCAGTAGCCCGGTCCGACCAGGTGACTGGTCGACAGCCAGCGGTTCGGCTGGCGGCAGCGGCCGAGGAATTCCGGATCGTCGGTCCACCGGTCGATGTCGATCCGGTCGGCGATCCGGAACCAGACCGCGTTCACCTCGTGCCCGTTGGGCCGGGCGAGATCGAGCTTGCGCTTGAGCAGCTGCGCCCGGCCGCTCGCGTCGACGAGCCAGCGCGAGCGGACCTCGCGGCGCGCGCCGTCGCGCTCGAACACGACACGATGCCGCTCCGAGCCCTCGCCGATCGTGCTCTCGCGGATCACCGCGCCGTCGACGAACCGCACACCCGCCTCGCTCGCCATGCGGGCGAGCGCGTTCTCGAAGATGCCGCGGTCGATCTGCCAGGCGCCGGTCGGCAGGAACGTGCTCGCGCCGAGCTCGGTCACGTTGTGCACGTCGTCGCGGCCGTCGCTGAAGAAGAAGCGGAAGCCGAACTTGCGCAGCTGCTCGTGCTGCAGGTGGTCCTTCACGCCGAGCACCTGCGCGAAGTAGTGCGCGCCGATCTCGACCGTCGACTCACCGACCTTGTGTGCCGCATGCGGCACCGGGTGGCTGCGCCGCTCGACCACGAGGATGTCGATCGACGGATCGCGTCGCTTCAGTTGCAGCGACAGCGCGAGGCCGGCCAGCCCGCCGCCCATGATCACCACGTCGTGTATCTCGCCGGTCATCGAGCGGCCTTTCAGGATGCGCGCCGCACCGGAGTGACCGGCGCCGGGTCGCCGTCAGTCTACCTCAGTGCGAATGGCGCACCTGGACAGGGAGCCGCGCGCGTCTCGCGCACGCGGCGGGCGGAATCGCCCCGTCGCGGGGCCGGCCAATTCCCTGCTGCCATCAGGGAAGGGTAACCAAAGGAAAGTTGCCGGGGAAGTCGCGGTCGCGCACCCCATAATCCGCAGCGAACCTAGCATGAACATGCTAGCGCTCGCCGTGACACACGTCGATGCACACGACGCGGCGGCAAGGGACTGCCGGTCCCCGCCCGGGTCGATGACGACCCGCGCGACGGCGGGCCGGGTGCACGAGGTTGCCATCGACCGACGTGCACATCAGCGGACGACGCCGACGACCGGCCTCTTGGGACGGCCGCGCGCCGGTGACGTGCGTCAACGCAGCAGCACAGGAGCAGACCGATGATCTTCCACGCCTACGACATCCGCGGCATCTACGGTGACGACCTGACACCGGAGATCGCCCACCGGATAGGCTGGTTCCTGCCGCGGCTGCTGGAGACCCGTGCGGTGCTGGTCGGCCGCGATGCCCGGCTGAGTTCGCCGGCGCTCTTCGAGGCGCTGACCCGTGGCATCACCGAGGCCGGGGCGGACGTCCACGACCTCGGCCTGGCGACGACCCCGATGGTCTACTGGTTCACCGGCCGGGGTGC
>CADEEH010000344.1 GCA_902826305.1 uncultured Burkholderiales bacterium
GCAACATCGATTCCAAGTGCACCGGCTCGGCGATCAACGACTACCTGCGCGGCAGAGACCTGTCACACGTGCCCGACGAGGTGCAGCAGATGTACCTCGCGGGCCATCCGCAGCCGGTCGAAGCCTGACGGACATCGCCGCGGTTCGCATGAACCGCGGCTGATGTCACCACCGCGGCTCGCCTCGCGCTGCCGTCACCGGGGCGCACATACGGCGGCACCGCCGATCAGGGCAACGTCAGCTTGAATGCGCCGATCGATCCCGTGCTGCGCCCGTCGACGATCTCGTAGCCGAGCTGCACCGTCGCCAGGTAGGTGTTGGCGCGTGTCATCACGCCGCGCGACACCATGAAGTCGAAGAACTGCGACAGGTCGAACCGGCCGCTGATGATCGGCGCCTTCGGATAGAAGACGATGAAGCGCCAGGCGCCGAGGTCGCTGGGCCGGTCGTAGAAGTCGAACTCGTGGCCGCCGATGGTCACCGTGGCCACGGGTGAACCCGCCGGGAATGTGTCGCGGCCATGCAGGTACAGCAGGATCTCGTGCGAGTAGGTCGACGGCGAGGGCTGTGTGCTCGACGAGAGCCAGATGTCGAAGGCCGCGTTGTACGTGCCGGTGGTCACACCGGCGATCGAGAAATCGACCATCACGCTGCGCGCGGGTGAAAGGCGCAGCGGAAACTGGGCGCTGGTGGTACGGGAGATGTCGCCGTCCCAGCCGATGCTCAGGTGCGGGAAGGTCTTCACCAGCCCCTTGCCCTCGGCGAAGTTCCAGGTCAGGTCGACGGCGAGCGAATCGCCCTGGCCGCGCACATCGGCGCACTGGCTGTAACCCGGCACCGGATCCCAGGACGGAATCACGCCCCAGATGTTGTTGCTGAACACGTAGCTGCCGGAAGCGTAGCGCCCCTTGGTCTCGCAGGTGCTGAACACGGGTGCCGGTGCGGGCGCCGCGGCCGGGGCCGGGGCCGGCGAGGGACTGGTCACCGGCTCGGGCTGGAACGACGACGAACTGCCGCCGCCGCAACCGGCGACGAGCAGCATCGCACCGGCGAAACCGCCGGCGCGCCATGATCCCTGGGTGGTCCTCATCGGTCGCCGGTCATCCCCTGCACGCCGCACGGAGTGTGCCGGAGATCGAGCCCCGCGCGCGTGAGATGCCGCACGTCGTCCGTCCGGGTCGCCGCAACTGTCATGCTGGCCGACGCCCGTGCACCCGGCCGGTCCGGCCGATGCCGGCCGGCGGGCCCGGGCGCACCTCGGCGATCACGGCACGGTGACACGGAACGTGCTGATCGATGCCGCGCTCTGGCCGTCGATGACTTCGTAGCCGATCTGGATCGACGACAGGTACGCACTGCGCGAGACGACGCCGCGCGCGACCAGGAAGTCGATGAACTGCGAGAGGTCGAAGCGTCCGCTGGTGATCGGCGCCTTCGGGAAGAAGACGATGAAGCGCCATGACCCGAGGTCGGCGGGCCTGTCGTAGAAGTCAAACTGGTGGCCGCCGAGGGTGACCGTTTCCTTCGGCGAGCCGGCCGGCGAGACATTGCGCCCGTGCAGGAACAGCAGGATCTCGTGGGTGTTGTTCGACAGCGAGGGGCTCGCCGATGACGCGAGCCAGATGTCGAACGCGGCGTTGTAGCTGCCGTTGCCCGGCACGCTGATCGAGAAGTCCGTCAGCACGCTGCGACCGGAATTGAGACTGAGCGGCAGCGCGGGGTTCGTGCTGCGCCGGGTGTCGTAGTCCCAGCCGTGGCTCAGGTGCGGATAGGTCTTCACGCGGCCCTGGCCGGTGGCGAAGCTCCAGTTCAGGTCCACGGCCAGTGAATCACCATTCGGTCGCACGGTCGCGCACTGGCTGTACGGCACCGGGTCCCACGATGGCGTCACGCCCCAGATGTTGTTGCTGAAGATGTACTGGCCGGACGCCGTGCGGCCATTGGTCGCACAGGTGGCGAAGCTGCCCGATGCGACCGGAGACGGTGCGGCCGCAGGCGGCGGCGGCGGCGGT
>CADEEH010000345.1 GCA_902826305.1 uncultured Burkholderiales bacterium
CCGATGTTCTCGGCGATCGTGATCTGCACGTCGCGCACCCAGGTGCCGTTCCACAGCGGCTCGAGCAGCGCGTTGCCGAAACGCAGCGCGATCAGGTTCTGCACCGTCTCCTTGCCGAGGTAGTGGTCGATCCGGTAGATCTGGTGTTCCTTGAAGATCGCACCGACGTGTTCGTTGATCCGTGTCGCGGAGGCGAGGTCGCGACCGAGCGGCTTTTCCAGCACCACGCGCGAGCGCGGCGTGACCAGCCCGGCCTGCGCGAGATGGGTGCAGATGGTGGTGAACAGATCCGGTGCGGTGGCCAGGTAGAACACCCGGGTGCGGTCCGGATCGACCAGCTTCACCTTCAGTTCCTCGAAGCCGCGACCGGCCTGACCGTCGACCGACACGTAGTCGAGCTGCGAGACGAAGCGGCGTGCCGCGGCTTCGTCGAAATCGGCCGCGGGCACGAACTGGCGGCAGCTTTCGAGGACCAGGTTGGCGAAGGTCTCTCGATCCAGCGCCTGGCGACCGGCTGCAATGATGTGCCAGTGGTCGGTGTGTGCGGCGTCGCGATGCTGGAAGTACAGGCCCGGCAGCAGCTTGCGCATCGCCAGGTCGCCGGTGCCGCCGAACAGCACGAGGTCGAAGGGTTCGAGTGCGGGCAGGCTGGAGCTCAAGGGGAGGCGCGGGCGGTGAGGCCCGGGTTGTAGTTTGACTACAGCGGATTAGACGCCCGGTGCCGGTGCGTTGTCAATCCCGGCGCCCCACGTCGGCGCGTTTCCAGGACGAGAACAGGATGATGAAAAGCCCTGGAGACGGCAGGGCCGGACGCCTGGTCGTCCGCGATCCCGGAAACAAACGGCTTGGCGCCGGACGTGTAGTTTTGCTACACTTTGCCACATTCTGGACGCGAGTTCCGCGCCGGGCCGTCGCGCCGGGCGCATCCCACGGAGACGTCGACGATGCATCCCACCCTGGAACGGATCACGGCCCGCGTTCGGGACCGCAGTCGCGCATCCCGCGCCGCGTACCTGGCGCGCATCACCAGCGCGGCCGAGGTCCGGCCCGCCCGGCGCCGACCGTCGTGCACGAACGTCGCCCACGCGTACGCGGCGGCCGAACCCGGCGACAAGCGGATCCTGGTCGAACTGCGTCAGCCGAACCTGGCGATCGTCTCGGCCTACAACGACATGCTCAGTGCCCACCAGCCACTCGCCAGGTTTCCCGCCCTGATCCGCGAGGCCGCACGCGAGGCCGGTGCGGTCGCGCAGTTCGCCGGCGGTGTGCCGGCGATGTGTGACGGTGTCACCCAGGGTGAACCGGGCATGGAGCTGTCGCTGTTCTCACGCGACGTGATCGCGATGTCGACCGCGATCGCGTTGTCCCACGACGTGTTCGATGCGGTGTTGTGCCTCGGTGTCTGCGACAAGATCGTGCCGGGGCTGGTGATCGGTGCGCTGCACTTCGGCCACCTGCCGACGATCCTGGTGCCCGCCGGGCCGATGACCTCGGGCCTGTCCAACACCGACAAGGCCAAGGTGCGCCAGTTGTATGCCGAGGGCAAGCTCGATCGCGCGGCGCTGCTCGATGCGGAGATGAAGGCGTATCACGGCCCGGGCACCTGCACGTTCTACGGCACCGCCAACAGCAACCAGTTGCTGATGGAGATCATGGGCCTGCACCTGCCGGGCGCGGCGTTCATCAATCCGGGCACGCCGCTGCGCGACGCGCTGACCCGCGGGGCCGCGATGCGGGCCCCGGCGATCGTCGCCGGCACCCCGGGCTACGCCCCCATCGGACGCATCGTCGACGAACGTACGATCGTCAACGCAATCGTCGGCCTGCTTGCGACCGGTGGCTCGACCAATCACACGATCCACCTGGTCGCGATCGCCCGCGCGGCCGGGCTGGTCATCGACTGGACCGACTTCGACGAACTGTCGGCGGTGGTGCCGCTGCTGGCGCGGGTCTATCCGAACGGCAAGGCCGACGTCAATCACTTCCACGCCGCCGGCGGCGTCGCGTTCGT
>CADEEH010000346.1 GCA_902826305.1 uncultured Burkholderiales bacterium
TCGCCAAGAAGGTCAACGACATGACCGGCGGCGAACTGAAGATCGAGGTGCTGCCTGCCGGTGCGGTGGTTCCCGCGTTCGGCCTGCTCGACGCGGTCTCCAAGGGCACACTCGACGGTGGCCATGGCGTCGTCGTGTACCACTACGGCAAGAACAGCGCGCTCGCGTTGTGGGGTTCGGGCCCGGCGTTCGGCATGGACGCCAACCAGCTGCTTGCCTGGCACAAATACGGCGGCGGCAAGGCGCTGCTCGACAAGCTGTATGCGTCGATCGGTGCCAACGTCTATTCGTACGTCTACGGCCCGATGCCCTCGCAGCCGCTGGGCTGGTTCAAGAAGCCGATCGCCAAGGCCGAGGACATGAAGGGCCTGAAGTACCGCACGGTCGGCATCTCGATCGACGTGTTCACCGCGATGGGCGTGTCGGTCAACGCGCTGCCGGGCGGCGAGATCATCCCGGCGATGGACCGCGGCCTGCTCGATGCGGCCGAGTTCAACAACGCGACGTCGGACCGCATCCTCGGCTTCCCGGACGTCTCCAAGGTCTGCATGCTGCAGAGCTTCCACCAGAACGCCGAACAGTTCGAGATCCTGTTCAACAAGGCCAAGCTCGATTCGCTGCCGCCGAAGATCAAGTCGGTCATCGACAACGCGGTCGAGGCGGCGTCCTCGGACATGTCCTGGAAGGCGGCCGACCGCTACTCGAAGGACTACGCCGAGATGCAGGCGAGCCAGGGCGTGAAGTTCTACAAGACGCCGGACGCGATCCTCCAGGAGCAGCTGAAGGTGTACGACCAGGTCGTCGAGACCAAGTCGAAGGACAACGCGCTGTTCAAGGAGATCGTCGCCTCGCAGCGCGCGTTCGCCGAGCGGGTCGTGCGCTGGGACATGGACACCAACAGCAACCGGCGGATGGCGTACAGCCACTACTTCGGCAAGAAGACCTGATCCCGGAACCGACCCCGCGGTGATGCCGCGGGGTCGGGTTCGCCTCGTGTCGTCCCGCCGGCAGGCGGGTTTCCCCGGTCGGTCGCGCGTCCCTGCCATCGGGTGACGCGACGGCGGACCGCGGCTCTCAGCAAGAACGCCGCGGCCGGTCAACCCGGCCGCGCGCCCCGAGAACGATCGCATGCAGAAATTCTTCCTGACCGTCGACCGCATCTCCACGTATGCGGGTCACGCGTTCGCCTGGCTGATCGTCGCACTGACCGGGCTGATCGGCTGGGAAGTGTTCTCCCGCTACGTGCTGAACAACCCGCACCCGTGGGCGTTCGACGTGCAGATCATGATGTACGGAACCCTGTTCATGATGGCCGGCGCCTACACGCTGTCCAAGAACGGGCACGTCCGCGGCGACATCCTGTACGGCTTCTTCAAGCCGCGCACGCAGGCGTTCTTCGACCTGCTGCTGTACCTGATCTTCTTCCTGCCCGGCGTGATCGCGCTCGCCTGGGCCGGTTATTCGTACGCCGGCGATTCCTGGGCGATCCGCGAGCATTCGTCGATCAGCGCCGATGGACCGCCGTTGTATCCGTTCAAGACCGTGATCCCGATAGCCGGCGTGCTGCTCCTGCTCCAGGGGGTGGTCGAGATCCTGCGCTGCATCGTCTGCCTGCGCGACGGCGAGTGGCCCTCGCGCGAGCAGGACGTCGAGGAGGTCGACGTCGACAAGCTGAAGGCGATGGTCAGCCACGAAGGTGAACCGCCGCACAACGTCGGGCCGGTCAGCGCGGCCGGGGAGCGGTAGGTGGTACGACGTGACGGGATGCTGAGATGAGAAAGGAGATGTACTTCGGCCTGGCGATCATGGGACTGATCGTCGCGACCATCGTGTTCCTCATGCCCTGGGGCTCGATGCAGAGCGGGCACCTCGGCCTGCTGATGCTGGCGCTGGTGGTGGTCGCGATCATGCTCGGTTTCCCCACCGCGTTCACGCTGATGGGCATGGGCATGATCTTC
>CADEEH010000347.1 GCA_902826305.1 uncultured Burkholderiales bacterium
GACCAGGCCCACTGGAAGTTGTAGCCGCCGAGCCAGCCGGTCACGTCGACCACTTCCCCGATGAAATACAGCCCGGGCGCCCGGGTGGCCTGCATCGTGCGCGGATCGAGCTCACTCGTCGCGACGCCGCCGGCGGTCACCTCGGCCTTGCGCCAGCCCTCGGTGCCATCGGGCTCGACGCGCCAGGCCGACAGCGCCTGCGCCAGCCGGCGCAGGTCCGCGCTCCCGATCTCGGCGATCCGCCGCGCGGCCATCGCGCCGCGATCCGATCCGGCGAGCCACTGCGTGAGCCAGGTCTCGGCCAGCCGCCGCGGCATCAGCGTCGCCAGCGCGACATCCAGCCGCTGCCTCGAACCTTCGCGGGCCGCGATCAGCGCGGCCTCCAGGTCTTCGCCGGCCGCCAGGTCGATCGACAGCGCCTGGCCCGGTCGCCAGTAGCTGGAAATCTGCAACGCCGCCGGACCCGACAGCCCGCGGTGTGTGAACAGCAGGTCCTCGTCGAAGGCGGGTGCCTTCTCCGGCCGTGCCGGGTCGCCCCGGTCGGCCGATCCGGAGGCGCCGGCCGGCTCGGCCGCGACCCGCACCTGGCAGGGCACCGACAAACCGGACAACGCGGCGAACGGTTGCCAGACCGCGGCGTCGAATGTCAGCGGCACCAGCGCCGGCCGGGGCTCGACCACCGCGAGTCCGAACTGGCGCGCGAGCCGGTAGCCGAGGTCGGTCGCGCCGATCTTCGGGATCGACAACCCGCCGGTGGCGATGACGACGTGTGAGGCGGCCAGTTCGCCGGCATCGGTGGCCAGCACGAAACCGTCGGCCTCGCGGCGCAGCGCGCGCGGCGTGCACGGTCGCCGCCAGGCGACACCACCGCGCTCGCAGCCATCGACCAGCATCGAGATGATGGCCGCACTGGAGTGATCGCAGAACAACTGGCCGCGATGTTTCTCGTGGTACGTGATGCCGTGTTCGCGTACCAGGGTGATGAAGCGATCGGGGCCGAACGCGCGCAGCGCATGGCGCGCGAACCGGGGCTGCTCGCCGAGATACCGATCGTCACGTGCGCCGTCGACGTTCGTGAAGTTGCAGCGCCCGCCACCGGAGATCCGGATCTTCTCGGCGAGCCGTTCGGCGTGATCGATCAGCACGACCCGCGCCCCGCGCCGGCCCGCGACGCCGGCGCAGAACAGGCCGGCGGCCCCCGCGCCGATCACGGCGACATCGAAACGGGTCATGTCGGCCGCGGGTGTCGCGGCCCGGCGCCGCCGGTCAAGCGGCCGTGACGCGGGCGACGAACCGGCTGATCGCCTCGAGCACCTTCTCGGGCTGGTCGACGTGTGGACTGTGCCGGCATTGCTCGAGTTTCAGCAGTTCGGTGCCGGGCACCAGTTCGGCGAGCCGATCGATCTGGCGCATCGTGCCGCTGTGATCGTCGATGCCCTGGATCGCCAGCACCGGGCAGCGCACGTTGCCGGTCTCGCGTTCGATGCTCCAGCCGCCGAAGGACGGGTCGAGCCAGGTCTCGCTCCAGGCCCGGAACATGCCGTCGACATCCTTGTGGAAGCGCGCGAGGCGGGCCCGCAGGTCGCTCTCGTGGAACAGCCGCGCGGTCATCCGGACCGCTTCGATCGCCCGCGGCTCGGCGAACAGGTGCGGGGCCAGCCCGACCAGTCCGTACGGCTGTGTCGGCCGGGATGCCGCATACAACAACGCGATCGACGCCCCGTCGCCATGGCCGATCAGCACCGAGCGGTCGACGCCGAGTGCCTCGAGCAGTTCAGGCAACGTCTCCTGCGCCTCCTCGTGCATGAAGCGCGGCGGACGCGGCTCGGTCAACGCATCCGAACGACCGTGGCCGCGGCGCGAGTAGGCCAGCACCGGCTGGCCGGTGGCCTCGGCGACCATGCCGGGGAAATCGCGCCACATCGC
>CADEEH010000348.1 GCA_902826305.1 uncultured Burkholderiales bacterium
CCGCATCAATGGTCGTCGTCCGTCCTCCTATGCCCTGCGTTTGCCGGAAGGTTCGGGCGGCGGTTACGTCAAGAATCTCGACGCCACCAAGACCAGCCTGATCGTCGGTGCGGCCATTCGCGTGGTGTCGTACCAGAACACCTACACCGAACCTTTGCTGCTTGGCGTGCGCGATGCCAATTCGCAGGTCGCACACCTCGTCAAGATCGGTGAGGACGGTCGGCTCAAGCTCTACCGCTGGCAGTATGGCTATGACCAGCTGATCTCTGTCTCAGTGGCGAGCGCTCCCGCGCGCGGTTGGCACTACATCGAACTGCAGGTCACGCAGGGCACCAGCAACGGTGTGCTGTCGGTGCGCATCAACGGCATCCTGGCCATCCAGATGACGGCGCAGAACACCATCCAAGGGGGTGGCCAACTGCTCACGGCATTCGTGGGCGCGGTGCCCGGCCAGAATTGTCCGCTGACCATCGACGTCGATGACTTCTACATCGCCGACACCAGCGGCACGATCAACAACACCTTCCTCGGTGATGTGCGCGTCGATGCCTTGCAGGCACAGGCCGATGGCAGTTTGAACCAGTGGACTGCCAGTCCGGTCGGCACTGCTGCCTGGGAAGCCGTCAGCGACGAGGACGAAGCCACAGCGATCAGTGCGCCCAACGTGGGGCTGCGCCAGTCCTTCGATGTCCAGCCGCTGCCGGTAATGGCCACGCCCGCCATCTACGGCGTGCAGCTCACAATGCTGGCCCGAAAGACCGATGCGGGTCTGGGCAAGGTCAAAGGCCTGGTCGTCAGTGGCGCACAAAGCGCCGTCAGCACCGACATCATTCTGCAGGAGCAACTGGCGTGGCAGAGCACGCTGTTCGAACGCAACCCGAACGGCAACGTGCAGTGGACGGAGGCCGCCTTCAATGCCGCTGAGTTCGGAGCGGAGTCGGCATGACGGATCGCCGCATCGTCCAGGATGTTGCAGAGGTTTCCAGCAGGCCGACGCCCGGAAGTGAACTGCCGGAATTTCAGGGCGAAGTGCTGTCGCGCGCATCGTTCGGAGCCAGCGCGGTCGCCTTCACTCCCGAAACCGCCATTGCACCGGTTCCGCCCAACTTGGCGGCGAACTGGCTTGCCGAGTCTCTGGCGTACCCGTGGCCGCCCATCGATGCGCCGATATTTCTGGTCGAAGTATTGCGCCGGGACACGGCATCCAGCGCCATCGTTGCGACCGGTATGGACGCCTTTGGCGACCAGCCGTGGCCGGATGCGCAACGCGGCGTGTTCGCCTTCCGCCACGACTGGGCCGAGCCCCTCGTCGAACGGCTGGAGTGGCAGACCGGTGTGGTGAGGCTGGTCAGCGGCAACGAATCGCGTCAGGCCCGGCGACGCGTTCCCCGGCGCTTGCTCACTTACAAGGTCGGCAACGCACGCCAGTCCGACGCGCTGGTCGCCGGCTGGCTGGCCGACCATCTGGGCAAGACGGCGTGGTGGCCGCTGCTGCAGTACGCCGTTCACCTCACCCAATCCGCCGAACGTGGCGCGCTGGCGCTCGATGTGTCGGATGCGGACTGGCGGCATTTTGGCCCGCCAGCAGCCGCACTGCGGCTGACCAACGATGGCGTGCAAGGCTGGCAGAGCGATGAACGCTGGGTACTGATCATCGCGGCTGATGGCTGGCAAGTCGCCCAACTCAGCGACGTGGAAAGTGATCTGTTGTGGCTGGCCGAGCCCTTGGCGCGTGCTGCTGGAGCCGGTAGCTGTGTGGTGCCGCTGGTGTGGGGCCGCGCAGTCGATCCGGCTGATTTGACTCAGTGGGTGCCGGGGATGGTCGGTGGCAATGCCACGGCGACCATCACCCCCGCACAAACGCCGGACATGGATGTCCTCGACGATCCGTGGCTCGATGAGATTCCGGTCTGGCCCGATGG
>CADEEH010000349.1 GCA_902826305.1 uncultured Burkholderiales bacterium
CCGCCGGCCGTCGCCCGCCGGGGTGCCTATATCGGCCGCAACGTGGTCCTGATGCCCTCGTATGTGAACATCGGGGCGTACGTGGACGAAGGGTCGATGGTCGACACCTGGGCCACCGTCGGCTCCTGCGCGCAGATCGGCAAGAACGTCCATCTGTCGGGCGGCGTGGGGATCGGCGGCGTCCTGGAGCCGTTGCAGGCCAATCCCACGATCATCGAGGACAACTGCTTCATCGGGGCACGGTCCGAGGTGGTCGAGGGCGTGATCGTCGAGGAGAACTCGGTGATCTCGATGGGTGTGTACATCGGCCAGAGCACGAAGATCTACGACCGCGAAACCGGCCAGATCTCGTACGGACGGATCCCGGCCGGGTCGGTGGTAGTCTCGGGCACCCTTCCCTCGTCCGACGGCAAGGTGAATCTGTATTGTGCGGTGATCGTCAAGCGGGTGGACGCCAAGACGCGTGCCAAGACGGCGATCAATGATCTGTTGCGCGGTGACTGAGTTCGATCGCGGCGGCCCCTTCGGCCCGACCGTGATCCGTGCAGCGGGCGCCAGGAGCTGAACGACCATGGTGATGGACCGACTGCTGCGTCTGATGGCCGAGAAGAAGGCCAGCGACCTGTACATCGCCTCCGGCTCGCCGGTGCACATCAAGATCAACGGCACCACGATGCCGATCAACCAGCAGAAGCTCGATCCGAACGCGGTCGGCTCGCTGATCCGCGAGATCCTGACCGAACGCCAGTGGCAGGAATTCGAGGACCGCAAGGAGCTGAACGCGGGCTACGGCGTGCGTGGGGTCGGCAGCTTCCGGGTCAACGTGTTCCGGCAACGCGGCTCGGCCTCGTGTGTGATCCGCTACATCCCCGGCGACATCCCGTCGTTCACGACGCTGAACCTGCCGCAGGTCCTGACCGACATCGTGATGGAGAAACGCGGCCTGGTGCTGGTGGTCGGCGCCACCGGTTCGGGCAAGTCGACCACGCTGGCGTCGTTGCTCGACTATCGCAACGAGCAGCGCTCGGGCCACATCCTCACGCTCGAGGATCCGATCGAATACACGTTCGCGAACAAGCGCGCGATCGTCAGCCAGCGCCAGATCGGCACCGACAGCGACACGCTGCAGATCGCACTGAAGAACGCGATGCGGCAGGCGCCGGACTGCATCCTGATCGGCGAGATCCGCGACGTCGAGACGATGACCGCGGCACTGGCGTATTCGCAGTCGGGCCACCTGGTGCTCGGCACGCTGCACGCGAACAACTCGCACAACGCGCTGAACCGGATCGTCAGTTTCTATCCGCCGGAGAACCGGCGCGTGCTGCTGTCGGACCTGTCGGTGACACTGAAGGCGATCGTCTCGCAGCGCCTGGTCAAGGCGCTGGCCGGCGGTCGGATACCGGCGGTGGAGATCCTGCTCAACACGCGTCACGTCGCCGAACTGATCGAACAGGGCGGGCTGTCCGAGATCAAGGAAGCGATGGAGAAGAGCCTCGCGCCGGGTTCACAGACGTTCGAACACTCGCTGATGCAGCTGGTGCGCGACAAGAAGGTCAGTCGCGAGGACGCCCTGGCGAACGCGGATTCGCCGACGAACCTGTTGTGGATGATGGAGAACTCCGAGTCCGAACCGGCCGAGTCCAAGACTGCGAAGACGCCGGAGCCCGCCGCTCCGGAACCCACCGGTCCTTCGTTCTCGGAATTCCTGCTCAACATCTGATCATGCCGCAGCCGGTCTTGCACGGGATCGAGAACTGCGACCAGGTTCGCAAGGCCCGAGCGTGGCTGGCCTCGCAACAGATCGAATATCGCTTCCGCGACTTTCGCAAGGAACCGCCGACACGCGCGGAGATCGAGCGCTGGCTGAACCAGGTGCCGTGGGATTCGCTGGTCAACCGGCGCGG
>CADEEH010000350.1 GCA_902826305.1 uncultured Burkholderiales bacterium
ATCCGCGCGAAGATCACCGATCCGTGGCGCGAGGTGAGCTGGGACGAGGCGATCGAACACGCCGCCTCGGAGTTCAAGCGGATCCAGGCCAAGTACGGCCGCGATTCGGTCGGTGCGATCAGCTCCAGCCGCTGCACGAACGAGGAGGTCTACGTCGTGCAGAAGATGGTGCGCGCGGCCTTCGGCAACAACAACATCGACACCTGCGCGCGGGTGTGCCATTCACCGACCGGCTACGGCATGGGCCAGACCTTCGGCACCTCGGCCGGCACGCAGACCTTCAAGAGCGTCGAACACGCCGACGTGATCATGGTCATCGGCGCCAATCCGACCGACGCCCATCCGGTGTTCGCGTCGCGGATGAAGAAGCGGCTGCGCGAAGGCGCGCGGCTGGTCGTCGTCGACCCGCGCCGGATCGAACTGGTCGCCGCGCCGCATGTCAGCGCCGATCATCACCTGGCGCTGCGGCCCGGCACCAACGTGGCGATCATCACCGCGCTGGCCCACGTGGTGGTCAGCGAAGGACTGGTCGACGAGCAATATGTCGCCGAACGATGCGACCCGAAGAGCTTCGCCGAGTGGCGCGAGTTCGTCGCCCGGGCCGAGAACTCGCCCGAGGCGTTCGAACCGGTGACCGGTGTGCCGGCGGCCGAGGTGCGCGCGGCGGCGCGGCTGTACGCGAAGGGACCCAACTCCGCGATCTACTACGGCCTGGGCGTGACCGAACACGCGCAGGGGTCGACGATGGTGATCGGCATCGCCAACCTGGCGATGGCCTGCGGCATGGTCGGACGCGAGGGGGTCGGGGTCAATCCGCTGCGCGGCCAGAACAACGTGCAGGGCAGCTGCGACATGGGCAGTTTCCCGCACGAGCTGCCCGGCTACCGGCACATCTCGGACACCACGGTGCGCGCCGAGTTCGAGGCGCACTGGGGCGTCGCGCTGGATCCCGAGCCGGGCCTGCGGATCCCGAACATGTTCGATGCGGCGATCGGCGGCAGCTTCAAGGGCCTGTACTGCCAGGGCGAGGACATCGCCCAGAGCGATCCGAACACGCAGCATGTCTCGCATGCCCTCGAGTCGATGGAATGTATCGTCGTGCAGGACATCTTCCTGAACGAGACCGCCAAGTTCGCGCACGTGCTGCTGCCGGGTTCGAGTTTCCTCGAGAAGGACGGCACGTTCACCAACGCCGAGCGGCGCATCTCGCGTGTGCGGCAGGTGATGCCGCCGATGGCCGGCCTGGCCGACTGGGAGGTGACGATCCGGTTGTCGAACGCGCTCGGTTTCCCGATGCACTACGACGATCCCGAGCAGATCATGCAGGAGATCGCGCTCCTGACGCCGACCTTCCGCGGCGTGACCTACGACAAGATCGAGCGCCTGGGCAGCGTCCAGTGGCCCTGCAACGAGGACACCGAGGAGGCCGGCACGGCGATCATGCATGTCGGGCATTTCGTCCGCGGCAAGGGCCGGTTCTTCAACACCCAGTACGTCGCCAGCGACGAGAAGGTGACCCCGAAGTTCCCGCTGCTGCTGACCACCGGCCGTATCCTGAGCCAGTACAACGTCGGTGCACAGACACGGCGCACACCGAACAACCAGTGGCACGACGAGGACCGGCTCGACATCCATCCACACGACGCGCAGGAGCGCGGCATCGTCGACGGTGACTGGGTCGGCATCTCCAGCCGTGCCGGCCAGACGGTGCAGCGGGCACGGGTCACCGAGCGGATGCAGCCGGGCGTGGTCTGGACGACGTTCCACTTCCCGGAGTCCGGGGCCAACGTGATCACCACCGACAGTTCGGACTGGGCGACCAACTGCCCGGAGTACAAGGTGACCGCGGTGCAGGTGACCAAGGTGATGCAGCCGAGCCAGTGGCAGCGGGAGTTCGACGAGTTCA
>CADEEH010000351.1 GCA_902826305.1 uncultured Burkholderiales bacterium
TTCAACGTATCGGCCAGCGGCGTGCCGTTGATCGCCCCGCGGGTGCTGACCGCGATCGTGACGGTCGCCGGTGCGCTGTTGTCGGTGCCGTCGTTGGCGCGGTAGGTGAAGCTGTCGGTGCCGGTGAAGCCGGTGTTCGGGGTGTAGGTGATGCGGCCATCCGGCAGCACACTCGCCGTGCCGTTGGCCGGGTTGGTGGCGATCGCCGCGGTGAGCGGGTTGTTCTCGACATCCGTGTCATTGGCCAGCACCGTCACCGTGACCGCGGTGTCCTCGCTGGTGCTCGCGCTGTCGGCGACCGCCACCGGGGCGTCGTTGACCGGGGTGATCGACAGCGTCAGCGTCGCGGTCGACTCCACGCCGGCGGCATCACGGATCACATAGGCGAACGTCGGCAGTGGCCCGGCGTAGTTGGCCCCGGGCGTGAACACGTAGCTGCCGTCGGCATTGATTGTCAGCGACCCCTGGCCACCACCGAGCGGCAGCGGGGCTCCGGGGGCAACGGCCACAGCCGAGCCGGTCACCGAGTAGGCAACCACCTGCAGCGAGTCGCCGTCCGGATCGGTGTCGTTGGCCAGCAGGCCCTGCGCAGCGGTGCGACTGAGCACCGTGTCCTCCAGCGTCGTGCCGCTGTCGTCGACCGCGGTCGGCGGATCGTTGGCCGGCGTGATCGACAGCGTCAGCGTGCCGGTGTCACGGTCCGTGGACCCGTCGCTCAGCGTGTACGTGATCACCGGCACTGGGCCGGTGTAGTTCGCCGCCGGCGTGAACGTGTAGCTGCCGTCCGCATCGATCCGGATCGTGCCGGCCGCACCCAGTGACCCGGTGACACCCACCGCGCGGATCGCGGCCTCGTCGCCGACCTGATAGCCGGAGACAAACAGCGGATCGTTGTCCGGATCGGTGTCGTTGGCCAGCAGGCCCTGCGCGGCAGTGCGCGTGAGCACCGTATCCTCCAGCGTCGTGCCGGTGTCGTCGACCGCGGTCGGCGGGTCGTTGACCGCGGTCACGGTCAGCGTCAGCGTGCCTTCGTCGCTCCGGCTGTCCGCCGGATTCGGCGGCTCGTCGCGCACACCATAGGTGACGACCGGTGCCTGACCACTGAAGTTCGGTGCCGGCACGAACCGATAGCTTCCGTCCGCCTGGATGGTCAGTGAGCCGATGCCGGCGACCGTGGCCGTCTCACCCGCCGAGTGATTGATCCCGCCGAAGCTGAAGTCCAGCAAACGGATCGGATCGAGATTGGCATCGGTGTCGTTGGCCAGCAGGCCCTGGGCGGCAGTCACCTCGAGCGTGGCCCCTTCCGACGTCGTGCCGGTATCGTCGACCGCCACCGGCGCGCGGTTTGCCACTGTGATGTTGAACGTGATGGCGTTCGGCGATAAGTCGATGTCCTGGCCGCCGTTGTCCGTGCCGCCGTTGTCACGGACCCGAAAGCCGATCGTGGTCACGGCCACCGGACCGACGCCGTTGGTGAGTGGGACGTAGGTCAGGTTGCCGAGTTCGGCAACGGGAATCTCCTGGTCGACGCTGACCGCCACACCCGACAGCCGCAACCCGTTGGGCGACGGCAGCGAGGTGATCACCACCGACCGGAACGCATCCGGCGGCGAGTTCTGCGGATCGCTGAAGCCGAAGTCCGCGGCGGTGAACGTCTGCGTATTGCCTTCTGCGACGTCGCGGATGCCGGAGGTGCCCGATGGCGCCTGATTCAGCGCGTTCAAGTCGGCCACCACGACCTCGGGGAATGGGCCGGGACCGGGATTGGGCTGCGGCAGCACCGGGTTGCTGATGAAGACGACATCACTGCCGTCCTGCGACAGTGACGGGCGAGACTGGTCCCGACTGGGAGGGGTGTCGGTGATGGCACCGGTCTGCAGATCCTGGATGCGAATGAA
>CADEEH010000352.1 GCA_902826305.1 uncultured Burkholderiales bacterium
TCGCGATCAGCGCCAAGGTCGTCGCCAACATGCTCGAGGTCGCCGGCGTCGACCGGCTGCTCACGATGGACCTGCACGCCGACCAGGTCCAGGGCTTCTTCGACATCCCGGTGGACAACATCTACGCGGCGCCGATCCTGCTCGCCGACCTGCACAAGCAGCAGTTCGACAACCTGGTCGTCGTCTCCCCGGACGTCGGCGGCGTGGTCCGCGCGCGGGCGCTGGCCAAGCTGCTCGACGCGGACCTGGCGATCATCGACAAACGGCGCCCGAAGGCGAACGTCGCCGAGGTGATGAACATCATCGGCGACGTCGAGGGACGAAGCTGCGTGATCATGGACGACATGGTCGACACCGCGAACACGCTGGTGAAGGCGGCCACGGCGCTGAAGGAACACGGCGCGCTGAAAGTGCTCGCGTATTGCACGCACCCGGTGCTGTCGGGTGGTGCGATCGAACGCGTGGCCGGATCGGCGCTCGACGAGCTGGTGGTCACCGACACGATCCCGCTGTCGGCGGCGGCGGCCGGCTGCAGCAAGATCCGCGCGCTGAGCTGCGCGCAGCTGCTGGCCGAGACGATCCTGCGCATCAATCGCGCCGATTCGGTCTCGTCGCTGTTCGTCGACTGAACACGAAGGTTTTCAACGTCACGGCGTGCTGGTCGCGGCCACGTGACACGTCACAGGAGAAAACGATGAAAGTCGTTGCCCAAACGAGAAATGCGCAAGGATCGGGTGCGAGCCGCCGACTGCGCCGCAGCGGCAAGGTGCCGGGCATCCTCTACGGAGGTCGCGGCGAGCCGAGCCAGATCGAACTCGACCACAACCCCCTGTACCACTCGCTGCGTGTCGAGGCGTTCCACTCGTCGATCCTCGACATGGAGATCGACGGCAAGAAGGAACAGGTGCTGCTGCGCGACGTGCAGTGGCATGCCTACAAGCCGCAGGTGATGCACATCGACTTCCAGCGCATCGCCGCCGATCAGAAGATCACGATCAAGGTGCCGCTGCACTTCAAGAACCAGGAATCGTCGCCGGCGGTCAAGCTCGGGCACGCGGTCGTCAGCCACGTCGTCACCGAGATCGAGGTCAGCTGCCTGCCCGCGGACCTGCCGAGCTTCATCGAGGTCGACCTGTCGAACCTGGAACTGAACCAGTCGGTCCACCTGTCCGACGTCAAGATGCCGGAACGCGTGATCGCCGGCGGCTCGCAGAGCGCGGTGATCGTGACCGTGACGGTGCCGGGCGCCGCCGCCGAGGAAGAGACCCCGGCCGCGGCACCCGCCGCCGCAGCCGCTGCGCCGGCCGCGGCCGCCCCCGCCGCAGCCGCGAAGAAGGACGACAAGAAGTAAGACCCTCCCGCGCCGCCCGGGCCGTGTTCACGAGGCCCGACGGGCGCGGCCTCGTTTCCGCCCCGGTCGCGATCGACGTCGCGACCGCCTCTCTCGCGACGCCGGCATGAGCGCCATCCGACTGATCGCCGGACTCGGCAACATCGGCAGGGAACACGAAGCCGACCGCCACAACGCCGGCTTCTGGTTCATCGACGCCCTCGCCCGACGCACCGGCGCCTCCTTCACCAGGGAAGCGAAGTTCTTCGGCGAAGTCGGCAAGGCGACCATCGCCGGACACAGCGTGTGGCTGCTCAAGCCGTCGACCTACATGAATCGTTCCGGGCGCGCGGTCGGTGCGCTCGCCGGCTTCTACCGCATCGTGCCCTCCGAGATCCTGGTCGTGCACGACGAACTCGACCTGCTCCCCGGCCAGTCGAAACTCAAGCAGGGCGGCGGGCACGCGGGCCACAACGGACTGCGCGACATCCACGCGCAGCTCGGATCGAGCGACTACTGGCGGCTGCGCCTGGGTATCGGGCATCCGCGCACGCTGAACC
>CADEEH010000353.1 GCA_902826305.1 uncultured Burkholderiales bacterium
AGCCGCTGGACGTGATGCAGGCGATCCTGATGCTGGTGCGCCAGGTCAACGACGGGCGCCACGTCGTCGAGAACGAGTTCTCGCGCGCGGTCACCCGCGACGGCAACCCGGCCGCGCAGGCCGCGGTCGCGGACGTCTTCGAGCGGCGCGAGACGTTCGAGTGGCGCGGGCTGGGCGAGGTGCCGTTCTCCGCGCTGCGCATCCGGCCCGAGTACGCACGCTTCGATGCGGAGCGCCGCTTCGAGCTCACCTATTCGCCGGTGCCCGATCACAAGCAGTGCCTGTGCGGGGCGATCCTGCGCGGCGTCAAGCGCCCCGTCGACTGCAAGCTGTTCGGCACCGTCTGCACACCCGAGAGCCCGATGGGCTCGTGCATGGTCTCCAGCGAAGGCGCGTGTGCCGCGCACTACTCGTACGGGCGGTTTCGCGACATCCCGGTGACGGTCGAGTCATGAAGAAGGACTACGTCCGGCCGCTCGACCTGAAACACGGCCGCATCGACATGAACCACGGCGCCGGCGGGCGCGCGTCGATGCAGCTGATCGAGGAGGTGTTCGCCCGCGCGTTCGACAACCCGCACCTGCGCGAGGGTGACGACGGCGCGAGCCTGCCGGTGCCGCCGGAGGCGCTGGCCGGCGGCCGGCTGGTCACCGCGTGTGACGGGCACATCGTCTCGCCGCTGTTCTTCCCGGGCGGGGACATCGGCTGCCTGTCGGTGCACGGCACGATCAACGACGTCGCGATGATGGGCGCGCGGCCGCTCTGGCTGACCGCGAGTTTCATCCTCGAGGAAGGGTTCCCGCTGGCGGACCTGGTGCGCATCGTCGATTCGATGGCCGCCGCCTCGCGCGAGGCCGGCGTGCCGGTGGTCGCCGGCGACACCAAGGTGGTCGCGCAGGGGCAGGGTGACGGCTGCTTCATCGCCACCACCGGCATCGGCGTGGCCGCGCCGGACGTGCGGCCGTCGGGGCGCAACGCCCGGCCGGGCGACGTCGTGATCGTGTCGGGCACGATCGGTGATCACGGCGTCGCCGTGCTGTCGCAGCGCGAGTCGCTGTCGTTCGAGACCGAGGTCCGCTCGGACACCGCGGCGTTGCACGGCCTGGTCGACGCGATGCTGAAGGCAGTGCCGGCGGCGGCGATCCGCACGCTGCGCGACCCCACCCGGGGCGGCCTGGGCACGACACTCAACGAGATCGCCCGCCAGTCCGACGTCGGCATGCGGGTGCAGGAGGCCGCGATCCCGATCGAGCCGCAGGTCGAGGCCGCCTGTGAACTGCTGGGCCTGGATGTGCTGTACATCGCCAACGAAGGCAAGCTGGTCGCGGTGGTCGCGCCCGAGGCGGCCGAGCGGGTGCTGGCTGCGATGCACGCCCATCCGCTGGGCCGGCGCGCGGCACGGATCGGCGAGGTGGTCGCCGACGACCACCGCTTCATCCGGATGCAGACCGCGTTCGGCGGCGAGCGGATCGTCGACTGGCTATCCGGCGAACCCCTGCCGCGTATATGCTGACGGCCGCACACCAACTGACGGCCCGATGATCGACGATCCGCCCGCCCCGCCCCTGGCCACCGTCCTGCTGGTCGACGACGAGCAGCGTTCGCTCGAGGCGATGCGCCGCACGCTGGAGGACGATTTCGACATCCTCGCCGCCGGCAGTGCCGACGCGGCCCGGGCGCACCTGCAGCATCGGCCGGTCGACGTGATCCTGTGTGATCAGCGGATGCCCGGCGAGAGCGGGGTCAAGTTCCTGAAGGAGGTCCGCGAGCGCTGGCCCGACACGGTCCGCATCGTGATCTCCGGCTACACCGACAGCGACGACATCGTCGCCGGCATCAACGAGGCCGGCATCCACC
>CADEEH010000354.1 GCA_902826305.1 uncultured Burkholderiales bacterium
CTTGGCGGTGAAGCCGTAGGGTTTGCCGCAGGAGGTCTCGCCGATCTGGATCACCTGCATGAACGGGCGCAGCGCGTTCATCACCGATTCACTGGCCGAGCAGGTGCCGGAGGTGGTCAGCACGAAGACACGCGACAGCCCGAGCTGCGGCAGGTCCGCGCCGTCGAACGCCACCGGCAGGCCGTTGCTGCCCGCGCGCGATCGCTTCGTGACGAACCCGAACGCCTGGTTGTCGTCACTGCGCTTGTCGCTGTAGCGGAACTGCTCGAACGTGCGCCCGTGCACGTCGAGTCCGGCGAGCATCGTCGCCAACTGGCTGGCGATGTAGACGAAGCCGCCGCCGTTGTAGCGGATGTCGAGCACGACGTCGGCCACGCCAGCGCTCCGGAATTGCTCGATCGCGGCGACCAGCGCCGGCTCGGCGGTGGCGATGTGGTCGTTGAACAGCAGGTAGCCGACCTTGCGCCCGCCGTTGTCGAGCACCGTCGCCTGCGGCACCGGGGATTTCGTCACCGCGGCCGAGACCAGCGTCACGGTCCGGACGGTGTTGTTCAGGTCGCGGATCGACAGTGTCGTCGAGCGGCCGGTGGTCGACGGGAACAGGCCCGCATTCAGCGCGTCGATGCCCGGCTGGGTCGCGTCGCTGATCGACGTGCCGTCGACCGACAGCACGGTTGCGCCGCGGGTGATGCCGGCGGCCGCGCCCGGCGAGCCGGGCTCGGTGAACGCGGCGCGGACCACCCGCGCGGCACCGGTGCCTTCGACCGCCCACTCGATGCCGTAGCCGGCATCGACGCCGGACTGCGACAACTGGTTCCATCGATCGGTGGGGTACGTGAAGCTGAAGCGGTCCTTGCTCGACACACCCTGGCGGGTCAGCGCGTCGAAGTACGCGGTGACCGTGCCGGTGTAGGACGCCGGGTCGATCGACGGCACGTCGCGGTACCAGAGGTACGACTCGTTCACGTACGCCTTGACCCAGCGGCGCTCGTCGGTGGCGCTGCCGCTGCGGTCCGGATACGCGCTGCCGGTCTGGGGATCGATGCCGGAACGCGGCGCCTCGCATTTGGCCGCGTACTGGCTCGACTCGGACAACGTGTCGCCGAAGCCCGGCAGCCCCGGCAGGCCGCCGGCCCCGCCGCCGCCGCAGGCGGCGAGAACGGCCGCGCAGCCCGCCAGCACCGCGGTGCGTGTGAACCGGGTCATCGTCAGTCGCGTGTCGCGCGCACGATCTCGTCGGCGGTGGTGATCCCCGCCTTCACCCAGCGCTGCCCGTCGTCGCGCATCGTCAGCATGCCGTTGCGCAACGCCGCCGCGCGGATGTCGTCCTCGGACGCGTTGCGGTGGACCAGTCCCCGGATCTCGTCGTTGACCGAGAACAGTTCGTAGATGCCGGTGCGGCCCTGGTAGCCGGTCTTGTTGCAGGCCAGGCAGCCGATCGCGCGCCAGCCGCCGGTGACCGGATCGGCCTGGCGGCACTGCGGGCAGAGCTTGCGGACCAGCCGCTGCGCGACCACGCCCAGCAGCGTCGACGACAGCAGGAACGGCTCGATGCCCATGTCGATCAGCCGCGTCACCGCCGACACCGAGTCGTTGGTGTGCAGCGTGGCCAGCACCGTGTGGCCGGTGAGCGAGGCCTGCACCGCGATCTGCGCGGTCTCGAGATCGCGGATCTCGCCGATCATCACCGCATCCGGATCCTGGCGCAGGATCGAACGCAGCGCCTTCGCGAACGTCATGTCGATCCGGGCATTGACCTGTGTCTGGCCGATGCCGTCGAGGTCGTATTCGATCGGATCCTCGACGGTCATGATGTTCATCGTCG
>CADEEH010000355.1 GCA_902826305.1 uncultured Burkholderiales bacterium
AGATGGCCAAGTTCCAACCGAAGATGACCGGCGGCGAAGAGCGCGACGACGGTCTCAAGGAAAAGATGATCTCGATCAACCGGGTGACCAAGGTCGTCAAGGGCGGCCGGATCCTCGGTTTCGCGGCGCTGACCGTGGTCGGCGACGGCGACGGCCGGATCGGGATGGGCAAGGGCAAGGCGCGCGAGGTGCCGGTGGCCGTGCAGAAGGCGATGGACGAGGCGCGCCGCAAGATGATCAAGGTGCGCCTGAAGGGCGGCACCGTGCAGCACCTGGTGATGGGCCGGCACGGCGCCTCCACCGTGATGCTCAAGCCGGCACCCGAGGGTACCGGCATCATCGCCGGCGGCCCGATGCGTGCGATGTTCGAGGTGATGGGCGTGCAGAACGTCGTCGCCAAGAGCCACGGCTCGAGCAATCCGTACAACATGGTGCGGGCGACGCTCGACGCGTTGAAGAACATGAACACCCCGGCGGAGATTGCGGCCAAGCGCGGCAAGACCGTCGAGGAGATCCTGGGCTGAGAAGCTGACCGCGGCCGCGATGCCGCCGGGGAACACGGATGAGCAAGAAGACGGTCAAGGTCATGCTGGTCAGGAGTCCGAATGGCACGCGCCAGTCGCATCGCGACACGGTGCTCGGCCTGGGGCTCAAGAAGATGAACCAGACGCGTGAGCTCGAGGACACGCCCGCGGTGCGCGGGATGATCAACAAGGTTTCGTATCTGGTGAAGGTGGTCTGATGCGACTGAACGATCTGAAGCCGGGCGAAGGCAGCAAGCGGCCGCGCCGCCGCGTCGGCCGCGGCGTCGGTTCGGGGCTGGGCAAGACGGCCGGTCGCGGGCACAAGGGCCAGAAGTCGCGTGCCGGCGGGTTCCACAAGGTCGGCTTCGAGGGCGGCCAGATGCCGCTGCAGCGTCGGCTGCCCAAGCGCGGCTTCACGTCGCTGACACGCGACCGGACCGCCGAGATCCGGCTGTCGGACCTGGAGAAGCTCGGTGCCGACGAGGTGGACCTGCTGTCGCTGAAGGCGGCCGGCCTGGCGCCGCAGCTGTCGCTGTCGGCCAAGGTGATCCTGTCCGGCAAGCTGACCCGCAAGGTCACGCTCAAGGGCGTCGGCGCGACCAAGGGTGCGAAGGCGGCGATCGAGGCCGCGGGTGGTACCGTGATCGAGGAAGCGGAAGCAGCCGCCTGAGGGCGTGCTGACGAGGCGAAGCAGTGGCGAGCAATCCGGCGGCGTTGGCGAAGGCGGGCAAGTTCGGCGATCTGAAGCGCCGGCTGTGGTTCCTGCTGTTCGCGCTGATCGTGTATCGGATCGGCACCCACATCCCGGTGCCGGGGATCAATCCGGACGCGCTCGCGGAACTGTTCAACAGCCAGCAGGGTGGCCTGCTCGGCATGTTCAACATGTTCTCGGGCGGGGCGTTGTCGCGTTTCTCGGTGCTGACGCTCGGGATCATGCCGTACATCTCGGCGTCGATCATCATGCAGCTGCTGACGGTGGTGCTGCCTTCGCTGGAGGCGATCAAGAAGGAAGGCGAATCGGGTCGGCGGATCATCACCAAGTACACGCGCTGGTTCACGCTCGGACTGGCGACGTTCCAGGCGCTGGGCATCGCGGTCGCGCTGGAGTCGCAGCCGAACCTGGTGATCGACCCGGGCCTGCTGTTCCGCTTCACCGCGGTGGTCTCGCTGGTCACCGGCACGATGTTCCTGATGTGGCTGGGCGA
>CADEEH010000356.1 GCA_902826305.1 uncultured Burkholderiales bacterium
CGAAGGTGCTCAACGAGTTCGCCAAGAGCAACGACAAGCTGGTCCTCAAGGCCGGCGCCATGCCCAACGAGTCGCTGGATGCGGCCGCGGTCAAGGCGCTGGCTTCGCTGCCCAGCCGGGACGAGCTGCTGGCGAAACTGATGGGCACGATGCAGGCGCCGATCGCGCAGTTCGTGCGGACGCTCAACGAGGTTCCGGGCAGGTTCGTCCGGACCCTCGCGGCGGTGCGCGATGCCAAGGAAACGACGGCTGGCTGACACACCCGGAAACCGGATACCGACACTGCAACCAATTGAATTACGGAGTTCGACATGGCACTGAGCAAGAATGAAATCCTCGACGCGATCGCCGGCATGTCCGTGCTGGAGCTGAGCGAGCTGATCAAGCTGATGGAAGACAAGTTCGGCGTCTCCGCCGCTGCGGCTGCCGTCGCCGCCGCGCCGGCCGCCGGTGGTGGCGCCGCCGCCCCGGCCGTCGAGGAGAAGACCGAGTTCACCGTGATGCTTCTGGCCGCCGGCGAGAAGAAGGTCGAGGTGATCAAGGTTGTCCGCGCGGCCACCGGCCTGGGCCTGAAGGAGGCCAAGGACCTGGTCGACGGCGCGCCGAAGCCCGTGAAGGAAGCCATTCCCAAGGCCGACGCCGAAGCCCTCAAGAAGCAGCTCGAGGACGCCGGCGCCAAGGTCGAGGTCAAGTAAGCACTGCAAGAGCCCACAAGGCGACAACGCGACGAGCCCCGCCACTTTGTCCGACGGCCCGATCCGGATCCCCGGCCCGCGATGCGCCCAGCGCATCCGGCCGGGTGTCCGCGTTCGTGCCGTCGAACCGCGTGGCGGGCAGGCGGCCGGTCGTGTCGCGCGGCCGGCTGCCGGGCCCCTGCCCGGCATGCCGATCGGTCCGACCCCGCTCCCCATCCAGTCAGACATGAAGGCACGGTAAGTCCATGGCAACGACGACCTATTCGTTCACCGAGAAGAAACGCATCCGCAAGAGCTTCGCCAAGCGACGCGTGGTTCTGGACGTGCCGTACCTGCTGACGACCCAGCTCGAGTCGTACCAGCAGTTCCTGCAGGCGGACACCGCCGCGTCGACGCGCAAGAACGAGGGCCTGCAGGCCGCGTTCACGTCGATCTTCCCGATCAGCTCGCACAACGAGATGGCGCGGCTCGAGTTCGTCAGCTACGGCCTGGGCAACGCGCCGTTCGACGTCAAGGAGTGCCAGCAGCGCGGCCTGACGTTCTCGGCGCCGCTGCGCGCGAAGGTGCGCCTGGTGATCATGGACCGCGAGGCGCCCAAGCCGACGGTCAAGGAGATCAAGGAGCAGGAGGTCTACATGGGAGAGATCCCGCTGATGACCTCCACCGGCTCGTTCATCGTCAACGGCACCGAGCGCGTGATCGTCTCGCAGCTGCACCGTTCGCCGGGCGTGTTCTTCGAGCACGACCGCGGCAAGACGCACAGCTCCGGCAAGCTGCTGTTCTCCGCACGGATCATCCCGTACCGCGGCTCGTGGCTCGACTTCGAGTTCGACCCGAAGGACATCCTGTACTTTCGCGTCGACCGTCGCCGCAAGATGCCGGTGACGATCCTGCTGAAGGCGATCGGGCTCACCCCGGAGCAGATCCTCGCGCACTTCTTCGTATTCGACAATTTCCACCTGATGAACGAAGGCGCGCAGATGGAGCTGGTGCCGGAGCGGCTGCGCGGCGAGATCGCGCGCTTCGACG
>CADEEH010000357.1 GCA_902826305.1 uncultured Burkholderiales bacterium
AGCGACCTGAACCTGCGCACGTTCAAGCTGGTCGACCAGTTGTCCGGCCGCACACTCGGCGTCCGCGCCGACATGACACCCCAGGTGGCGAGGATCGATGCCCACCGGCTCGATCGCACCGGTGTGACCCGGCTGTGTTACGCCGGGTCGGTGCTGCACACGCGGCCGGCGACGCTGTTCGCGACCCGCGAGCCGATCCAGATCGGTGCCGAGCTCTACGGCCACGAGGGCATCGAGGCCGATCTCGAGGTGATCGAACTGATGGCGCGATCGCTGATCGCCGCCGGCTCTGGCCGGATGCGCATCGACCTGTGCCATGTCGGCATCGTGCCCGCGCTGATCGCACTCGATCCGGGGCTGGCCGGCGACGGCGCGCTGGTCGACGAGATCCACGACCTGCTGCAGGCCAAGGACGTGCCCGGGCTTGCCGAACGGCTCGACGGGGTGTCCCCGGTCGCACGCGACGCGTTGCTCGCGTTGCCGGGCCTGTACGGGCCGGCGCGTGCGGCGGTCGATCCGGTCGGCGAACGGGCGCGACGGCTGCTGCCGCCGTTGCCGGCGATCGGTGCCGCGCTCGATGCACTCGACCGGTTGTGTTCGGCGCCGCTGTTCTCGCGACTGCCCGGTGTCGAACTGTCGATCGACCTCGCGGACCTGCGTGGTTATCGCTACCACAGCGGCATCACGTTCGCCGCGTATGTCGCCGGGCCGGCCGGTTCGGCGACCCGTGCCGGCGCGGTGGCGCGCGGCGGCCGCTACGACAACGTCGGCGCCGCGTTCGGACGTGCGCGGCCGGCCACCGGCTTCTCGCTCGAGCTGCGCAGCCTGGCTGCGCTGCAGGCGGAGTTCGACAGCGACGGGTCGGTGACCGAGCCGACGCCGGCGGTGCGCGCGCCATGGGCCGACGAGCCGCGGCTCGCCGAGGCGGTCGCGCGGTTGCGTGCCGCCGGCGAGGTGGTGATCCAGGTGCTGCCGGGCCATGAGCACGAGCAGCAGGAATTCAACTGCGACCGCCAGTTGTGTCGGGTCGGCGACCGCTGGGTCGTCGAGCCGCTCTGAGTTCGCACGGGCAAAACAACGGAATCGACATGGCAAGCAACGTCGTGGTCATCGGCACCCAGTGGGGCGACGAAGGCAAGGGCAAGATCGTCGACTGGCTGACCGAATCGGCACTCGGCGTGGTGCGCTTCCAGGGCGGGCACAACGCCGGCCACACGCTGGTGATCGGTGATCGCCGGCAGGTGCTGCGGCTGCTGCCCTCGGGCATCCTGCGTCCGTCGGTCACCTGCTACATCGGCAACGGCGTCGTGCTCTCGCCCGAGGCGCTGTTGGCGGAGATCGAGGAACTCGAGGACGCCGGCGTGTCGGTGCGCGACCGGCTGAAGATCAGCCAGACCTGTCCGCTGATCCTGCCCAGCCACGTCGCGCTCGACCGTGCCCGCGAGACCAAACGCGGCGACGCGAAGATCGGCACCACCGGGCGCGGCATCGGCCCGGCCTACGAGGACAAGGTCGCGCGGCGCGCGCTGCGTGTGGTCGACCTGTTCGCACCGGCCCGTTTCCGGGAGAAACTCGCCGAGGCGCTGGAGCTGCACAACTTCCAGCTCGTGCACTACTACCACGCCCAGCCGCTCGATGTCGACTCGATCGCCGACGAGGTGCTCGCGCTCGGCGCACGGATCGCGCCGATGGTCGCCGACGTGCCGGCGCTGCTCGCG
>CADEEH010000358.1 GCA_902826305.1 uncultured Burkholderiales bacterium
TCCTTCCGGACCTGACCAGATTCACCATGCCGCGATGCGGGGAGGCCCGCCCAGGCCATTCTAACAGCGCACCCTCCTGTGGTATTTTCGGCGCACGAGATCAGGTGGATACCCCGACATGACCATCAAACACGTTTCCGACACCTCGTTCGATCAGGACGTCCTGAAGGCCGACACGCCCGTGCTGGTCGACTACTGGGCCGAATGGTGCGGTCCCTGCAAGATGATCGCCCCGATCCTCGACGAGGTCGCCCGCGACTACGATGGTCGGCTGCAGGTGGCCAAGCTCAACGTCGACGACAACCAGGCGGTGTCGGCCAAGTACGGGATCCGCGGCATCCCGACGCTGATGCTGTTCAAGAACGGCGCGGTGGTCGACACCAAGGTCGGAGCGTTGTCCAAATCCCAACTCACGACCTTTCTGGACAGTCATCTCTGATTCGTTGTAACCTGCGAGCCAGCGTACGCGCGCTGCCTCGCAGGCTGGAAAATCCACCCGCCGTGCCGTCGGCCGATCCGATCGGCGACACGAGCCCGGACCCGCCCCGGGGCATCGTTCCTCCCCCGAATCCCCCGCTCGACCAGGCGTCCCGATTCCCGCGGCCGCGTGTGCGCTGACAACATCCCCGGCCAACCCGTCTGCGCTCTCAACGGCCGCACCGCGGCTCCCAGGACGAATCCACCCAAATGCATCTTTCCGAACTCAAGGCGCTGCATGTCTCGCAGCTGATCGAAATGGCCCTCGGCCTGGAGATCGAGAACGCCAACCGGCTGCGCAAGCAGGAGTTGATGTTCGCGATCCTCAAGCGGCGTGCCAAGGCGGGCGAGCAGATCTTCGGCGACGGCGTGCTCGAGGTGCTGCCCGACGGCTTCGGTTTCCTTCGCTCGCCGGAATCGTCGTACCTGGCCAGCACCGACGACATCTACATCTCGCCCTCGCAGATCCGCCGCTTCAACCTGCACACCGGCGATTCGATCGAAGGCGAGGTGCGCACGCCCAAGGAAGGCGAACGCTACTTCGCGCTGGTCAAGGTCGACAAGATCAACTACGAGCCGCCCGAGGCGAGCAAGCACAAGATCCTGTTCGAGAACCTGACGCCGCTGCACCCGACCAAGCCGATGGTCCTCGAGCGCGAGATCAAGGCCGAGGAGAACATCACCGGCCGGATCATCGACATGATCGCGCCGATCGGCAAGGGCCAGCGCGGGCTGATCGTCGCCCCGCCCAAGAGCGGCAAGACGGTGATGCTGCAGCACGTCGCCCACGCGATCACGTCCAATCACCCGGACGTCGTGCTGATCGTGCTGCTGATCGACGAGCGACCCGAGGAGGTCACCGAGATGCAGCGCTCGGTGCGCGGCGAGGTGGTGTCGTCGACCTTCGACGAGCCGGCCACCCGTCACGTCCAGGTCGCCGAGATGGTGATCGAGAAGGCCAAGCGGCTGGTCGAGCACAAGAAGGACGTCGTGATCCTGCTCGATTCGATCACTCGCCTCGCACGTGCGTACAACACCGTGGTGCCGGCCTCCGGCAAGGTGCTGACCGGCGGTGTGGACGCCAACGCGCTGCAGCGCCCCAAGCGCTTCTTCGGCGCGGCACGCAACATCGAGGAAGGCGGCTCGCTGACGATCATCGCCACCGCGCTGATCGACACGGGCAGCCGGATGGACGAGGTGATCTACGAGGAGTTCAAGGGCACCGGCAACATGG
>CADEEH010000359.1 GCA_902826305.1 uncultured Burkholderiales bacterium
TGTTCTCGGTCACCCGGATCGTGTTCATCCCGCAGGGCGAGTTCGTCGCGTTCGGTGCGCTGACGATGGCAATGCTGCAGACCGGGCAGGTGCCCGGCACCGTCTGGCTGCTGCTGCTGATGGCGGCGCTGGTCGCGGTGATGGACGTCGCCGGCGCGGTTCGCGAGCGCCGGGGCATCAGTGCCGGACTGATGCGCGTGTTGCGATCGGTCGCGATTCCGGTGCTCGCCTCGGCTGCGACGATCGTGCTCTCGCCGATGAAGCCGCCGCTGCTGGTGCAGGCGCTGCTGACGCTGGCGCTGGTCACGCCGATGGGCCCGCTGGTCTACCGCCTCGCCTACCAGTCGCTCGCCGATGCCAGCGTGCTCGTGCTGCTGATCGTCTCGGTCGGCGTGCACTTCACACTGACCGGGCTCGGACTGCTGTTCTTCGGCGCCGAGGGCTTCCGCAACCCGGCGTTCTGGGATGCCCGGTTCTCGTTCGGTGCGCTGTCGCTGTCGGGGCAGACGCTGATCACCTTCGCTGCCTCGGTCGCACTGATCGTGATGTTGTTCGTGTTCTTCGACCGCACACTCGCCGGCAAGGCGCTGCGCGCGACCTCGGTCAACCGCACCGGCGCCCGGCTGATGGGCATCTCCACCGACGGCGCCGGCAGCCTCAGCTTCACGATGGCGGTGTTCATCGGCGCACTGTCGGGCCTGCTGATCGGACCGACGACCACGATCTTCTACGACAGCGGCTTCCTGATCGGGCTCAAGGGCTTCGTCGCCGCGGTGTTCGCGGGCCTGGCGAGTTTCCCGAGCGCGATGGTGGGTGCCGTGCTGGTCGGGCTGCTGGAGTCGTTCGGCTCGTTCTGGGCGAGCGCATTCAAGGAGGTGATCGTCTTCACCGCGATCCTGCCGGTGCTGCTGTGGCGCTCGTTCGTCGACCGCCACGACGAGGAGCACTGAGGTGACCCCGCGGACGATCGGTCTGGTCGGATTCGCCGTGGTGATGGCGCTGCTGCCGTTCGCTCCGGTGCCGCCGTTCTGGATCACGCAGCTCAACTACATCGGACTGTTCGCGATCGTGGCCCTGGGCCTGGTGCTGCTCACCGGTGCCGGCGGTCTGACCTCGTTCGGCCAGAGCGCGTTCGCCGGCATCGGCGCCTATGCGAGTGCGTACCTGGCGACGAAGGCGGGGCTGTCGCCGTGGATCGGACTGCTGGCAGGCATCGCCGTCACCGCCGTGGTTGCGCTGGTGCTCGGCTGGATCACGCTCAGGATGTCCGGCCACTACCTGCCGCTGGCGACGATCGCCTGGAGCCTGGCGCTGTTCTACACGATGGGCAACCTGGATGCGCTGGGCAGATACGACGGGCTGCTCGGCGTGCCGCCGATCACGATCGCCGGCATCAGCCTGCAGGAGGAACACCGGATGTACTGGCTGATCTGGACGGTCGCGCTGGCCGCGGCGGTCGCGATCATCCACCTGCTCGATTCGCGCCCCGGGCGCGTGATGCGGGCACTGAACCTCAACCGCGGCGGCGGCACGACGATGCCCGAGGCGATGGGCGCCTCGACGTTCCGCTACAAGGTGGTGATGTTCGTCATCGCGGCGCTGCTGGCCGCGGTCTCCGGCTGGCTGTACGCCCACATGCAGCGCAGCGTCAACCCGTCGCCGTTCGGCATCAAGTTCGGCATCGAGTACCTGTTCATGGCGGTGA
>CADEEH010000360.1 GCA_902826305.1 uncultured Burkholderiales bacterium
CGGCAAAGCTCATTTGCACAGGATGGGCCGGACGCAACCGACAAGGCAACAGTTCACGTCATGCCGACTTTCAGGATCGAGCGCGAATGCGATGGCATCGTCGCCGGCATCGACGAGGCCGGGCGCGGCCCGCTGGCCGGGCCGGTGACGGCGGCCGCCGTGATCGTGCGCGATCTTGCCATGCCGCGAAAACTCGCGCGCATGATCGACGATTCCAAGAAGCTGTCGCCAGAGGAGCGCGAGGATATTTTCGCCCGCCTGCACGATTGCGCTTCGGTCACCATCTCGATCGGCATGGCCAGCGTCGAGGAGATCGACCGCATCAACATCCTGCAGGCGACCTTCCTCGCCATGCAGCGCGCCCTCAGCGGCCTGCCAGCCGTGCCCGATATCGCGTTGGTCGACGGCAACCAGATCCCGAAACAACTGGGCTGCGCGGTGCGCACGGTGATCGGCGGCGATGCGCTGTCGCTCTCCATCGCCGCCGCTTCCATCGTCGCCAAGGTCACGCGCGACCGGCTGATGCGCGAACTGGCCGGCGGCTATCCGCCCTATGGTTGGGAGCGCAATGTCGGCTACGGCACGCCCGAACACCGCACGGCCATCGAGCATTATGGCCCCACCGAACACCACCGTATGAGCTTCATGCCCATGCCGCTTTTTGCGGCAACCGCGGCCTATCGCAGGGATTGAGTCGTTCACGATTCGGACTCACCATATATTGTGGATAACATTAGTAACTAATTGATTCCAAAAGAAGATTCTTGACGGAGTCGGGCTTCCGACTCACTCTGTGCGCCTCGTTGACGCCGTGGCCTGGGGATAGGGGACGCGTGTGAGACGAGGCGGGATGACCTCCCGCTTTTTCCTTTTTTGGGGCGCGCGGTTCATGGGGTCGGAGCACATCATCATCGGCGAATGCGTGGCGGAGCTGGCGAAGCTTCCGTCCGAGAGCGTCGACATGATCTTCGCCGACCCGCCCTACAATCTGCAGCTGGGCGGCGATCTGCTGCGTCCCGACAATTCCAAGGTCGACGCCGTCGACGACGACTGGGACCGGTTCGACGATTTCGCCGCTTACGACCGCTTCACCCGCGCCTGGCTCACGGAGGCGCGGCGCGTGCTGAAGCCCACCGGCACGCTGTGGGTGATCGGCTCCTACCACAACGTCTTTCGCATCGGCACCGCGCTGCAGGATCTGGGCTTCTGGATGCTGAACGACGTCATCTGGCGCAAATCCAACCCGATGCCGAATTTTCGCGGCAAGCGCTTCACCAACGCGCACGAGACGCTGATCTGGTGCGCCCGCGAGCGCAAGCAGAAGAAATACACCTTCAACTACGACGCCATGAAGGCGTTGAACGACGGAATCCAGATGCGTTCGGACTGGGTGCTGCCGATCTGCTCGGGCGGAGAACGCCTGAAGGTCGACGGCAAGAAGGCCCACCCGACGCAGAAGCCCGAGGCCTTGCTGTGGCGTGTGATTCTCTCCTCCACCAACCGCGGCGATGTGGTGCTCGATCCCTTCCTGGGATCGGGCACCACGGGCGCTGTGGCCAAGAGGCTGGGACGGCGTTTCATCGGCATCGAACGTGAAAAGGAATACGCCGCCATGGCGCAGCACCGCATCGATCAGGTCGAGATCCTGCTCGACGAGGACGTCGAACACACCCCCTCCAAGCGCGCCG
>CADEEH010000361.1 GCA_902826305.1 uncultured Burkholderiales bacterium
ACTTGATCTGCTGCGTGGCCGGATCGAGCGCGAAGACCTTGTTGGGGAACGGCGAATGCACGTACAGCGTGTCACCGACGAGCAGCGGACCGCCCTCGTGACCACGCAGCACGCCGGTCGAGAAGGTCCACGCGACCTTCATGTTCTTGACGTTGCCGGCGTTGATCTGCTTGAGCGCCGAATAACGCGTGTTCGCAAAATCTCCAGCCTGCATGGTCCACTGCTTCGGATCTTTCTGCATCTTCGCCAACTCGTCGTTGGCTGAAGCGCTGAGCGGTACAGCGGCGACCACAGACGCCGCAATCCACCACTTGGACGTGCGCACCATATGCCCTCCTGAAAGGAAACCCTCCAACACGACGGCGGGAGCCGTCGCACAACGGGAACGAACGAATGACACGGAATCAGGTTGGAAACGGCCACCGACTTTTCTATTCATTCAAAGTGTCGGCAAGGCTTTGGTTTTTATTTTCCGGCCTGCAGCGTGTCTCGTATTTCGCCCTCCCGGCGATATTAGTGCGATCTTCATCAATTCGCAAAAGCCTTTTTGCGACCGCGCTGACCGGGACGCAGGTAGAGCAGCAGCAGGATCACGAGCGCCGCCGCGCCGATCATCCAGCCGACGGCTCGGGTTGTGCGTCGCACCATCGCGGTTTCGCTCCCGAGGACGGCACGCGCGAGTGATTCGCTATCGTGCAGGCGCACATAGTGCAGGCCGGTGAGCTCGGACAACCGACGCAGATTGTCCTCCTTCAACGACGACAGGTGCTCGACACCGGAACCGGGACGTACCGGCATCGGCCGTCCGTTCTCGTCGACCAGGGCGTCGTTGGTGCCGCGTCCCTGGCTGTAGGTGTCGTTCTGCATCACTTCGTCGGCACGCCAGACGCCCAGGGCCTTGCCCGACAGGTCGTTCTTCGGGATCGGCGACAGGCCATCGCCGCCGAGTCCGACCAGGTAGCCGGCGACCCGCCCCGCCGCGCCGTCGAACTTCGGCAGGTGGTCCGGATGCAGCGGCGGCGCCTCGTGGCCGTCGGTCAGGAACAGCAGCGCGGGCCGGTCCTCGATCGCCTCGGCCGAGCGGATCGCGGAGAACAGGCCCTTGCTCACCTCGCTCGCGCCCGCCCAGGACATGCGGCCATCGATGTTCGACAGCACCCCGCGAAGGTCGTGATAGTTGTCGCAGACTTCGGCCGGTGCGGTCAGCGCCAGCACGCGGTATTCGGTGAAGACACCCCAGCCGATCTTCGATCCGCACGGCATCCGGGCCAACAGCCGGCGCATCATCTCCTTGGCCGCCGCGAGCCGCGCGATCGGCTGGCCGTCGACCTGGACATCGCGTGTGTTCATGCTCTGCGTGATGTCGATGACGACCAGGTAGTTCCAGGTCGGCCCATCCACCGGAAGCCGCGGATCGATCGCGGCGGCGACGAGCAGCAGCGCGGGGACGAGCCACGCCATCCGCCGCAACATGCCGGAGCCCTGACGCGCGGTCGACGTCGGCTCGCGCGTCATGGCAGGCCGAGCGTGAAACCGCGCATCGTCGTCACCGCGCGTTCGCTCTGTCGCCGTTCGCCGGCTCCGACCTCCTCGTGGTCCTCGAGTTCCGGCGACAGCCGCAGCACACGCTCCAGGTTGTAGCGCGCGTCCC
>CADEEH010000362.1 GCA_902826305.1 uncultured Burkholderiales bacterium
ACGTCGTTTCGAGACCGCACCGGGCCACCAGGCGCAGGTGGACTGGGGGCAGGTGCGGGTGATGCTGGGCGAGGTGCCCAGTACCGTGCATGTGTTCGTGATGACGCTGGGCTACTCGCGTCGCGGGTGGGCCGAGGGTTATGGCAACGAACGCATGGAGGCGCTGCTGAGCGCGCACGAGCACGCCTTCGAGCATTTCGGCGGCGTGACCGCCGAGATCCTGTATGACCGCATGCGCACGGTCTTTCAGGGCACGCAGGACGGCAAGCCGCGATGGAATCCACGCTTCGAGGCGTTCGCAGCCCACTGGGGCTTCCAGCCGCGCGTGTGCCGCGCCTACCGGGCCCAGACGAAGGGCAAGGTCGAGTCGGGGGTCAAGTACGTCAAGATGAACTTCCTGCCGGGCCGGCAGTTTCGCGATCTGGACGACTTCAACGACCAGCTGCGTCGCTGGCAGGCCGAGATCGCCGACGTACGGATTCACGGTACGACCCACGAGCGTCCCATCGAGCGTTTCGGGCGGGAAGCGGCACTGCTCATGCGCCGCCCTGGACACCCCAGCTTCTTGCAGGCGCAGCAGCGTGATCGGGTGGTCGCCAGCGACTGGCTGATCAGCATCGAAGCGAATCGGTACTCGGTTCCCTGGCAACTGATCGGCAAGACGGTGCAGGTGGTGCGGGCCGGCGCGCACTGGCAGATCCTCCATCGCGGACAGATGGTCGCCACCCACGAGGTGATTGCCGGCAAGCATCAGTTGAGCGTGCTACCGGAGCACGGCCCGGGTCCGGCCGTGCGCAATGCCCGCACCCGATACGCGCAGCCCGCCGCTGGCGACACGCGCGCCAGCACCGAGCGCTTCGACGTCGTGCAAGTGCGCGACCTGGCGCTGTATGACGAGCTGGCGGGGGTGGCCGCATGAATCCCGCCCAGATCGAACGCCTGGGCGATCACCTGCTCAAACTGCGTCTGTTCAAGAGCCGTGAGCGCCTGGAAGCCATCCTGCAGGAGGCGGCCGCCAAGGAAATGGCCTACTCGGACTTCCTCGAGCAGGTGCTCTCCGAGGAAGTAGCCGCCAAGACCACCAAGAACGTGACCATGCGAACGGCGATGGCGCGCTTCCCCTTCGTCAAGCCGCTGGAGAGCTTCGACTTCACCTACCAGCCCTCGATCGACCGAAAGCAGGTGCAGCAACTGGCCAGCTGCCACTTCATCGAGCACGGCGACAACGTGCTGGTCCTGGGCCCACCAGGCGTCGGTAAGACCCATCTGGCCGTCGCCCTGGGTCTGAAGGCCATCGAGACCGGGTACCGCGTGCTGTTCACCACGGCCGCGGCTCTGATCGGCACGCTCACCAAAGCGCACGCCGAGAACCGGCTCGACGAGAAGCTCAAGGTCTACACCACGCCCCGCCTGCTGATCATCGACGAGATCGGGTACCTGCCCATCGAACGGTTGGGCGCCAATCTGTTCTTCCAGTTGATCAGCCGCCGTTACGAGCGTGGCCCGATGATCCTGACCAGCAACCAGAGCTTCGCGGCCTGGGGCGACGTATTCGGCGACCGGGTCATTGCCACCGCCATCCTGGACAGGCTGTTGCATCACGCCGTGACCCTCAACATCCGCGGCAACTCGTATCGA
>CADEEH010000363.1 GCA_902826305.1 uncultured Burkholderiales bacterium
CCGCGTTCCTCGGCGCATGCTACAAATCGGATATGCCTCCACCAAACCCCGCGCACCCCACCGACTTCCGGACCATCGCACTGCTCGGCAAGCACCTCGACCCCCGCGTCGGGGACTCCATGCTGTCGCTGGCGACCCATCTCAAGGGCCGCGGCCGCCGCATCCTGGTCGATTCCGCCGTGGACCTGCCGTTCGAGCCGGGCTCGGTCGACAAGATGCCGGAGGAGCGCTTTGCAGCGCAGGCCGACCTGATCGTCGCGGTCGGCGGCGACGGCACGATGCTGTACGCCGCGCGGCTGACGACCAATGCGCCCGTGCCGCTGCTCGGCGTCAATCGCGGCCGGCTCGGCTTCCTGGCCGACGTCAGCCCGCAGGAAATGCGCGACCGCATGGACGACGTGCTGGAAGGCCGCTATGCCACCGAACGCCGCGCACTGCTCAAGGCCCGACTGGTCCGTCCCGGCCATGCCGACGTCCACGCACAGGCGCTGAACGACGTCGTCCTGCAGAAATGGGAAACCGGCCGCATGCTCGACTTCGAAACGTGGATCGACGACCTCTACGTGAATACCCACGGCGGCGACGGCGTGATCGTCGCCACCGCCACAGGCTCCACCGCGTATGCCCTCTCCTGCGGCGGTCCCATCATCCATCCCAGCCTGGCGGCCCTCGTACTCGTGCCTATCTGCCCGCACACGCTGTCCGACCGGCCCATCGTCGTCGGCGGCGATGCCAAGGTGGAGATCCGGCTGATCGAACGTCCCGACACCAAAGCCCAGGTCACCTGCGACGGCACGCTGCTGGGCGAGATGGGTCCGGGCAGCAAGCTGCTGGTCGAGCCGACCGACGCGCACGTCACGCTGCTGCATCCGCCCGGCCACGACTACTACCGCATCCTGCGCTCGAAATTGCACTGGGGCCGGGGCGCCCATCCGCGCGACCCGGACCGCGACCCGTCGCGGTCGTCGATCGACCTCGAAGACTGAGCCGCCAGGACACCCCTTCACAGCATGCTCACGCACATCCAGATCCGCGACCTCGCGATCATCGACAGCATCGAGCTCGAACTCGGGCCGGGCATGACGGTGCTGACCGGCGAGACCGGGGCAGGCAAGTCGATCCTCGTCGACGCGCTCGTCCTGGCCACGGGCGGTCGCGCAGGCGCCGAAGTCGTGCGGGCGGGCGCGGAACGCACCGAAGTCTCCGCGACGTTCTCGCTGGAACCCGGCTCGGCCATCGATGCGTGGTTCGCCGAGCAGGCGCTCGAGCACGACGGCGAGTGCGTCCTGCGCCGGCTGGTCGGCGCCGACGGTCGCTCGCGCGGCTATGTCAACGGCCAGGCGATGTCCATCCAGACCATCCGCCAGCTGGGCGAACTGCTGGTCGAGGTGCATGGCCAGATGGAATACCAGTCGCTCATGCGGAAGTCCGCGCAGCGCGACCTGCTCGACCGGCACGGCCGCCACGACGAGCTCACGCAATCGGTTGCGGCGCTGTGGAAGGAAGTGAAGGCCCAGCGCGAGGCCTTGCGGCAGGCGGAAGCGGCGGCGCTCGACCGCACGGCGCGGCTGGAGCTGCTGCGGTACCACGTGGAGGAACTGAACGAGCTTGCGCTGAAGCCCGG
>CADEEH010000364.1 GCA_902826305.1 uncultured Burkholderiales bacterium
GGCGATCCTGCTGGTCGAATCCGACGGCACGCCCGAGGAGGTCAGCGAGGAGATCGCGCGGCTCGAGACGGTGCTGCAGCGCTGCGGCGCGGGGCTGCTGAAGATCTCCGGCGACGAGTCCGAGCGGCTCAAGTTCTGGTCCGGGCGCAAGAACGCGTTCCCCGCGGCCGGGCGGATCTCACCCGACTACTATTGCATGGACGGCACCATCCCACGGCGACGCGTCGGCGAGATGCTGACCGAGATCGAGTCGATGGAGCAGAAGTACGCGCTGCGCTGCATGAACGTGTTCCACGCCGGCGACGGCAACCTGCATCCGCTGATCCTGTTCGATTCGAACGACGCCGACCAGTGGGACCGCGCCGAGCGCTTCGGCGCCGAGATCCTCGAGGCCTGTGTCCGCATGGGCGGCACGATCACCGGCGAACACGGGGTCGGCATCGAGAAGATCAATTCGATGTGTGTCCAGTTCACGCCCGCGGAACGCGAGGCGTTCTTCGCGGTCAAGCGCGCGTTCGATCCGCCGGGCCTGCTCAACCCCGGCAAGGCGATCCCGACGCTGCACCGTTGCGCCGAGTACGGCAAGATGCACGTGCACGGCGGCCAGCTCCCGTTCGCGGAGATCGAGCGCTTCTGACGGTTTCGCGATGACAACGACGACATCTTCGGCCGCCGCCCACGCGCCGGCACTCGAGGCACTGCGCGAACGGATCGCCGCGGCAGCGGCCGCGCGCTGGCCGCTGCGCCTGCGCGGCGGCGGCACCAAGGATTTCTACGGCCTGCGGCTCGCCGGCGAGATCGTCGACACGCGCGGTTATGCGGGCATCGTCGACTACGAACCGACCGAACTGGTGATCACCGCGCGCTGCGGCACGCCGATGGCCGAAGTGCTGGCCGCGGTGCACGAGCAGCGGCAGATGCTCGCGTTCGAGCCGCCGTGTTTCGGTCCCGCGGCCACACTCGGCGGCGTCGTCGCTGCCGGGCTGTCGGGTCCGAGGCGGGCATCGGCGGGTGCGTTGCGCGACTTCATGCTCGGCGCGATGCTGATCGACGGCCGCGGGACCGCGCTGAACTTCGGCGGGCGTGTGATGAAGAACGTCGCCGGCTACGACGTCGCACGGCTTCTCGCCGGTTCGCTGGGTGTGCTCGGACTGATCGCCGAGGTGTCCCTGAAGGTGCTGCCGGTGCCGGCGGCCGAGGTGACACTCGAACTCGTGATGGACGAAGTGCAGGCGCTCGACCGGCTCAACGAGTGGGCCGGGCGGCCTTTGCCGATCAGCGCCAGTGCCTGGTGCGACGGCAGGCTGATGCTGCGGCTGTCCGGCGCCGCGGCGGCGGTCGAGGCGGCCGGAGCCCGCTTTCGCAACGACCACGGCGCGCTGCCGGTCGATGCCGCGGTCGCCGCTCGTTTCTGGAGCGACCTGCGGGAACACGCCGATCCGTTCTTCCGCAATGCGCCGGCGCTGTGGCGCTTCTCGGTGCCGTCGACCGCGCCGCGGCTGAATTTCCCCGGTCGCCAACTGATCGAGTGGGGCGGTTCGCAGCGCTGGCTGGTCACCGACGTCGAGCCGGCGATCCTGCGCCGGGCGGCCGAAGGTGTCGGTGGCAGCGCGACGCTGTT
>CADEEH010000365.1 GCA_902826305.1 uncultured Burkholderiales bacterium
GCAGCAGCCGCTCGCCGACGACGAACAGCAGCAGGATCGCGATCGACTGGATCTTCAGGATCTCGAAGATGCCGGTGCGGACCGTCTCGACCATCCCGTTCCTGTGCCGCTCGATGACCTCGAGTGTGCCGCCCTTGCGCACGTTGCTGTAGAAGCGGTCGTAGTGCTCGACGAAGTCGGTCTCGATGCGGACCAGGAAGATCGCCATCGCGGGGATGATCGACAGGTAGGCCATGAACACCGGCAGGTCGTAGATGACCGAGGCACGCAGCGGGCCGATCACCGGCTGGCTGGTCGGCGGCCAGGACCAGAAGATGAACTTGTCGATCCAGGCGCCCAGGTTGTACAGGAACCCGATCCAGATCAGCGTCGGATACCGCATCCGGCGGTCGAACAGTTCGAACGACATCGACGTGCTGCCGGGGAAGTTGCGCACGACGATCGCCTGCATGCCCGCCAGCAGCATCACCTGCCCGATCACGAAGCCGGCGAGCAGTCCCTCGAGTCCCAGCGAACGCAGCCCGAGCGCGGCGACCACGGTGACGCTGTAGCCGAGCAGGTACAGGATCACGATCGCACGGTACTGCTTGACGCCGGACAGGAACACGGTGGCGATCCAGATGTTGGACAAGACGACGAAGCCGGCGACCAGCAGCACCCGGTACAGCAGTGATTCGCCGGGAAACAGCCACCACGCGGCGGCGGTCGCGAACAGGCCGGGCACGACGGTGACGATCAGCTGCACCGCGTTGTAGTTGGGCATCACCAGTTCGTCGCGTTCCTCGAACAGCCGGTCGGCCACGAAACGGGTGAACGCGAGCTGCAGGAAACCGGTGATGATCAGGCTGAACGCGATCATGTACGTGACCGTCACCTGGAACTGGGTGATCTTGTTGTCGGGCACGACGATCGAGAACGACAGCACGCCGATGATCATCAGGCCGATGATCGACAGCACCCACGGTCCGGAACTGATGATGCCCGCGTAGGCGTAGGCCCGGATCAGCGCCAGCAGCGTGTCGCGCTGCAGGAGCTTGCGCAGTTCGAATCCGATGCCCGCCATCGAGCCCCCGTCCTCAGTCCGCCGCGGGCAGTGTGCGCCCGAGCAGATCGTAGTACAGCGTCCGGTACTTCGCGAACATCTGTTGCTGCGTGTAGTAGGTCTCGACGCGACGGATGCCCGCGGTCTGCGCCGCCTTCCAGCGTTCGCGGTCGCCGAGGATGCGGATCGCGGCCAGCCCCAGTTCCTCGGGACTGGCGATGCCGACCACGTCGCCCGAGGCACCCAGCGCCTGGTCCTCCTCGTCGAGGCCGAAGATCAGCTGACGGCACGAACCGACGTCGGTGGTCACCGCCGGAACGCCGGCCGCATAACCCTCGAGCAGCACCAGCGGCAGCGCCTCGCTGATCGAACTCAGCACGACCAGTCCGATCTTGGGCATCAGTTCGTCGATGCGCTGGAAGCCGAGGAACTTGACGTTGTTCGTCAGCCCGAGCGACAGCACCAGCGAGCGGCACTCGAGCGCGTAGCCGATGTCCTCGTCCTCGGGCCCCGCGATCCAGCCCTCGGCATCCGGCATCTTCGCGACCACGGTGCGCATCGCGCGGATGAA
>CADEEH010000366.1 GCA_902826305.1 uncultured Burkholderiales bacterium
GATCCCAACGAGTTCACCGGCCCGATGCCGCGTTCACCTTCCGGCATCTTCACCCTCGGTCCGGATGGCCCCGGCCTGCAGGAAAAGGCCGGCCCGGCCTGCGAGCAATCCGCCTGCCAGGGCCTGGCCGCGCCCGCGGTGTCCAAGACCGGGACCCGGTGCCTGTGCGGCGCGCCGGACGGCGTGCCGTACGCCTCGATGTCGTCGACCTGGTCCGATCCGTCGATCACCGGTGTGTTCATCCGGCTGCGCTGGAACGAGGTGCACACCGGTCCGAACCGATTCGAATGGGAGGCACTCGATCGCGAGATCACGCAGGCGGTCGCACAAGGCAAGCTGTACAGCATCGGCGTCAAGGCCGGACGGCTCGGCACCCCGGACTGGATCGAGACCGACGCGAAAGCGCCGGTACGACGCCATCGTTTCGTCGATCACGGCAGCGACGACGGTGACGACGACGCGGGGAACGGTGGCGGCTGCGGCAAGGAGATGTTCCTGGGCAGTCCCGCCGACGACAACTACCGGACCCACTACTTCGCGATGCTGACGGCGCTGGCCGCCCACCTGCGCAACAAGAGTGCGTGGTACCGGTCGTTGGCCTACGTGAAACCGTCGGGTATCAACCTGTTCTCACACGAGAACCGCGCGCCGAAGGACTGCGCCCCGGGGTGCACCTGCAATCCGGAGGTGTGGGCGACACGGACCGGCTACACGCCGAGCGAGCTGGCCGAGTTCTATCGCGCGCAGCTCGACCTGCTGGCCCGCGAGTTCCCGGGCAAGGACATGGCCTATGCGCTGATCCATGCCGGCTTTCCGCTGGTCGGTGAACACGGTGAATTCGAGGGCCAGAGTCCGGCGCCGGCGCAGATCGACAAGACCAAGCAGGCCTGCACCGTGTTGTCCAAGGGGCAGCTCCCGTGGGCGACACAACAGACCGAATGTATCCTCGAAGAAGGTGCCCGCGATCATGCCGGATCGTTCGTCGTCCAGCACAACGGCCTGGGGCCGGCGTGCGGCGATCGCGACGGCAACGGCAAGGACGAGTGCCTGCCGCAGAACCTGGCCGTGCAGGCCGGCAAGGACGGCGGGATCATCGGCTTCCAGACCAACAACGCCTCGAGAGTCGCCAACAACAAGGAACTGGACGACGCGCTGGAGAACGGCTGGTGCAACTCGGAGGCGACCTTCATCGAGATCTACGAGCAGCGGCTCTGGGATGCACGGAACAATGGCCCGACGCTCGATGCCACGTCACCGCAGCTCTGCGCCCTGACGGACATGAAGACGCGCACCCTCGACAGCTGGTCGGCCAAGCTGCTGGCACGGCGCAATACACGCGGGCGCGCGCTGGCGCTGCCGGACTTCCAGGCCGGCGAGCATCGGCACACGTTCAAGCGGACGGTGGCCAGCGGCTCGCAGACCTTCCACTACGCACATGCGTCCAAGTGCGCGGGGGACCGGTTCGCGACGATCACGGTGGCGCCACCGCTGGCCGCCGACGCGGCGACGTTGCGCAAGACGGCCACCGCGGGCCTGGAAGACATCCCGCCCGCCGACAAGAATCCGACCTCGCAACTGCCGACGCTGACGC
>CADEEH010000367.1 GCA_902826305.1 uncultured Burkholderiales bacterium
TCGGAACTGGTCTTCGTCGGTGATGCCGGTACCACCGAGGCGAGCCGGCCGAGCCGGCGCCAGGGCATCGAGTGGAACAACCGCTACACCCCGTTGCCCTGGCTGCTGTTCGACGCGGACCTGGCGCTGACACGGGCACGTTTCAGCGATGACGATCCGGCCGGCGACCGGATTCCCGGCTCGGCTTCGCGCGTGGCCTCGCTTGCCGCCTCGGTCCGCGGGCTCGGGCCGTGGTCCGCATCGCTGCAGTTGCGTTACCTCGGCGCGCGTCCGCTGATCGAGGACAACAGCGCGCAGTCCCGGCCCTCGACGCTGGTCAACCTGCGGCTCGGGTATCGTTTCTCGAAGGGGCTGGATGCCTGGCTCGATGTCTTCAACCTGTTCGACCGGGAAGTCAACGACATCGAGTACTTCTACGAATCGCGCCTGGCCGGGGAGACCGTCGCCGTCGCCGATCGCCACCTGCATCCGGTCGAGCCGCGCACCGTCCGGTTGACGCTGCGCGCGACCTACTGAGGACCGCCACGATGGACCGCTTCACGATCTCGCTGGAACCGCAACTGGCGCGGGCGTTCGACGAACTGATCGCGCGCCGCGGCTACGGCAACCGCTCGGAAGCGGTGCGCGACATCCTGCGCCGGCACATCGAGTCCGATCGCCTGGAGCAGGGCCGCGCCGGGCACTGTGTGGCCGCCGTCAGCTACGTCTACAACCATCACGAGCGCTCGCTCGCCGAACGTGTCGTCGAGCTGCAGCACGCCCATCACGACCTGACGATCGCGTCGATGCATGTCCATCTCGACCATGACGAATGCATCGAGACGCTGCTGCTGCGCGGACGCACGACCGACGTGCGCCGCTGTGCCGAGCAACTGATCGCCGAACGCGGCGTGCGCCACGGCCACTGCCACCTGGTCCCGGTCGAGACCGACGGCACACCGCGGCATTCACACCCGCATGGTCACGGCCACACGCATCTGCGCCCCAGCACCTGAGCCACGGGGCGACCGGGGCCGCGATGCAGCCCGCGCGCTCCGTTGCCGGCCGCAGCGTCAGCCGCTGCGAGTGAACCGGGCGCCGGTCGTTCGCCTCAGAACTGCACGCCCCGCGTCAGCGCACCGTCGACCACCAGGTTGGTCCCGGTCGTGAAACTCGAGACCGGGCTGGCGAGGAACACCGCCGCGTTGGCCATCTCCTGCGGCGTGCCCATCCGTCCGGTCGGGTTCAGCGCGAGTGCCTCCTTGAACAGTTTCGGGTTGCCCTGCTCGATCTGCTCCCAGACGCCGCCGCGGAAATAGGTGTTGCCCGGCGAGATCGTGTTGGCGCGGATGCCCTTGCCGGCGAGCTGGTACGCCAGGCCCTGCATGTAGTGGATCAGCGCCGCCTTCATCGACCCGTAGGCGCCGGCCGCGAAGTCGACTTCGCGGCCCGAGACGCTGGACACCGCGACGATCGACGCATGTTCGCTCTTCTCGAGGTACGGCATCGCGGCCGTGACCGTGCGCACCGTGTGCAGCAGGTCGACTTCGAACTCCTTGCGCCAGGTCTCCTCGTCGTTGCCGATCGCCAGCGCGCTGACGTTGGCGAT
>CADEEH010000368.1 GCA_902826305.1 uncultured Burkholderiales bacterium
TTCATTCGCATCCAGGATCTGCAGACCGGTGCCATCACCGACACCCCTCCCAGTCAGAGTCAGACTCGCCCGTCACTCTCGCAGGACGGCAGTGATGTCGTCTTCATCAGCAACCCGGTCCCTCCGCAGCCCAATCCCGGTCCCGGCCCGTTCCCCGAGATCGTGGTGGGCGACCTGAACGCGCAGAACCAGGCGCCGTCGGGCACGGACTCGACCCGCAATGTCGCCGAGGACAGCGTCGAGACATTCACCGCGACGAACTTCGGTTTTGCCGACCCCGGCAACACGCCGCCGGATTCGTTCCGGTCGGTCATCATCACGTCGCTGCCGTCACCGGACGGACTGCTCCTGTCGGGCAATCCCGTGACGGTTGGCCAGGAGATCCCGGTCTCGCAGTTCGACTTTCTGACCTACACCACGCAGACCGATGGCACCGGTTCGATCGCGACCACGTCGATCGGCTTTCGGGTGACCGACAACGGCGGCACGGCCAACGGCGGCCAGGACACCGATCCGACCGCGAACACGATCACGTTCAACATCACCGTGGCCAACCGTCTGCCGATGGCGGTGGACGATACCGGCACGACACCCGAGGGTACGACGCTGGAGGTGTCGGCGGCCAACGGCGTGCTGGCCAACGATACCGATGGCAACGGTGATCCGCTGCAGGTCGTGGGCTTCTCATTCCGCAACATCGGCACCAGCCCGCCGGGGACCGCCGCCATCAATGGGATCGGGTCGGTGGCGATCGCGGCCGACGGCAGCTACCGGTTCGTGCCCGATCCGAACTTCAACGGGCCGGTGCCCGAGATCACCTATGTCGTCAGCGACGGTCGCTCGCAGTCCGAATTCGGCACCGGCACGCTCCGCCTGACCGTGACCCCGGTCAACGACCCGCCGACCGCGGTCGACGACACCGGCACGACGCTGGAGGACAGGACACTGCAGGTCGTGGCGGGCGACGGTCTGCTGGCCAACGACACCGATCCGGACAACGACACGCTGACGGTGGTGTCGTACACGACGACCGGCTCGCCGGTGGGAGTCGCCGCCGGCGCACCGCTGCCGCTCGCCAATGGCCAGGGTACGCTGCTGGTCAATGCCGACGGCAGCTACACGTTCACCCCCGGGGCCAATTACTCCGGGCCGCTGCCGACGTTCACGTACACGGTCCGCGACGCGGCGAACGTGGAGGACTCGGCGACGCTGACGCTGTCGATCACGCCGGTCAACGACGCGCCGACGGCAGTGAACGACAACGCGAGCACCAGCGAAGACACCGCGGTCACGGTGACGGTGCTGGCCAACGACACGGACGTCGAGAACAACCCGCTCACCGCGGCCGTGGCGACCAACCCGGGCAACGGCACGGCCACGGTGCTGCCCGACGGACGCAGCATTCTCTACACCCCGAACCCCGGCTTCACCGGCACCAACACGTTCACCTACCGCGCCAACGATGGCACCGACGTCAGCGGCCCGGCCACGGTCACGATCGCGGTGAGCACCCGAGGGTCGATCAACGGCACACCGCTCGCCGACACGAACCTGACCGGCACCGAAGGCCGCGACTCGATCAACGGCC
>CADEEH010000369.1 GCA_902826305.1 uncultured Burkholderiales bacterium
TTGGTCGGCGATGTGGAAGGTTTCGTCCAGGTCGTGCGAAACCACGATGCTGGTCAGGCCCATGGCGTCGTTGAGTTGGCGGATCAGCCGCGCCGCCGTGCCCAGGGAGATCGGGTCCAAGCCGGCAAAGGGCTCGTCGTACATCACGAGTTCGGGATCGAGCACGATGGCTCGGGCCAAGGCCACGCGACGTGCCATGCCGCCCGAGAGCTCGCTGGGCATGAGGTCGCGGGCGCCACGCAGGCCGACCGCGTTGAGCTTCATCAGCACGATGTCGCGCACCAGCGACGGCGGCAACCGGGTGTGTTCGATGAGCGGAAACGCCACGTTGTCGAACACGCTCATGTCGGTAAACAGGGCGCCGAACTGGAACAGCATGCCCATGCGCCGCCGCGCGGCGTACAGCGCGCCAGGGTTCATGACGGTCACGTCCTGGCCGTCGAACAGCGTTTGCCCCTTCTGGGCGCGGATCTGGCCACCAATGAGTTTGAGCACCGTGGTCTTGCCGCCACCGGAAGCGCCCATGAGCGCGGTGACCTTGCCACGCGGCACGGTCAGCGAAACGTTGTCGAGGATCGCGCGTTCGCCGTAACCAAAGGTCAGGTTGCGCAGTTCGACCAGGGGGGTATTGGAATCGGTGGGCATCAAACAAAAACCGGGCAGTTCAGGGCCCGGTTTTTGGATGATACGGGAATCGGCCCCGCGACGTGTCAGCGCGGGAGATCGGAAAACCCCATCAGGTATTCATCCACCGAGCGCGCCGCCTGCCGGCCCTCGCGGATCGCCCACACCACCAGGCTCTGGCCACGGCGCATGTCGCCGGCGGCAAACACCTTGGGCACGTTGGTGGCGTAGCCACCGGTGAAATCCGTGCTCGCCCGGGCGTTGCCACGCGCATCCTTGTCGACGCCAAAACCGTCCAGGATGCTGGCCACCGGGTTCACGAAGCCCATGGCCAGCAGCACCAGATCGGCCTGGTAGGTCTTTTCCGTGCCGGGAATCTCGGTCAGCTTGCCGTCCTTCATCTCCACGTGCACGGTCTGCAGACCGGTGACCTTGCCCTTTTCGCCCAGAAATGCCTTGGTGGAAATGGCGAACTCGCGCACGCAGCCCTCTTCATGGCTGGAACTGGTGCGCAGCTTGAGCGGCCAGTAAGGCCAGACCAGGGGCTTGTTCTCCTGTTCGGGCGGTTGGGGCATGACCTCGAACTGCGTCACGGTGGTGGCGCCGTGGCGGTTGCTGGTGCCCACGCAGTCGCTGCCGGTGTCGCCACCGCCGATCACGATCACGTGCTTGCCGTCGGCGCGCAACTGGCCTTTGAGCTTGTCGCCCGCGTTCACCTTGTTCTGCTGCGGCAGGAACTCCATGGCGAAATGGATGCCGTCCAGATCGCGGCCGGGCACCGGCAGGTCGCGTGATTGCTCGGCGCCGCCCGTGAGCAGCACGGCATCGAAGTCCTTCTGCAGTTGTTCGGGCGAGATGGTTTCCTTGGCCCAATTGGTCACCTTGCTGCCCTTGGGAAGCTCGCCCACCATCACACCGGTGCGGAACACCACGCCTTCGGCCT
>CADEEH010000370.1 GCA_902826305.1 uncultured Burkholderiales bacterium
GACAGGTTGGTGTCGATCACCTGCTGCCACTGGTCGTCCTTCATCCGCAGCGCCAGGTTGTCGCGGGTGATGCCGGCGTTGTTGACCAGGATCGACAGCTTCGCGTACTTCGTGCCGATCGACTCGATGACGGCGGCACACGCCGCGGCATCGTTGACGTCCAGCGCCATGCCTTCGCCGCGCAGGCCGGCCGCCTGCAGCGCCGCAGTGATGGCGCCGGCACCTTCGGCCGAGGTCGCGGTGCCGACGACCGTGGCGCCCTCGCGGGCCAGGTCGATCGCGATCGCGCGGCCGATGCCCCGGCTCGCGCCGGTGACCAGTGCCACCTGCCCCTCGAGGGTCATCGGGTTTCCTCCAGCGCCTTGGCGAGGCTGGCGGGATCATGGACCGCCGACATCCGCAGCGTCTTGTCGATGCGCCCGGTCAGTCCGCTGAGCACCTTGCCCGGGCCGAACTCGACCAGATGGGTGGCGCCCAGCGCCCGCAACCGCTGCACCACCTCGACCCAGCGCACCGCGCGCGAGGCCTGGCGCACCAGCGCGTCGACGATACGCGCGGGTTCGGTCTCGACCGCGGCATCGACGTTGTTGACGACCCGGTATCGCGGCGCACGCGGCGCGGACTCGGCGAGCGCGCCGGCGAGCCGGCGCCCGGCCGGTTCGAGCAGCGAGCAGTGGAACGGTGCGGACACCGCCAGCGGCAGCGCGCGCTTGGCACCCATGGCCTTGGCCACTTCGCAGGCGCGTTCGACCGCGGCGACGTGCCCGGCGATCACCACCTGCGCGGGCGCGTTGTAGTTGGCGGCCTCGACCACCTGGCCCTGCGCGGCCTCGGCGCAGGCACGACGCACCGAGTCGTCGTCCAGGCCGAGGATCGCGGCCATCGTGCCGCTGCCCACCGGCACCGCCTCCTGCATCGCCGCCGCGCGGATGCGGACCAGGCGCACCGCGTCGCCGAGATCGAAGGCGCCGGCGGCGGTCAGCGCCGTGTATTCACCGAGGCTGTGTCCGGCGACGGCCATCGGCTCCGCCCCGCCGGCCGCGCGCCAGGCGGCGAGGCAGGCATAGCCGGCGACCAGCATCGCCGGCTGGGTGTTGACCGTCAGTGCCAGCGCCTCGGCCGGTCCGCGGGCGATCAGACCGGACAGGTCCTCGCCGAGTGCACGATCGGCCTGCGCGAGCACCTCGGCGACTTCGGCGTGGCCGGCGAACGCGTCGAGCATGCCGACCGACTGGGCGCCCTGTCCCGGGAAGACGAATGCGAGGCTCATCGTGTCATGACTTTCGGATCGGGGCTCGTATCACATCCGCACCAGCGCGGCGCCCCAGGTGAATCCGCCGCCGACGCCCTGCAGCATCACGTGCTGGCCGGCGCGGATGCGGCCGTCGCGGATCGCGGCGTCGAGTGCGAGCGGCACCGACGCGGCCGAGGTGTTGGCGTGTCGATCGACGGTGACCACCACCTTGTCCGGCGAAATGCCGAACCGGCGTGCGGTCGCCTGCAGGATGCGGACGTTGGCCTGGTGCGGGATCAGCCAGTCCAGGTCGGCGACCGTCA
>CADEEH010000371.1 GCA_902826305.1 uncultured Burkholderiales bacterium
GCATCGGGCGAAAACTGGCCGACCGATTCGGCTGGAAGGTCGGGGATGCGATTCCGTTAAAAGGCACGACGCATCCGGGCGATTGGGAGTTGGTCGTCCACGGCATCTTCCATAGCAGCAGCCCCAACATCATGGGGGAAGGGGAACTCTACGTGCATTGGCAGTTTGCCAATGAGCATTTGAAGACCACAGCACCCGATCGAGCCGATCAGGTGGGCTGGTATGTTGCAACGACAGCGCCGGGAGTAAATCCCCGCAGTGTCGTGGCGGCCATCGATGCCACGTTCGTCAACTCGTTTGCCGAAACCAGAACGGAACGCGAACAGGCCTACATTGCTGGATGGGTCGCGCGGTCCGGCGCACTGCTGGATGCGTTGAACTGGCTGTCGGGCGTGATGAACGGCATCGCGGCCCTGGTGCTGATCAACGCGCTGGCGATGGCGGTGCGCGAACGAACCAGAGAGTATGGCGTGATGAAGACCTTGGGCTTTCGTCCGCGCCACCTGGTAATGTTGGTGTTAGGGGAGTCGTTGCTCGTGGCATTGGGTGGCGTGATCGTCGGGCTGGGATTGTTATACCCGGCGGCGCGGCTCTATGCGGTCGCAGTTGCCGGCGGAAAAACGGTCGGGTCCTACGAGATCACTGCCGACACCATCTGGCTCTGCCTGGGAATGATGCTGGTTGTCGGTATGGTGGCGGCCCTGTGGCCGGCGGCGCACATCAGTCGCATGAGCACGTTGGAAGGCCTGCGCCACCGTGGGTAGCGTCGCGAGATCAACAGATGTTGTGGAGTGTCTACAGTCTGCGCAATCTCTGGGCGCGCCGCGTCACGACCCTGCTGACCCTGTCGGGTCTGGGGCTGGTGGTGTTCGTGTTTGTGGCGATTCTCATGCTGGCGCATGGCCTGGAGCGAACGATGGGGAGGACCGGCGATCCGGCTAATGCCATCCTGTTAAGTAAAGGCGCGCTGTCGGAGATCGAAAGCAGTCTGTCGCGGGATCAGACCGGGGTGCTGGCCGCGCAGCCGGACGTGGTCACCTTGGGGGACCATCAGGTCGCGGCGGTGCGTGAAATTGCCTTGCAGCTCACCTTGCGCAAGCAAGACCGAGGGAGCCTGGCCAGTCTTTCCGTACGCGGATCTTCGCCCGTTGCGTTTGCCGTGCGTCCCCGCGTGCGCATCGTGCGAGGCCGGGCGTGGCAGCCCGGCACCACGGAGGTGATTGTCGGCAGCCAGGTGGCCAGGCAATTTCCAGAAGCCCGGCTGGCTGACACGCTGCGGTTCGGGCGGCGAGAATGGACGGTGGTGGGCATCTTCGAGGCAGAGGGCAGCGGATTCGACTCGGAGGTGTGGGGAGACGTCGATCAGATGATGACCACGTTCCATCGTACGGCGTTCTCGTCGATGACCCTGCGCCTCGCCGACCCGGATGGACTGCCGGCGTTCAAGGCGAGGCTGGAGCGCGATCCCCGGTTTAGGGTCTCGGTGAAGCGCGAACCGGAATACTACGAAGGGAAAGCCGAAGGGCTGGCCAGGCTGATTCGCGTCACCGG
>CADEEH010000372.1 GCA_902826305.1 uncultured Burkholderiales bacterium
AGCCGCTGGCGCTGATCAAGAAGGACCTGACCGGCATCCAGACCAAGCTGTCGGCCTTCGGCAAGCTGCAAGGGGCGCTGGCCAAGTTCCAGGACGCGGCGCGCGCCCTGATGAAGAAGGAGACCTGGGAGGCGGCCGGGGGCAAGAGCGGCGACGAGACCGTCGTCGGGGTCAAGGCCACCACCGGCGCACTGACCGGCAGCTATTCGCTGGCGGTCGAGCAGCTCGCGCAGCGCCAGAGCCTGGCCAGCACCCCGTTCGCGAAGGACGCGGTGATCGGTGCCGGCACGCTGCGCATCCAGCTCGGCACCGTCGACGCAGCCGGCACCGGTTTCACCGCCAACGCCGACAAGCCCGAGGTCGAGATCACGATTCCGGCCGGTGCGACACTCAACGACATCCGGACCGCGATCAACGGCGCCGACGCCGGCGTCAAGGCGTCGATCGTCACCGACAACAGCGGCCAGCGGCTGATGCTGCGCTCGGCGGACTCCGGCGAGGCCGGCGGCTTCCGGATCGTCGGCGACGGGGCGCTGACCGCGATCAACTACGATCCGGCCGGCACCAAGACGCTGACCCGGACCGAGACCGCGCAGGACGCCCGCTACACGATCAACGGTCTGGCGATGACCTCGCCGTCGAACACCGTCGACGGCGCGATCGAGAACGTCACGCTGGAACTCAAGAAGAAGACCGATACGGCGGCCAACATCAGCATCGCCAGTGATGCCGAGGCGGTGCGCAAGTCGGCCGACACGTTCGTCACCGCGTACAACGAACTGAACAAGCTGCTGGCCGAGCAGACCAAGTACGACGAGGCGACCAAGACCGCCGGCGTGCTGCAGGGCAACCGGACCGCGGTCGGCATCCAGAGCCAGGTCCGCGAGATCCTGCGCAGCACGATCTCGGGCATGACCGAAGGCGATCCGACCCGCCTGGTCGAGGCCGGCCTTGAGCTGCAGCGCGACGGCTCGCTGCAGATCAAGGCGAGTGCGTTCGAGGCGGCGTCGGCCAACCCGACCAAGATGCTGAAGCTGTTCGGCGCGAGCGACCCCGACGATCCGACCAAGGTCGGCATCGCGCGCCGGCTCGACAAGCGGCTGGGCGAGCTGCTGGGTGCGGAGGGCGCGATCGTCGGCGCGCAGGACAGCCTGAAGGCCCGCCAGAAGATGGTCGAGCAGAAGCAGACCCGGTTCGAGGACCGGCTGACGCTGATCGAGGCGCGGCTGCGACGCCAGTACACGGCGCTCGACAAGAACCTGTCGCAGATCAGCGGCGCGGGCAATGCGCTGATCGCGCAGCTGTCCAGCCTGTCGTCGAGCTGAGCGGCGCATGACCCGCACGCCACGCGACGGTCGGCCTCAAGCGGGTGCGCCCGTGACCGATATAAGGGACACAGCGACTCCATCGACGTCACCGACCATGTTCGCACCCTACCGCAGCGCCGCCTCGTCGTACCGCAATCTCGCGATCGAAACCGCGGTGATGGATGCCTCGCCGCACAAGCTGATCTCGATGCTGTTCGCCGGCGCGATCGAGTCGATCG
>CADEEH010000373.1 GCA_902826305.1 uncultured Burkholderiales bacterium
GGCGAGGGACGCGAAGCGCGGGAAGTACTGCAGCACCCCGCCCTGATCCACGGTCCAGTGATAGCCGGTCAGTTTGCAGACCGCATCGAAACAGTCGGCCGCATACCGCCGCGCAAAGACCACCTTCGCGATCACCGGGCCGTCCTGCACGCCACCGGACGTGAGGCCGTCGGCTGCGAGATATTTGCTCACGATGTGGCGCAGGATCTCGCCGGCGGTTTTGTTGACGTACACCTCGTTGACGGTGAGGCGATCGCACAGCGCCGTCAGGTCCACACAGCGCAGCGTGATTTCTTTGAGATCGTTCCGCGCCTCCGTGGTCCAGCTCATCTCGCGATCGTGGACGAGGCCGGTCCAGTACAGCACATTGCCGTAGCGTACCTGCACGCGTTCGCCGAGCTGCGGGACATAGTTCGGATTGGGCGACGTGGGCTTCACCAGGAAATTCATGGTCGAGGTGTCGCGGCTGTTCAGCACTTCCGTGACGCGCCAGATATTCCAGCGCAGATACGGCCGGACCTCCGTCGAGCCGATGCGTACCGTGAACTGGGACAGCACCGGCGAGACGCCTTGGCGGCGCGGGCCGGAGCCGAAGGGCACGGTGCCGAAGGGGCCGGATCCGAACGGCATCAGCGATTCCCCATTGCGAGTTTGTAGACGCCGTACATGTGCGGCATCACCAATTCCGCCACCGTGCGGCCGTCAAATTGAATGATGAGCTTCTGGTGAACGCCGCCGCGATTGAGGCCGAGTTGATTCGCATGACCGATATATTCCGGATTGCCGCGCGAGGCGTTCTCGCCGACCAGCGCCAGGGTCGGCCCGAACACGGCGCCGCCGGTCGCGAAGGCGGGCACCGCGAGCGACGAGGCGGCGAGGCCGATCGCACTCCCGATGGCGGCCTGAACCACACCCAAGCCGGAGGCGACCGCCGCGCCGCCCACCCCCAACACGGCCGCGCTGGCTGCGAGGTAGGCCGCGCCCAATGGCGCCCCGATGATCGTGCCGACCAGCGCCGAGCCGATGGCGGCTAGGACACCCGAGGTGGTCGTGACAATGACGCCCATTGTCGCGAGTGCGGCATTGCCGACGGCCGCGATCCCGCCGAGCGTGGCAATGACTCCGGCCATAATTGTTTTGTTCGTCGCCATCGCGATGCCGATCCGCGCCGCTTCCTGCGTGCCCGTCACGGCCGTCCGTGCGGCTTCCAGCCCCGTGTGAATACCGAGGAGCTGCGCCGCCTCCGCCGTGCTGGCGGCGACGCGTTGCGCCCCGGCAATGACCCATTGCGCCACGGTCTGGATGGCCGTGGTGGCGAACGTGCCGAGCACCTGGACCCCTAGCTGTTGCATGACCGCGCCCCACTCCACGGTGCCTGCGGTCATTTGCGCGAGCGAGGTCCCGACGGTCTGCGCGAGCGAGCCCCAGGCTTGGTTCGCCGTCGTCGCAAATTGATTGATGGTCATCTGCCAGGTCATGACGCCGGTTTCGATGACACGGCCGGTGTTGACCACCGCGTTCCGCGCCGGTGCCGTCATCGCG
>CADEEH010000374.1 GCA_902826305.1 uncultured Burkholderiales bacterium
AACGCCATCCAGTCCGGATCGCTGGTGATTTCCTCGGCCAGCGGGCGCACCACGGCCAGCAGCCGTGGCAACTCACCTAGTCGGATCGGCGTCAGTTCCAGCGCGGTACCAGACAGCGTCACGACCACCGGTGAAGGTGGGAAGGTTTTGAAGTCATCCATCACAGCAGCACCAGACGTCCGAACTGACCGAGATCACCGCCGACTGGCTTGGTCAGATCCGCCAGTACTTGGCCCGACAGCTCGAACTTCAGCAGTTCGTCCGTGATGATCGAGAGTTCCTTGGCCGGGTTGATGGCCACGCGGTAGAGGTCGATCACCACCTCGCGGTTGCCGTCGGCGGTGTTGAGCCCTTCGAAGCGAATCCAGCGCTCGGGCAAGGGCTGGGTGAACATCGCCGTGCTCTGCGCCGCGCCATAGGCGTAATCGACGGTGAACGGCTCGGTGTACGGGCCGCCCGACGTGGCATCGAGCACCACCAACGAACCGTGCTTGGCATTGACGCTGTACTGGCTGGCCGGGAGCGTCTTGGGCGTGGCATCCGAGTCCTGGATCTGCACGGCGGACACGTTTTGCATGGCCAACGGGTACAGACTGCCCGGCGTGACCGGGTTGGGCAGTAGTTCGCCAGTCACCGTACCGGGGGTGATCGTGGTCGTGGTGCCATAGAGCGCGAGCGCCAGGTTGGTGGCGATCAGCTCTTCCAAGGTGCAGGCGAACTCGCCTTTCTTGGTCTTGATGAGCTGCAAGTCGGTCAGGCGCTGACCCGACTGCGCTTCCTGGTGCTCGATGGTGTCTACCGACAGCGACACCTTCAGCTCGGGCACGTTGCCAACGAAGGTCAGCCCGGCGGGGTTGCCGAGTTCATCACGTGCGCCGATGTAGACGCGGCCTTGTCCGGAAAAGTAAGCCATGTTCAGTCTCCTTGGGTGGCTGCAGTTGTGGAAACACCGGACGTGGCATCACGGCGGGTGGGTTTGGAATCGGTGGCAGTGGTGGCTGCTTTGGCCGTGCCTTGCGCGATCAGCCAACGGGCGCTGGCGTCATTCAGATCAAGGCGATCACCCACGGCGAGGCGCTTGCCTGCGTGGGTATGGGGTTTCAGTAGTTCGATGGAGAGGGTTTGCATAAGGGGTTCATCCTGTTTGGGTGAGGTCGATGGCATGGGTGCGGTAACGGATCTCGTAGCGGGCGGGCAGCGCGACGGCCCCGGCGTCGGCGTCGTCGAACTCCCATTCGCAGTCGATCTCGCGCACGGCGATGGCCAGACCGCCCAGATTTGGGTCGGCGAGCATTGCCGCGTGGGCCGCGACCAGCGCCTGGTCGGCCACGTCGAAGGCATCCGCACCGCGTGCCACCACGGCAAGCCGGACGATCAGCAACCGGTCGACCAGGTGGTTGGCGTGGGCGGTGATGCTGTCGCCATCGACGAACAACAGCAGCGCCGGACTGGTCTCGCGGGTGACCGGCACGGCAGGCATGCGCAGTACCGGCGTCGGGACAATCGCAGATGCCAGGCGCGTGACGA
>CADEEH010000375.1 GCA_902826305.1 uncultured Burkholderiales bacterium
GGCGGCATCCACCAGGACATCAGCGGCATGCGGGCGATGCAGCAGCAGCTCGCCGCCAGCGAATCCAAGTTCCGCGACCTGACCCAGATGGGATCGGACTGGGTCTGGGAAACCGATGCCGACCTGCGCCTGGTCTACCTGTCCGAGAGCATCGACGTGGTGGTCGGCCGCTGGATCCGCAACACGATCAGCAAGCGCCCGTGGGAAGTGCCGCAGCCGGGATTCCTGACGCCGGACTGGGGCGCACACCGGATCCTGCTCGAGGAGCGCAAGCCGTTCCACGACTTCGAGTACAGCCAGATCGATCCGGAAGGCAACGTCTACCACCTGACCACCAGCGGCCGGCCGGTGTTCGGTCCCACCGGCAAGTTCATGGGTTTCCGCGGCGTCGGCCGCAACGTCACCCGCGAACGCGAACAGCAGCTGCTGCTGGAGATCACCGGCGAGATCGCGACGGTGATGCGCGAGCAGACCGAACCCGAGCGGGTCATCACCGCGATCCTGATCCTGCTCGCCGGACGGCTCGGCTGGAGCGGCGGCGCACACCTGGTCCGGGTGCACGGGATGCAGGCCTACAAGGTCCGCGAACGCTGGGGTTATCCGCAGTTCACCGCGATGATCTCCGAGCTGCCGCAGGAGATCGCCTTCTCCGACAAGACCGTCGAGGGCCATGCGTGGAAGACCGGCCGGCCGCTGTGGCTGCGCGACGTCAACGCGCAGAAGGACTTCGCCAAGCGGTTCCAGTGCACCCGGCTCGAAGCGTCGGCCGCGTTCGTCGCGCCGATCCTCGACGAACACGGGCAGACGATCTCACTGCTGCTGTTCCTGAGCCCGTACACCTTCAAGGGCGATCGTTTCCTGGTCCAGGTCTCGGAGATCCTGTCGCGGACGTTGTCCCTGTACCTGCAGCGCAAACGCGCCGAGCAGCGCCTGATGCACGCGTCGCTGCACGACGCGCTCACCGGGCTGCCGAACCGCACGTACCTGACCCAGCAGCTCGAGTCCAGGCTCAGGCGCCGCGAGCCGGCCGCGGTGCTCTACGTCGACCTGGACCGCTACAAGCTGATCAACGACACACTCGGCCATCAGGTCGGCGACCGGGTGCTGATCGAGGTCGCACGACGGCTGCGCACCAGCATCCGCCCCGCCGACGTCGCCGGGCGCATCGGCGGCGACGAATTCATCCTGCTGCTGACCGGCCTGGACGATCGCGCCGAGATCGAACGGATCGCCCGCCGCGCGCTGGCCGCGCTCGAGAAGCCGTTCGTGCTCAAGGGGCGCGCGTATTTCCTGTCGGCGAGCATCGGCGTGGCGGTTGCACCGCGCGACGGCGAGGATCCGGAAGTGCTGTTCAAGTGCGCCGACCACGCGATGTACGAGGTCAAGTCGGGCGGCCGCAACGACGTGCGCTTCTTCGCCGGCGCGATGAGCGACGAACGGATCGAGCAGCTGCAACTCGTCGCCGAGCTGCCGATGGCGATCAAGCGCGGCGAACTCGACCTGTACTACCAGCCGATC